>CAZJTP010000100.1:0-15818 GCA_964548955.1 uncultured Phycisphaeraceae bacterium
CGGAGACGGCCCTGTCTCTGGCATACAAAACGAACACGAACTTACGTAGGACCGCATAGTAATGGGTTCCCCGGTGGCGCGCTCCTTTGTCAGGGATGATTGTCTTCGGAGGGTGACTCGGGTGCTGCGCGTTGTCGTTGTGTTTCGTCTTCGAGGATGCGCCGCTCGCGGGGTGTCAACGACTCAACTCCGGCGTCGGATATCTTACGGAGGATGTGCTCGACCGCTCTGTGATGCGCCGCGCGTTGTTCGCGGTCGCGCCGGGCCTTTTTCGCCTCTTTGCGGGCTCGACGTCGCTCGAAGAAGCCGGGCTGTTGCCGTCGCGTCTCCTCGCGGTCCAGGGAGGTGTACCCCTTCGAGAAATCGTACCCGAACTCACCAGTCCCCATGCCACCCTGCTCCCGCAGCATCCGCCGGTTCTGCCAGCAGGTGAAGTAACCGAACACAGCGATCATCAGTAACAACCAGCTTTGCTCCGTAAACAGGCCGAACAGCCCGACGATGACGGCACCAATCATCCCGGTGGCGGTCGCGATCTCCATCGACGTGTGGTGCCCCTTCCTGGGCCACAGCCACGCCTGGACGATCCGCCCGCCGTCAAACGGGAAGATCGGCAACAGGTTGATCAGCAGGATGAAATAGCTCAGGCCGAAAAAACGTATCACCCAAAGCTGTGCCGTCGTCGGATGGAATGACACGTCGGCAGGCCACATCGGGTGCAGAGGGTTCCACGGCACCGCACCGAGACGACCTGTCCAGAGCACCAGTACAAGCGTGCAGATCATACATAGAAACACGTTGACCAACGGGCCGGCCACGGTCGTGATCATGTGCGCGGAAGCAGTGTGCGGCGGGTTGGTGTACGCAAGCCCTCCCAAAGGCCAGAGCAGAATCTCATCCGCCTCACCGCCGGTATGGCGCGCGCCAAAGCAGTGGCCGAACTCATGGAGCAGCACGATGAAAAAAAGAAGCGCGTAGATGCCGAGTGCATTGACCAAGACGCTGCCGAGCGACCAATCCAAACCTGAGTCAACCTTGGGTATCTCCATCCACACGAGCACAACCGCACAAATGACGAACACGATGTGCACGCGGACGTCGATGTCGAACAACCGGCCGATCCGAAACGACCAGTTGATTGGATTGTCCAGCGGTCTGCCGGCAGGAACCATGCTCATGCGTTTCCCCGCAAACGATTTCCGCTTAACGAGCCGCGGGTTTCAACCCGCGCGGACATCCGGATTGTGCTGTGCCGAGAATCCTTTCTCGGCACACACGAGAGGACCGAGAAGGGATTCTCGGTCCACCGGTTCTCGGTCCAGCGATCACAAATCCAACTCGTCGCGCTGTTGAGTCGTCAGCGCAGGTACCGGTTGGCCATCGCTTGCGGGCAAGAGCTGTATGCCCTTGGGACCGGTCTTTGTGCCGGGGATATTCAGATTTTTCCCGTCGCCGAGATCTACCCACACGCCCGATGGGCGCCGCCGAGGGCTAGCTAAGTCCCAATCACCCCAACTCATTCCATTTCCGTTGCGCACCACCTCAACAATTTCATCCCATGTCATCGCACACTCTCAACTCCACAGGGATCCCGGTGTGTCTACTTCCTGACGGTCTACGCAGGCCGCAATTCGCACGGGGTTGCCTGCTACCGCGTAATGTTCCAGCTGACGCGATATCTGCGCAGGCTTTAGCCTGCGGCTCGCTCGGGACGTCCCGATACGCAATCAGTTATAGTCGATCAACGCGCCCCGCCTCTTGATCCCGTTGTCGCTGCCGTTCGGTTGCATCTTGGAGCGCCCGCTTCTCCGCCTCGGTCAGGCTGTGGATGCCTCCGTCGTAAACTTTCTTGAGGATGCGGTCGATTGTCTCCGCGTCCGCGCGGCGTTCCGCGACCTTGGCGGTAAACCCTCGCGGTTTTCGCGCCCGGACCGGACGGTGAGATCCCGACGAACGCGATGTAAGTCGCCGCCACCACGTCCGTCCGCTCGCTGACCACCACGTGTCACCCTTCATCGCCCACCACACGCCGAAGCCCAGACCAGCCAGATGGCAAGCCTCCCCGCCGTAGTTGGCCCCCCGTCCCAGCACCGTCAGGAGTGCTATACCTCCGAAGATAAGCGCGGCTGTTCGAATGCGGATCGGAAAGAGGAAATAAACGTATACGGTCGCCGTCGGAAACAAGACAGCCACGATGCCCAGCAGGCCATAGATCGAGCCCGACGCCCCCACCGCGGGCATCTCAGGATGGATCACGCCGTATACCCCGAGAATCGTGTAGAACACGTTCCCAATCAATCCGCAGAGCGTGTAGATTGTGAAGAACTTGCGCGTCGACCACATTCGTTCGAGCGGCCGGCCGAGGAAGTGAAGTCCGATCATGTTCAGCAGCAGGTGCCCGGTGCCCGCGTGCAGGTATTGCGCTGTTATGAGTCGCCAGATCTGACCGTGCATGACAGCTTTGGCCTGCATCGCGCCGAAGGCGAAGATATAGTCACCCAAGGTTATGCGCAGATAAAACGGCACGAACACGACAACATTGATGATGATCAATATGGTGACGATGCTGCGCCCAACGTGTACGTGGGACGGGCCTGTGGACCAGACCGGTCCGCGTGTCGGCCCGCGTCTGGCGTAATCTCGATCCTGCCAACCCATAAGACAGTTCTGCTACTTATGATCCCCGAGGAAGTACCGGCCGAGAACCGCTATGGTCTTCCCGTCAACAAACTCGCCGCGGATAAGCCGGTTGCGAACCTCGTCCACTTCGATCGGCTCAGCAACAATACGCTCGCTACCCTGGAGGTTCTGCCCGACCTGTGTGAGTTCGTTCGCCACGAATGCGTGCATCCGCTCGGTACAGAAGCCGGGTGAGGTGTAAAACTCCATCAGCGGTTGCATCCGACCCGCCCGGTAGCCCGTCTCCTCCTCGAGCTCGCGCCGGGCCGTTTCGATCGGTTTTTCGTTGGGTTCAAGCGTCCCGGCGGGTAGCTCCCGAAGTTCGCTCTCGACGGTGTAGCGGTAGTTGCGGATCATCACGATGCGACGGTCGTCCAGGATCGGCAGAATCACCACCGCTCCCGGATGGACCACGACATCACGGGTGATCGGGTCAGGTCCGTCCTGCGCGTATACTCTGTGTTCAACGGAAAACAGACGGGTAGTAAGTAGCAGCTTTCGCATTATTGACCCCTGGGATACGGCTTGACCTTGCTCTGGCCATCGGCAACTGCATTATAGGTCCGCCCTGATCGTCCGGCAATCGGTGCCGGTCTGTCGAAATGGGGCGGGCGCGCAGCGGGGAATCACACCGCAGCTTGTCGAGGCGCGCAGTCACACGTATCATGTCACCCGAGAATTCCACGGGTTTCCGATTGACTGCGCAAATGAGAACCGGATGAAAAAACGGGCCATCATCCTTGGATCGACCGGATCCGTTGGCAGGCGAACGCTCGAGGTTCTGGCGGACCTGTCGGAGGAATGGGAGATTGCCGGGCTTACGGCCGGTTCTCGCTATCAGCAACTAGCCGACCAGGCGAACCGGTTCCGACCGGAAGCGGTCGCCATTGCTCGGGCGGACGGCGGCGCAGACCTGGATGCGGCGCTTGCCTACTCGCCGACCATACACAGCGGTGATCGCGCCCTGCTCGATCTGGTCGACAGCGTCCCTTGCGATTGCGTCATCAGCGCGGTGGTCGGAGCGGGCGGTCTCGCTGCAACCCTGCGGGCGGTCGAGCTTGGACGGCGAATCGCCCTGGCGAACAAGGAGGCGTTGGTCATTGCCGGATCGCTTGTAATGCGGTTGGCGGAGCAAAACGGCGCGGAGATCATCCCGGTCGACAGTGAGCACTCGGCGATCTTCCAGGCCATGCACGCGGGTCGGGCGGGCGACGTCCACAAGGTTTATCTAACCGCCTCCGGGGGGCCGTTTAGAACCTGGAGCCGGGAGGCAATGGACGCCATCACGGTCGAGGACGCGCTTCGCCATCCGACGTGGGAGATGGGGCCAAAGATCACGATCGACTCAGCCACCATGATGAACAAGGCCCTGGAAATCGTGGAGGCCCGCTGGCTTTTCGATCTGAAACCGGACCAGATTGGCGTGGTCATCCATCCGGAGTCGATCATACACTCACTGGTGGAGTATTGTGACGGTTCGTTGATTGCTCAGCTCGGTAGGCCCGATATGCGTACGCCGATCCAGTACGCTCTGACGTATCCGAAGCGGCACCCGTGCCCCACCCGGAGGTTGGATCTTGCCGCGGTCTGCCAGCTCAACCTGCACCCGCCCGACACGCAGGCGTTTCCCGCACTGCGATTGGGGCATGAGGTGGCCCGGCGAGGCGGGACGGCCGGTGCGGTGCTCAATGCGGCAAACGAGGCGGCGGTTGACCTGTTCCGCGAGGGCGTCATACCGTTTTGCGACATCGCTCGTCAAACTGAGCAAGCTCTGACGGAGCACGAGTTTATCGCCTCGCCCACGCTCGAGGACCTGCTCGACGCGGATCGGTGGGCGCGACAAAAGGTGGCTCGATGCATAACCTGTTGACCCAGCCTGAGTCCTTCCTCTTCGCCCAATGGTCGCCACTGGCGGTTTTTGGGAGCATCTGGCCGTATGTTCTGATGCTGCTTGGCTTCTCGCTGATCGTGTGTGTACACGAAATCGGACACTTCGCGGTTGCCAAGTGGACAGGCGTGCGCGTTGAGAAGTTCGCGGTTGGCTTCGGCCGCGAACTCTTCGGGTTCACCCGAGGCGAAACACGCTACTCCTTCAACATCCTCCCGCTGGGCGGGTATGTGAAGATGCTCGGGCAGGAGGATTTCGACGACAAGACCAAGGAGCTGCAGTTCAAGGACGACCCGCGATCGTTCATCAATAAGCCCATCGGGCACCGGGCGGCCATCGTGTCAGCCGGTGTCATCATGAACGTCCTGTTCGCCTGTCTGCTATTCATGATCGTTTTTATGATCGGCATGGAAGCGATGGGCACTCGGATCGCATTTGTCGAGCCGGACAGTCCGGCCGAACGTGCCGGCCTGCTGCCGGGCGATGATATCAAGAAGATCAATGGGGAGAACGTCCTCGAATTCAACGAGGTTCGTATGGCGGTCATGCTCGCGCCGCTTCACGAGCCGATCGAGTTCATCGTGGAGCGTGACGGTCAGCTTAAATCGGTCCGCGTCGAACCGGAGTACACGATCCCCGAAAGTACGCGGGACATCCGTCGGCAGATCGTCGGGATTCAGCCGGGTGTAACCCGTAAGATTATCGTTGTCGGCCCGGAGATCGATCAATCCAGACCCGACCAACCGCACGTTGGCGACGTCATCGTTGAAATCGACGGTGTTGAGGTCACCGATCAGAACGCCAGCGAGGTCATCAACACCCTGGTGTACGCGAAGGGAGACGTATATGTTGAGCGGAAGGATCCGAACAATCCCGAAGCCGCTCTGCAGCGGGTCAAGGTTGACATTCCACCCATCCTGACGCTCTACCCGAGCAAGACTGAGGGAGGAAGCGACATCAGCGTGCTCGGCCTGCGACCGTTGGTTCGTTTCTTCTCGGTCGATCCCAGAGGCCGCGCGTACCTGGCCGGCCTCAATGCCGGTGATACCGTGCTGAGTTGGGACGACATTCGATATCCGAGCAACACGGATATCGCTCGTTCCATTCGGGAGTGCCCCGAGCGAGACATCCACTTTACGGTTCGGAAGCTGGACGACCGGGTTGTTGAGGGGTTCATTCGTCCTAAACGCAACCGTCGCGGGCCCGCCACCATCCAGGCGATCTGCAAGACAATTGCTGATAACGCACGTTCCGACGGCGGACCGCGAGCGTATTTCTCCGATATCCGTCGCTTCGGTCGGGCCTATCGGGCGGGGATTGAAGCGGGTGACGAAATCCTGTCCTGCATGGGTATCGCAAACCCCACCATGGCCGAGGTCAACCGGGCAATCAGAACCGGCGCCCGCCGGGACGTCGCCATAAAGGTCAGGAAGGCGAATGGGAAGCCGTCTGCGACGTGGGTCCAGCCGCAGCGTCCCGGCTCCATCGACGCCCGGTATAGTCTGGTGGCGGATGACGTGATGCGAGTTGCTGGAATCGCCGAGATGATCCACGGGCAACCCAGCCCGGCGATACAGGCCGGTCTTACTTCCGGTGTGTGGATCACGGCTGTAAACGGTAAGCCCATCTCACGATGGCGCGAGTTGATCGACGCTTTCCGCGCAAACGCCGGGAGCAATGTCGAATTGGCGTATCTGGACAACGAGAATCATCCTCGCGTCGCCGCGTTCCCTGTACCCCACTCTCTACGCACTCAGCTTGGTGTCGGACCTGAGGCACGTATCGTGAGCATCGACGGACGCAAGACCGTAATGATTCCGGCGGGTCGCGGGCGCGAAGAGGCAGCCGTCGGTTATCGCAAGGCGACGCGGATGATCCTCACCGAACTCGTCGGCCGAACGGACGTACCGGTCGAGTATCGTGCCGACCCTCTGGCGGAGATTCAAACTCGGACCATCGACGTAACACAAGACATGGTCGATCCGTGGCTGGGACGCATCGCGTTTTCGGCGAACATCGACGTCGCACCCGAGACCAAGTTGCTCAAGGGCGAAAACGCGCTCGACGCCGTCTGGATCGGCCTGCACAAGACGTATTACTTCATCTTCCAGGTCTACAAGATTCTGGAACGCATGATCTTCACGCGGAGCGTCGGGATCGACGCCGTGTCCGGACCGCTGGGGATCATCGATATCGGCAGCAGGATGGCGCGATCGGGGCTGATCGACCTCATCTTCTTTATGGCCATCATCTCGGCAAACCTGGCGGTAATTAATTTCCTGCCCCTGCCGATTGTCGACGGCGGGTTGATGATCTTCTTGATCATCGAAAAGATCAAAGGCAGCCCCGTCAGCCTTCGCGTGCAGGTGGCCACGCAGATGATCGGACTGTTCCTGATTGTCGGCGCCTTTTTGTATATCACCTTCAACGACGCCATGCGCCTGTGGGGCTGATCCGGACCGATTAAGTCGAAGCGCGTCACGTGACTGACAACCCCCGAGGTAGTCGCGGGTGAGCGTCAACTTGAGGGGTAAACGCAGATTCGGGAGGATTCCACGGTGTAAACGTCGCCCGGATCACCGATTCGAGCCCCAAGCACCAGCGCGGGGGACGGTTTGGCCACTCGCTCACGACTCATCGCTCGCGTTCCGGGCTCGGTTCAGAGACGCACCCACAACGGTGACGCTCACGCGGTCACGGCCCCCGCCGCCATGGCGGCGTTGTTTCCGGGGTTGCGGCGAGATCACCGGGGCGTACAATGTAGGGCTCTGAACATTCAGGGTAGCAGCGTGAGGTGGGACAGACAATGCCGAAGATGAAGACGCACAAGGGGATCAAGAAGCGTGTGAGGATCACGGCCAGTGGTAAGGTCCGACACAAACGGTCCAACGCCGGTCATCTGATGAGCGGGAAAAGTGGCAAGCGATGCCGCGCCCTCCGCAGACCAGGCACGTTGAAACGGAGCTTCGGAGACCGGATTAAGGATGCCCTCGGACCGGGCGGCTAGTGAGATCTCGTATTGCCGGCGGTGAGTGCCGCGCAGCCATCTGCCCAATAGGAGTTGACAAACGATGGGAAGAGCGATTTACGGCGCCGCCCGACACCGAAAGAAAGTCCGTCTACTCAAAAAGGTCAGAGGCTATCGCGGTGCGCCCGGCAAACGCTGGCGATTGGCTAAGGAGGCGATTGTCCGTGCGGGCGTGAATGCCTATCGCGATCGGCGCCGGCGCAAGCGCGAGTTCCGGTCGTTGTGGGTCACGAGGCTGACGGCCGCGTGCCGGATGCGCGGCATCAGCTACAGCCGGTTAATCTTCGGCTTGACCGCAGCCGATGTCGAGCTGAATCGCAAGATGCTCAGCGAGATGGCCATCTCGGCACCTACCGATTTCGACGCCGTAGTCGAGCTTGCAAAAAAGCACCTGCTCGCGGCTGAGGCAGCGTAGAAACGTCAAAAAGCCGAAACGTCGAAATGTGACGCTTGTGGCTTTTTGACGTTTTCTTATGCGCTGAGTCGTGATAACAGGGCGGTGAATATGAAGCCGGCGAGCGCGAGGACGGCGCCCAAGGCGTAATCGCCGGTGTGCGACGCGGCGTCAAACGGCCAAATCCCGACGACCGAGCCGACCAGAATGCCTAAGAGCCAACCAAGCGTCACCTTCTCACGGTGATGGAGCATCCACTTAAGAAGATTGGTCAGGAAGACCAGGCTGACCACCGCGCCGATGGCGGTGGGGATGATGACTCGCAGGAAGATCAACGGATCGCCGCTGCGTCCCAGCGACATCGCGTAGCTCTTGGCTGCATCAATCGACGCCAGGATGGCCTCATAACGCCCGAGGATCAGCAGCATGTAAGCACCGGAGATGCCCGGCAGAACCATTGCGGACATACCAAGCACTCCGGCGGCTGCGTCGCGCTGATAGTCCGCTTCGATGACAAACTCGCCCGCGGCTACGGCGGCCTTTACAGCTTGCTCATCCGGCGGTTCCTCCTTCGTCGCCGCAACGGCAACCATGATTCCAAACCCGATGGCGACACCCACCACGGAGGAAACCGTGATTCTCTTGATCATCCGGATGAGCAGCGGCGCGCCGCCCAGCGTCAAACCGATAAACAGCGAATACATCGCGCTTCGGTGCAGTATGACGGTCCGACCGAGCGTTCCCGCCAGGGCGATAACCGCAATCGCGGCTGCAAAACCCACAATCGCCAGGAACATGACGTTTCGCCTGGTGAATCGCAAGCGAGTCACATCGGCCACACTGCTGATGAACTCGTCGTAGAGCCCCACGACGAGGATCATCGTGCCGCCGGAGACGCCGGGAACGAGGTTGGCCAAACCCATCAGAATGCCGCCGACGGCGGACCGCACAATCGGCAGCGGCCCGCGGTCCGGCTGCGTACACTTCCTTGGGCAAGGTTTATCTGCTTCAACGGGTTCCAAGCGAGCAATCCCCTTACGCGGCAGCCCAAACGGCGGCGGGGCGCCGACTACGGCGTCGCCGGTTGAATCCTCTTCGGTTTTCGCTTCCGGAACAGGCGTTTGAACTCTTCGCTGATTCTCCGGAACGGTTTTGCACGTACGGTCGGTTGCGACAACGGGCCGGTAACGTGCAGCTCGACGAATTCCCGCGATGCCGCTTCCACGAAGTCCGCCAGCACAGGTACGTGGACCCAGCGATGCGGGCTGACATGAACCAGATTCAAGTCGAGACCGAGGTCGGGCAGCGTCATCGAACCGGATCCCACCAGGCCCAGTACGCTCCCGCGCAACACGATGTCCTTGATCCGCACCCGATTCCCGACGATGAAGAGGTCCGCCCTGGCGTCATCGAATGCGTCCTGATCGGGAATCGACAGATTCAAAACGTTGAGAATCGCCAGGATGATCGGCAGGCGATAGATGTGGCCGTCGATGATCTCGAACTGTCCGCCGCCTCGCCGCGACGACCGATCGCCGATTACACCGGACAGGTAGAGATGGGCGTCGGCAAGGCCGCGTACGTCGACCTTCTTGTCATCCGGCGGTTGCGAGGCGCGATCAGCGCTAATAAACGGCTCGATCTGCATGTTGTGGACGGTTGCAGACAGGCTGTATTGTGATCGATCCCGATCGAACGCCACTTCGACGTGTGCAGCCAATGAGCCGTCGTAGATCCGGCCCTCAATCGGGTCGAGGACGAACATGCCTTCGCCGTCCGTGACCCGCGTGTATGACCAACTGCTTTGAGTGCGGCTTAGGCGATGTCCCAACACGTTCACCGTCGAGAGTTTCAGGTCACCGCTGAGCGACGTACCGCCGAGCCGGTCGATAATCGAGCCGGATACGGTGAGTGTTCCGGACATGCGTTCGATATCGGCGAGACCCGGAATGGTTGCATCGTTGAACTCCACATAGCCGGCCAATGACCACTCCCGTGGACGCTCCGGACCGGAGCGGTGATAACGAAGAGAATCCAGATGCACGTCGATTGAGCCTCCGGGTCTTACGCGATCCCATGCGGCGGTGATCTCGACGGGCAGCAATCCCCGCAGCGAGTCGTCCAACGTTGCCCCGGTCGCGACGAGCTTGATGGTTCCCTCCTCAGTGCCGTCACCGTGTCGGGCGTCGAAGCTGACGCGGATGCCGGCCGAACCGTACCGCGCCTCGACGTCCGTCGCCCGCGCGCCGGTTTGGTCAATCGTGATCTCGGCTCGAACATCGTGAATTGGAACGGGGAAGAATGGATGATGCACATTGGGACCGTCCAGTCGAGCTACCGTACGAACGACAGCGCCGTTGCCAGCCTGCGTTGGACCGGTGCTGATGACGGTCTCGGTGCTGACGGGCCCTTCGATCTCCCAGTCGCTCAGGATGTCGCCCATCTTCGGCGGCAGCGCTTCGCAGAGCGTCTTATCGAGCCTCAGGTTCCGGCTGCGGATCATCACAGCCGTCGCCTGCCGCTCGCCGGTGCGGCTGACGGAGCCCTCAGCCAGGATGGTCGCGTCGTTGTAGCGACCGGTCAGACTCTCAAGAACAATCTCATCAGGCGTGATATGAAGCCGACCACCCACGCCCGTGACCTCGACGGGAAAATCGTCATGGCGGATCGCAACGTCGCGCAGTGTTATGAGCGATGTGTGTGCAACTTTCTTCGTTTCCGCATCGAGCGTGAGTGAGGTTTGAGAGTCAAAGCGACCACACGGATGAAACGCCTCCACAAGCTCTCGCGCCGACGCATGTAGCGCTGAAAGGAGGGTATCGTCAAACGGCACATCCTGAGCATCCACAGCCAAATCCAGACCGATCAGCTCGCCGACGGCGAACGAGACGGTTCCGTCCACGGCGACACGCCCATCACCCAGGCGACCGGTAATACCCACGATTTGCAGTTGATCTCCATCGGTCACGAGCGTCCCCGTCAGATGATCGACGGGATAGGGGAACCGGACGCAGGCGGCTGATCCATCGCGCAGCGTAATCGTTGCGTGCGTTTGCCATTCGCCAGGCTGCTGCAAGGTGCCGGTTGGTTGAACGAGCTCAATCCGGGCGTCGACGGTTCCCTTCGGCTCGAATTGCTCACGGATTACGAGGTACCGCTCGGGCAGGGCCTCATAGAGGGCGTCGTCGATGGGAATCCCTGACGCCTCGATGGTCACCTCCTTGGCAGCCGACGCCGTCGGCTTCGCCAGCCGACCGTTGACGATGATGGTGCCACCACCATGACTCCCGCGCATATCGCGGATGAACACACCGTCGGACGCATACTCGACCGTGCCGTGGATGTTGTGCCCGTAATAGGGGAAGTAGCGGCACTTCACGTCACCACCCCGCGCGGTCAGCATGGCCCGGCGAACTACGATCGGCTCATTCGCACCGGCCTTTTTGGCTGCCTCGATTTCAACATCGATGGGGCCATGAGGGTCGTAGTCCCTGTAGAGGCCGACAAGCGGACGCCAGCGGTTAATGAACCTGACCTCGGCGGGGGAACTCTCAGGATCGGGTCTGGGCAGCGTGAGTCCCGTCACGGACAACCGGGCATCGAAATCGACGTCGTCGAGCGTCGTGAGCCTCTCTACCCTCCCTCGCAGCATCGCCGATACAATGCATTTGCCGCCATGAAACAGGCCGGCGAACTCGGCGCTAATCCCTTCGGTCGTGAGCCGTACCAAGCCATTGACCCGTTCGAACCGCAGGTAGCGCTCCTCCGGTGGGAGCGGCTGCTCCTTTTCGGTGATCGGAATCGAGATGGACGCATCACTCAGCTCAATGATCGCCGACCGCGACCCATCGACGCCCGAGCTCCCACTGAGATCGTAGTCCTTCGCGCTAACGGTGCCGTCCAGACCGAGCAGATCACACCAGGCACCGGCGCCGTCGTACCGGGCGTTAATAGCCAGCATGACCGCCTCGATTGACATCCACGGCAATCCGCCTTCCACGTTGCGTAGACGTCCGGTTTGCAAGTCAATCCGTGAATGCCCGCTCGCTATGCGGCCGTGACCACCGTGCCAAACCACGTTGTAGACCTGGGAGTCGTGCTGTGATGGGCGGGCTCGGACATCGAGCCGTATGTCCTCGACCATGCGGTCGCGACCCTCTTCCCGGGATATGACCTGAACGCGTGCGTCACGGAGTTCGATCGTCGGTAGCGGTCCGGGTTCGCCGTGATCCGCGTCGCCGCCCCACCGCAACAATCCCGCCAGATTCGTGCGTCCGTCGGCCGCATCCCGTACGATCATGCAGGTGGGCTCCAACGCCACGATTGATTCGATCCGCAGACTGCGGGAGACAGTCGACGCCCGATCGTAGGTGAGCCTTACCTCACGGCATGAGAACACCGGAATCTGCGGGTTTGCAACACCTGGCGGGGCGGATTGCAGCGCGCGTCGCGGAATCTCGCAGATCGCAACGTCAAAGAGGCGTACGCCGTCCCACCAGGAGAAGCTCGCCGAGCCGATCGTGACCGGCCCGCGTACGTAGTCCTGAAGATAGGCCTTGGCGAAGTCGCGGATTCGCTCCGGATTCGTGTAGTGGCGATAGAACAGACCGCCCGCGACAACGACAGCGATGACGAGCACGAGTGCCAGGACACGCCTCCAACCCTTGCGTCGTGGGGAAACCGGCTGTCGATCCCGAGCTTCAGTCACGAACGTCACGCTCCCTGTAAGCGGCTGTCTTCCAGACGCGATTGATGATCGCCACCAGGGCGACGGCGGCAAGAATTTCAATCATGGGAATCGCGCCCAGACGGTAGCGAACACTCCCCACGAACAGGCTATGCAAAACACTAACGTAAAAGGCGGGAAGCAGGAGGAAGAGCGCCCATTGCCCCTCATTGCGCTTGTTTCTTAGATACAGTAACAGGGCGCCGATCACAGCGAAAGTGTAGACGGGCAGCGTCCATGCGGCTGAGACCGTTCGCGCAAGGCGTGATTGGTACGTCTGCACGTTGGGCAAAGGGTTCCACGTCCGGGCCAGTTTCGTGCCGGCGAGCCTCAGGATGCGCATGGGCTCGGTCCGGATCGCCTTGTACGACTCGTTCAGGAAATAGCGGTTCCACTCCACTTCGCCGAGGTGTCCGACGGGCGGCATCTGCTTGATGTCCCCAAGGTCACTTGCCCCGGTGGCTTGCGGGCCTACGCCATCATACAGCGAAATGCCCCCGTGGGTCGTCAACCAACACCACGTGCCGATTGCGCGCTGGTTTCGAGCCGCCCAGGGCAAAAGGGCGACGACGACAACGCTCGCGACAATGGCTGCGCCGATCAATGTCCGCCGATCGAACCGGCGGCACACCAGAGCAAAAATCACCGCCACAGCGACGAGCCCCACGCCGGACTCGCGCACATACACGCACAGGGCTCCAAGCAGACCGACAACTACCCACCGCGCGGTCGATCCGGCGCGCTCCCGAAGAATCCACCCGACCAGCCACCAAAGCCCGACAAGAACCGTCACGAACACTGTTTCCGTCAGCAGCAGCGACGAGAAGAACACGAGGAACGGATCGCAGGCGGCGAGTAGACCGGCAGCTATACCCGTATGGCGGTCAAACAAGGTCGCGGCGGTTCCGGCGACGAGCACCGCCGCCACGGCGCCGATCACCCAGTGAAACACTTTGGCGATGATCACGCCACCAGGCAACGCGGTGAAAACCGAGAGTAGCGCCGGGTAAAGCGGCATGCGCGTCGCGGTAAAACCGAGTTCGTCCTTCAGACCATCGCCCGCCCACAATGAACCGGCTATCAGCCAGTACTGCTGCTCGTCCGGAAACTCGAGCGCCGATGGATCATCGACCCGAATGAACGCAGCGATGCCCCATCCGGCTCTCAGCAACAGTGCCGCCAGAAAAACGGCCACGAACCATCGCAACGGTAACCGGCGTCGCGCGGAATCGAACCTCGCGGATTCGGCGTAGACGGATGTTGTCGAAACGTTCACGGTTCCAAGGGGTTTGCGCTGAGATGCAAGACCCGCCGCGTTAGTGCCGTCAATTTGACACGATCGTCGATACGATGACCTATGACCCAGATCGGCCCGAGCTGATCACACAGGACAGCCACCCGCTCGCGCTTTTTCGGGTCGACTTTGGCATCAATCAGAAAATCGGAGAGCTTCTTCGAACCTGGCGCTCCCAGTGGGAAGAACCGGTCTCCCGCCCGTCGCCTGCGGACCACCAGCGGCGGGTGAACCGCGTCGGAGTCCAGGTACTCCTGCATGGGGTCGGCGGCGCGGCGTAACCGTGCAACATCCTCCGGGCCCACGTCATCAAGTCTACAGTTGATCTCCAGACGCCGGATGGGCAACAGCGTGCGGCCGGGCAGATGCACGGCGATCTCGGTGGCGATGGTTTCGCGCGGCTCGTCGGACGGGAGCGAAAAGATCAATTGATGATAGCGCTTCTCGATCGTCATACCACCGGGCAGCTTCAGTTGCTTGCCACTGGCCGGGTCGCCAATCAGGTCCAGCGCCGAGACCAGATGAGAAAAGGTGAGGTTCTGCTCGCCGAGACCGAAAGAGCGGTACGCCACGCGGACCAGCTCCGTCTGCACAATACGGCTCTTGCGCGCCAGGGCATCCGCGTTAAGCGCCAAAGATTGATCGGTCCGCGAGATGATGAGCGTTTCGAAAGTACGCTGGACCGTTTCCTGTAGATACTCCTCCAGCCAGAGGGCCTGTTCGCCCAGGCGGGTGAGGGCGTCACGAACCTGCGGATTCACCCCCGCTTCGACCTGGGGTAGGATGACATTGCGGATCCGGTTGCGCATCGGTTCGGTCGTGGCGTTCGACCGGTCCTCGCGATAGGCAATGCCCGCATCCGCCAAATACTTGCGCAGTGATTCCCGTGGCATCCGCAACAACGGCCGGACCACGCGCACGTCGCTGTTGGGGCTTAACGGACGGCTCCGCGGGATGCCGGAAAGCCCGCGCAACCCGGTACCTCGAAGAACGCGGTGAAGGATCGTCTCGGCGTTGTCGTCGGCATGGTGACCAACCGTCACGGTCTTCGAACCCACTTTCAAACAGACACGCTCAAAGAAAGCGTATCGTTCCCGGCGGCTGACTTCCTCCACACCGCCCGACTGCCCTTCGGCGAGGCTTGTGATGTCACGGGTCTCGATTGTGCACGGAAGCGAAAGGCTGTCCGCAGCCGCCTGCACGAACGCGGCGTCCTTCTCCGCCTCATCGGCTCGAAGCCGGTGGTTCAGGTGCGCCACGTGGAGTTTCAAATGCCAACCGAGTTTGTCATTGAGGCCTAACAGAAGGTGCAGCAAGGCCATCGAATCCAGCCCTCCCGACACGCCGGCGACCACCTTGTCGTCTTCCTTGAGCAATGCCTCGGAGAGGAGTTCCTGGCTGAGCACTTTGAGCATGGCGTTCGTTTCGCGGATCGGTACGCGAGCCCGGTTCGCGCCTCCGTGGCGTCAACTCCGGCCATCAGCCCGCAATCAAGTCGAATGGTCGGAACCTTCGTCCTGTTATTGTACGCCATGTGCCCAGATTGTCATCAGCCGCATGGTGGATCACGTCCCACAGGGTGCGTGACAGAGTAGGGCAGGTGGTTCTCCCGGCCACGCCGGGAGGTTCACCTGCCGGCGCGCCAAGGCAGGTCAACGTTTCGCTGACGCGAAACAACGACCGGCCCTACATCAGTGCGGCAGGCGCCAGCGAGCAGACCCACGAAGACCTGCTAGCCGGAGATCAGTCCGGCCGCCTCCCCAATCGTCTCGGAGAGTGTGGGATGCGGATGAATCGCCGTCGCGAGGT
>CAZJTP010000101.1:0-15816 GCA_964548955.1 uncultured Phycisphaeraceae bacterium
CGATCCAAACTCGTACGACGAACAGGCAAAGAAACTAGCCGGCATGTTCCGTAAGAACTTCGAGCAGTTCGCTGGCGGAACTACGGCGCAGGTCGCTAATGCCGGACCACGAGCCGACACCTAATCCCCGAAGGTCGCGCCGGTTGCGCGACACGCGGCCACCAGAGGATGTTCACGCGGTACAAGGCGTTGCCTGTCAGCCACATCTGAAATCGGTACGCTCGTAATCCGCCCGTCCTGCACCGCGACCATGCGGTCATACTGACCGTTCATTATAAGCTCAACAGCTTGGTGGCCGAACTGTGTAGCCAACACACGGTCGTGTGCGGTGGGTTTTCCGCCGCGCTGGACATGACCCAGGATCGTCGCCCGGCACTCCAACTTGGTTCGGTTCGCGATCTGTTCGCAAAGTACCTCGCTGATACCGCCCAGTCGTATCGGATCCGGCGATTCCTGCACAACGCGATCGACCACCATCTCGCCGCCGATAGGTTTTGCCCCTTCAGACACAGCCACCAGTGTATAGGCCCTGCCGCGTCGGCTTCGGTCCGCACATCGTGTGCACACCTTGTGCAGGTCGTACTCGATCTCGGGAATCAGCAGTACGTCCGCTCCGCTTGCCGCGCCGGCATGCAGCGTGATCCAGCCGGCGTTGCGGCCCATCAATTCCACGATCATAACACGATGATGACTCGAGGCTGTGGTTCGTATCCGATCGAGGGCGTCAGTCGCAATGGCGACGGCTGTATCAAATCCGAAGGTCACATCCGTGTGCATCAGGTCGTTGTCAATTGTTTTCGGCACGCCTACGATCCGCAGGCCTCGTTGAATCAAGTGCGCCGCGCCCGACATAGTGCCGTCGCCCCCGATGACCACAAGGGCGTAGAGGCCATGCTCTTTTACGTGACGTACGGCGCGGTCCGTCACATCCTCGAAGACGGGTCTCCCTGCCGGATCGTTCCCTGTACAAAAGTGAGCCGGATTGGCTTTGTTGCTGGTTCCGAGGATTGTGCCGCCCCGATCGAGGATGTTGGAGACATCGTCAAACGTCAGCAGTCGTATGCGGTTCTCGATTAGCCCAAGAAAACCATCCGCGACTCCGAAAACCTCCAGCCTGTGCTGGGAGATGGCTGATTTTGTGACGGCCCGGATGACCGCGTTGAGTCCGGGGCAGTCTCCGCCTCCCGTCAAGACGCCAATGCGTTTGACCTTCTGCGTGTGTGACAAGATGTTCTCCAGCTACCCGAGTGACTCCTCGAGGCATCAAAACACGAAAAGAGACGATGCACCGATAACAGATGTCTCCCCGATCACGATCGGGATGCGCGCTGACTGGCATCCGCGGTCTGGTTTCCTGTAGCACCGCGACACTGCGCAGCTACCGCACGAAGGGCAATCGCTACGGCCGCGAAGAAACTCACTAGGAAGAGCATCGCTCCCACCCAGGTGGCAACGCCTCCGTTTCCCCAGTACATGAGGATGCCACCCGCAATGGCCCCGGCCGCAGCTGCCAGGAATAGCGGCCTGTTCACAGTAGAGTTCAGTTTTCGTTTGCCCCACTTATCGCGGGGCAGCGTGATGCCCGTACGTTCGAGATCTTCAAGCGACATTTATCCGCTCCGTGATATTCCAATACGTGGCCGGCATTCTCATCGCTCTGGTTCCTCCCGGAAGAAATGGAAGAACGTCTGCATGCTGAACCGCACACCGAGGGTCTTCGGTGAAACCATGATGACCGGGCAGGTGGAGCGGCGAGCGATGCGATAGGGCTTGCGTCCCACGATGGTCCGCTTGAACCAGTTAGCCCGCGATGAACCCAAGATCAGCAAGTCCGCATCGCGAGTTCGCGTGGCGATCGAGCGCACGATGTCCTTGGACTTGGTCGACTTAAGCTCGATTTGTCCCTTCTCAAGCAGTGTCTGGATGTCTTGAGTGTTGAAGGAGCCCGGCTGTTGCAACGCCTGCGCAATCCTTTCCATTCGAGCATCTCGATGGGCATCGGAGGACTTCGGAGGCACGATGTGCAGAACCGTCAGCCGGCTCTCAGCGTCTGATTCATCAAAAAGCAAACGAGCGATGGGCACGAGCAGGGCGGCGCTGCCTGGTCCCACGACCGGAATCAGAATACGTCTGGCTGGAATTGTTGCCTTTTGCTGAACGACCAATACGTTGCAGTTCGCGTACTTAAGGACTTTGTCAACGTTCCTGCCGATCATGGTCTGCGGGGCCAATGTACGGCCCTTCCACCCCATCACGACAAAGTCGATTTTGTGATCCTCGACCGTGTCTACAATGGCCCGCCACGGCTCATGAGCCAACCGCACGAGTGATTCTGAATCCAGCTCGAACTTGTTGGCAACCTCAGCTGATTGCTCGACTGCCGGTCGAATCCGTTCCAACGAGCGTCGGCCACCTGCGAGCGGCGTCTGCGGCGGGACTTTCCCGATATGCAGTAGAACAAGCTGACCATTCACTGGCTGCGCCATCCGCGCGGCGATGTCGATCATGCGCTGCGCTGAATTCGGATTGGCGACTGGCACCATGACGCGAAACTGCTCCGGCAAGGCTGCGGGCTTCTCGTGCAGGACGACCGGTGTAACGGCAGCCTCACGTTCACGGGGAAAGGCATAGAAGCGGTGCAGCAGGAATCCCGCCATGATCCATCCAACTACGAAAAACCAGGCAACCGTGGAGAAATGAAACATGAACAACGCGAGGAACGCGATCATCCCGATGTTGATTGCGGGCAGAACCGGATGGAAGGGCATGACGAAGCCGTAGTCCAGTTTGTCGCCGTAACGCTTGCGGATGACGATGACCGCGATGTTGACCTGCAGAAACAGCAGCAAGAACATGACGTCGGCCGCCGCAGCCACGTCAGCGATGGGAATCGCCACCGCCATAAAGATGATCAGGGTACCACTAGCTGCAAGGGCAAGATATGGTGTATGGGTACGCTCATGAATCCGGGCGAACATCTCCGGCAAGTTACGGTCTCGACCCATTGCAAACGAGACCCGGGTGGACGAGAACGTTGTGGCGTTCAGGGCGCTCATCGTGGAGAACAACCCGCCGATAAGCAGCAGCGTGGCCCCAAACGGCATGAATTGCCGCGCCGCTTCCGCCAGCCCGAGCTCCGCGTGCTCCGCCAGCCACTGCCAGGTCGGCTGATTGGTACCTGGATTGACCGCCCCAATCGCGGTGAACGCCACCAGCATGTAGATGGGCACCACGATCGCCAGCGACAGGAAGATCGCCCGTGGAATATTCTTCTTCGGATCTCTAACCTCCTCGCCAGCCTGGACGATAATCTCGTACCCCTCGAAGGCAATAAACGTGAGGCCCATCGCCGTAAGCACGCCCGCAATCCCACCGGTGGCGAAGGGGGTGAACTTGTCGAGGTACGTTGGGTGACGGAAGATCGCAGCCATCCCGCTGACGATAAAGATCGCGAGGATCAGTATTTTCGCCAGAGTCACTATGTTGCCGATCTTGCCGGTCTCGGAAACACCCTTGAAGTTGATGCCGACGAAGATCAGCGCGACTCCGACAGCCATTGCTTTGGCGAGATGTTCTTCGGAAATCCATGACGGAGCCAAGCCGAAGCCTGCGAGAACGGAGGCCAGGTACGCACCGAATCCCAACGCATAAAGGCTACCGGCGACGGCGTGGGCAAACCAGCTCATCCATCCCGCCAGGAAGCCGTTCCAAGCGGGAAGGCCCTGCTTAATCCACAGATAGCCACCCCCGGCTTCGGGAATCGCCGAGCCCAACTCGGCGTAGACCATTGCAGTAACAAAGGTCACAACGCCGTTGAGAGCAAACGCCAGAATCAATGCCGGTCCGGCCGGTCCGGCGGCGATCCCGGTCAGCACGAAAATGCCGGCACCGATCATGGCGCCGACACCCACCATAGTGATGTCGAACAGGCCCAGATTACGTGCGAGGTGAACGGGCCCGCCTTCGGTTGCGTGTTGGGTCATTTGCTCAATCCAGGATGCAACGCCAAATCCTGACACGCATGTTAGCCCAGCTGCATCGAAAGATCAGCGCTGTGAGGGCGCCCGCTCTCGCGGGCGTGATTGGCTCAGGCCAAGCGCGTCCCCGGCCTGCCCGCGCTGGCGAACGACAGGGCAGAATCGTTGCCTCCGGGGGATTCCGGCCTTACAGTCCGTGCTGGTCTGTGTCACCGAGGGGTGGGATTGGTCTGGCAGGCTGGGTAAGCTGCTGAAGACCACATTGAAGAAAGGGCATGCCCATGAAAGGGAACGACAAGCTTCTGGAAACCTTGAATTCCTTGCTGGCCGACGAGCTGACCGCAATCAACCAGTACATGGTCCATGCGGAGATGTGCGAGAACTGGGGCTACGAGAAGCTGCATGAGCACTTTCAGAAACGGGCCATCGACGAGATGAAACACGCCGAGAAGCTGATCGCCCGCATCCTGTTCCTGGAGGGAACGCCGATCGTCGACCAGCTGCGCAGCTTGTCGATCGGCTCCACCGTGCCCAAGCAGCTCGACGGCGACTACCAGGCGGAGGCCGGGGCTATCAAGGCCTACAACGAGGCCATCGCCTTGGCCACGAGCGTAGCGGATAACGCCACGAGAGAGCTGATCGAGGGGATCCTTGTCTATGAGGATCGGCACATTGACGAGATCGAGGAGAGACAGGACCAGATCCAGCAGATGGGCGAACAACTGTTCCTCTTGGGGCAAGTAGGCTGATCGTTGCCGGAGTGTGTTCACGTCATGCTGTGGAGTTGCGCGATGGAGCAAAAGCCCACTGTGGCATATTTTTCGATGGAGATCGGCCTGGATCCGGCTGTGCCGACGTACAGCGGTGGGCTCGGTGTGCTTGCTGGGGACTCCCTGCGGGCCGCCGCAGATCTCAAGTTGCCCATGATAGCGGTGACGCTCGTTCACCGGCGAGGCTACTTCTATCAACGCCTCGACGCCGAAGGCAACCAGACCGAGGAGCCCGTGGATTGGGCGCTCGACGACTATCTGAAACCGCTCGAGCCTCGAGTAACGGTGACGCTCGAGGGCCGCCCGGTGCGGATCGCCGCCTGGCAGTTCGACGTCGTCGGGGTTGCCGGTTTCAATGTCCCGGTCGTTCTGCTTGACACCGATCTGCCCGAGAATGCCGAGGGCGATCGATCGATCACGCATCATCTCTACGGCGGAGACGCGCGCTATCGGCTGCTGCAAGAGGCTGTCCTGGGGATCGGCGGCGTACGCATGCTCCGGGCCTTGGGCCTTGGCGAGTTCGAACGCTACCACATGAATGAAGGCCATGCGGCCCTGTTGGTGCTGGAACTGCTTAAGGAGGAGTCCAGCGCTCGGCAGGCAGGCCCGGCCGAGCAGCTTGTTGTAGATGCAGTCCGGCGCCGGTGCGTATTCACGACACACACTCCGGTTGAGGCCGGGCACGACAAGTTCCCGATCGATCTCGCTCGCGATGTTCTCGAGCCGGAACTCATCCAGATACTCACGTCCACCGAGGGGCAGGACGCGCTTTGCTGTGACGACCTCCTGAACATGACCTTCTTGGGCTTCAGCCTCAGCCACTACATCAACGGAGTGGCCAAACGGCATGGCGAGGTCTCACGGCAGATGTTCGGGCATTATCCGATCGATGCAATCACCAACGGCGTCCATTCAGCGACCTGGACGGCACCGTCGATCGCGGCGCTGTTCGATAAGCACATCCCGGGTTGGCGCGAAGATACGGCCAGTCTCCGATATGCGATGTCAATCGAGCGCGACGCACTATGGAATGCACACTCAGCGGCAAAACGTCGCTTGATCGAAGAGGTAAATCGAGATACGAACGCCGGGTTCGACCTGGATGTCTTCACCATAGGCTTTGCCCGACGGGCGACAGCCTACAAACGCCCCGACCTGATTCTGACGAACATGGATCGTCTAAAACGCATATCGCGGGAGGTTGGCGCCCTGCAACTGGTGTACGCGGGCAAAGCTCACCCGAACGACGGTCAGGGGAAGCAGATCATTCGGGCCATTGTCGGCGCCTGCCGCGCGCTCCGCCCAGAGATTCGCGCTGCGTACCTTCCCAATTATGACATGGAGAGGTGCCGACTGATGGTGGCCGGCGTGGACCTCTGGTTAAACACGCCGCAGCCGCCGATGGAGGCGTCGGGGACGAGCGGCATGAAAGCCGCCGTCAATGGTGTGCCCTCCCTCAGTGTACTTGATGGATGGTGGCTGGAGGGCTGCATCGAGGGTGTGACCGGTTGGGCGATCGGTACAGACCCGCTGGCCCGCAATCCTGATGGGAGTGCCGCCGATCCTTCGCCGGACGAGGCTCGTCAGCGCGACGCCGAGTCACTTTATGGCAAGCTTGAGAACGTCATCTTGCCCTTGTTCGACGGGAATCGCACTGGCTATGTCGACGTCATGCGCCATGCGATTGCCATCAACGGCTCGTTCTTCAACACGCGGCGCATGATGCAAAACTACGTGACCAAAGCGTACTTCGAGTAGGCATGGAGTGCGGACAACCTTGATGCTTCCTCATGTGCCCGATTTCTCGCCGTTGGGGGGGACACTGTACTTCTCGGGAAGCGCACGTACGGCCGCGTCGGCGACTGCTCGCGCCTTCGCCGCACGGCGTGCAGTATTCAATGCAGCCGTGCGGGCCTCATCCGCTTCCTTGCGCAGTCGATCGAGCTCGTCGCGTGCGCCACCAGCAACACCCTCCAAGAGTCGCTGCATGGCCGCCTCGGCGGCTTCGGCCGCTTTGGCAGCATCGTTCTCGGCCTCCTTCGCGCTTCGCTTCAGGTCCTCCGCTTGATCTAGAAGAGCCGCCAGAGCTCCTTCTTCTCCCTCGTCTGGTTCGGCCGTGAGGTCGATCTGCTCCCCGGCGATCGCCAATGCCGTCACCGGCAGGCGCGAGACAAGATCCTCGATTCCTCCTCCGAAGGGGTCGAGTGGTTGATCGCCCTTGAGCCGCATGGGTAGGAACACGATTGTGGCGTCCGCCGAGTGCGCGACTACTGCGTCTACGTCGGCGGTCTCAACGACCCGGACATCCGCATCGATGCGCACGTCGGCCATCATATTCTGCAGGTGTTCCCGCGAGGCCGTCGCCCCCTCGGCCGGGTCCGCGGCTGCAATCACGCGGATTGTCGCATCTGCCCAGGCCTCGGTCCGCGTCATGAGGTATGCCATCAGCAGCAAGAGCCGGCTACTTACATCATCCAACCACCAGACGTCGATGCGGCGCAGGTCGGCCGGCGTCTCGAGGAGGACTTCCCATTCCTTGTCGTCTGCCTCCAAGACGACTACGTTGCGCTGCAGCCGCACCGCGGCACGCAGGTAGGAACCGTATCGGCGCTCTTTTTCGTCATCGCGATACCACGGCGACTGCTCAAGCCAGTTCAACAGGATCGTGTTGGCCCTCAGAGGGCCCACGCCGTACGACTGAAGTAGCATCCGGGCTCCCGCCAACAGGTCTGGGGTGCTGATGCATAGCGCGAATGACTGAAAGTCCTTCTCAACGAGTTCAGCTCGAAGCTCGTCTTCCGTTTTGGCCCGTTCCTGGCGAATCAGAGGGCCTTCACCCATGAGGATGCGAACGGCGGTCGTCAACCCGGCTTTGCCCTCGATCCAGGAAGCGAAACGAAGCAGCTTCTCCCGACGAGGAGCATCGTCCGACAGAGCCAGGATGTGTGGACGCCAGTCGCGGGGGTGCTCCGATCCGCTGGCCATAGCAAGCAGGTTCTCCCGAATCACCCGGAAATGATGTGCCCGGCTGCTGTCTGCCCACCGAGCAGGACCGGCGGTACGCTTCAGGAACTGCAAGATGCCGAACATGATCGCCGCACCGACGATCGCAGCGGTGACATCAATTGCCAGCATCGCGGCAAGACAGGCCAATGCACCGGCCAGGCTGAGCCGCTGGTCGAACCAACGGAACCGCGGACGAAACGAAGGGCTTCCTGCTCGCGATTCGAAGTACGTCGCATAGTTCAGGAGGCCGTATGAGATGAGAAAGAACATCGAGATAACGGGGGCGATCACGTTCAGGTTGCCTAGCGCGATAGTGATCAACGCGATACATGCACTGAGTAGGATCCCGCGGCGTGGGTTATCCGATGGCCCGTGCCCCTTGGCGAACAACGTTAGGAAGCGGAAGATCTTATCGCTTGCCAGTGACTGAAGAATGCGTGGCGCTCCAAGGAATGAGGCCATCGCAGAAGATAGTGTTGCGGCGATCACCCCGGCATCGATCAACCACGGAACACGGGCAACATCGCGCATCGCCTCGTAATTCGTTGCGAGTTCGGAAGTTGGCATCGTACCGGCATACGCAACCACAACGGCCAAGTAAACCAGGGTAGAGAGGCTGATGGCTGCAAACGTTCCGCGGGGAAGGCTACGCGCCGGGTCGCGGAGATCGCCCGACATGCTCACACCCTGCGTAAAACCTGTGACTGCCGGGAAGAAGATGGCGAAGGCGAACCAGAAGCCCTCGCCACCCTCGGCAGCAAACCACGACTGTGCAAACGTATCAGTCGACCACACCCCGCCCGCACCCCAGAAAAACACTCCGATCGCGCACCCGAGGACGAGCATCACGACGTACTGGAATTTCGAGGCGACGTCGGCACCAAACCAAGCCGGTATGAAGAGCGCCGCGGCCGCGCCCGCGGCAATGAGTTGAACAGCTCGCGGATGCTCCCAGCCGCTAAACCCGGCCACCGCCTCACCGAAGCCGATGCAATAGAAGGCAATTGACACGGCCTGGGCAAGGAAGAGCACGAGGCCAATCGCACCGCCGAACTCCACACCGAGGGTTCGCGATATCAGATAGTAGTCGCCGCCCTTCTTGACCCTGATGTTCGTCGCAATCGCCGACAGCGACATACTGGACAGGACGCTGATCAAGGTAGCGAATGCAATGACCCCAAGCGTCTGGGCAAGACCGCTGATTCCGAGGACGTAGCCCACACGGCGAAAGAGAATGATGCCCAGGATCGTGAGGATGCTGGGCGTAAACACACCGGCAAACGTGCCGAGTTTGTAGGACCGGGCCGCATCGTCTGATTGTACATCCTGCTTCATTCGGCTCGCCCTTCGCGGATTCGCATTGCAGCCTCAACCGTAACATCCATCCCGTCAGTGTGCTATGTGACTTTTCGCGGCTCACTAACCTGATCAGTCGCGTGAGATGACCTCAATGGAGAGGGTGGATACTCTCTCGGGGCGCACGGGATCCCCAACCACGACTACGAGATCTCCGCGGCTGAGAGCGTGCATGTCGCATAGTTGATCCTCGAGCTCCCTCCATGGAGCCGTGCCATTTGCGTATCTTGGCTCGACAAGGACCGGCTTAACGCCACGCACGAGCGTCATCCGGCGACATAGCGCAGGTCGGGAACACAACGCAATGATCGAGGTCCCGGGGTCGCTCTTGCTCACCCAGCGAGCGGTCCGGCCGGATCGGCACCACACCGCCAGCAGTTTCGCGCCCAAGTCGCGGCCAATTAGGGTGACGCTTCGCGCTACCGCCGCGGCGCGACGGTCAACATCGTGTTGCGGCTGTCCGGTAGTCCCCAGGGGCTCCATTGGTGAAGGTGGAGTCTCCCGCTGATCGTTCTCGGCCTGTCGAGACACGTTCTTAAGCATCCTCACGGATGCAACCGGATAACGACCGACCGATGACTCCGCCGACAGCATAACGGCGTCAGCCCGCTCAAAAACGGCGTTAGCCACGTCGCTGACCTCAGCACGAGTTGGCGTCGCATGTTCTACCATGCTCTGCAGCATTTGTGTGGCGATGATGACTGGTTTCCCGTGCTCATGACAGCAGCGGACAATCCGCTTTTGGAGCATCGGGATGCGCCACACGTCAATCTCCACACCAAGGTCGCCTCGCGCCACCAAGACGGCATCTGCGGCCTCAACGATTTCGTCGAGGTTCTCGAGAGCGTGGCGTGTCTCGATCTTGGCTACAACCGCAAGGTCCGCCTCCTGCTCTTCCAACAGCAAGCGAAGCTGGTGCAGGTCCTCTGCGCAACGAACGAAGGACATGGCCAGGTAGTCGAAATCGTTGTGGACGGCCCAGATCACGCCGGCACGATCGGCTTCTCCCAGGGCTGGCAATGACGTCGTCGTGTCGGGGAGATTCACGCCTTTGTAAGACTCGAGGCGGCCGCCGACTTCGCAAACACAGTTCAGCCAGTCAGATCCTTTTTCGCTCACTCGCAGGTGGATTGCTCCGTCGTCGATCAGCACACGATGGCCAATCTGCACGTCATCGATCACACTTGCATAGTTAATGGAGAACTCTGACGCGTGACCCTGAGGAACACCGCGTGCGATTCTGCATTCCGCGCCGCTAACAAGCTCCGCGTGCTTTGAATCGATTCTCCCCACGCGTACCTTCGGGCCCGGAAGGTCGGCGAGAAGACCAACAAATGTTGCCCTCTCTCGAGCAACGTTTCGAACGGCCTCCAGCATCTTCTGTCGTTCTTCGCCGCGGCTGTGCGATAGGTTGAAGCGAATCAGATCGGCGCCGGCGTCAATCAACGGAGCGAGCACGTCGCCAGACGAACTTGCGGGGCCGATTGTCGCGATGATCTTTGTATTCGTGGAATCCGCCATCACGTAGTTACCTGTCCAATGCAGCCGCGGTGGTATCACTCCTCCTTCTTTGGCGGCCTACGGCTGAGCCACGTGGCAGTGATCAGGCCCAAGGCAAAGCCCACAAGAAGTGTGACGAAGAGCAGTACGGCGCGTGGCATCGTGATCGTGACAAGAAGCAACTTCGTTTCCACGGTCTGTGTATTCTGCAAGGCGACTATGACAGCTAGGATTGCGACTACGATCGCAATGACAATGCGTATTCGTGGCACCATGTTCGGTCCTCCCAACGGGAATACTCGTTCGGTCAGCCGCCAGCTACTCACGTTGAGCACCGGCCGGCTTCGAAAGACGCCTCTTGACTACTACGATTGGTCTGATTCAGGCTCTGACGGCGGCGATCCCAGCCAGCCCTTCCTCCAAAAGTATATGACCATCCCGACCGCGACCACGACCATCAACGCCAGTAGCATCGGGTAGGCCCACTTACTGTGGAGCTCCGGCATGTTGTCAAAGTTCATGCCGTAGACGCCGGCCATAAAGGTCAGCGGGATGAAGATGCTGGCCATGATCGTGAGCACCTTCATGACCTCGTTCTGCCGGTTGGCTATGCTCGATAGATAGACATCCATCAACCCACCGGCCAGCTCCCGATACGTCTCTACCACATCTATGATTTGTACGCAGTGATCGTAGACGTCGCGTAAGTAAGTGCGGATCGAGTCGCCGACGAATTTCGACTCGTCACGAATGAGGCTGTTGACTGATTCGCGCTGCGGCCAGATGGCACGGCGAATCGCGAGCAGTTCGCGCTTCACATGGTGGACGTCCTGCAAGAGCCCGGAATGCGGAGCCGCCACAATCCCATCCTCCAATTCCTCGAGGTGCTCTCCAAACGACTCGAGAATCGGGTAATATCCATCGATCACCGCATCAATGATCGCGTATGCCAGGTAGTCCGGCCCCGACTTGCGGATCGGCCCTTTGCCCTGGCGGATGCGTGCCCGCACGGGATCCAGCACATCACCGTGGCGCTCTTGGAACGTCAGGAGGTAGTTACGACCGAGGATAAGGCTGACTTGCTCGGTTTGGATCGCACCCTCGCCGGCCGGCATGGCCATCCGCGTGATCCAAAGGAGATGGTCTTCGAATGCCTCGGTCTTCGGGCGCTGTGGGACATTGATTACGTCTTCGAGTGCGAGCTGATGAAGGCCGAAGATCTCTCCGATAGCCCGGATCATCTGCTCGTCCCCAAACCCCTGGACGTCAATCCACATGACCCCGTTACCTTCACGGAAGCCGCGAAGTTGCTCGACGTCCGTCACTTCGTCTTCGGTTACCTCAGCCGGCGTGTATCGGATGACCCGAACGACGGGCTTAGGTGACTGACTGTTGATCACCAGTGTTCCGGGTCTTGATCCGACTTTGGGGTGACGTTTGCGAAACATGTCTATCTCCTGAAACGCGATCGAATGTGCGAACTCTCCAGCGATTAGACCTCACCACGCGGCAGATAGATGGCCAGCTCGTCCCGATTTCGAGGTCGGGACTCTCGAGCCCATAGTGCCGCAAGCCTACTTGATCCGTCCTGGCCACGCGAGCCCGGCTAACCTGTTCCGACATGCGGAGCTTCTCGAGCGAGGGCGCTTACGCCTCTTCGAATGCCCCCGCATTGGTGTTTTGAAAGGTCTTCTGGGCGTGCCGCCCACAGGTATTTTGGAGCCGCGAGTGGAGTCGAGAATCTGGAGATTGCTGCTGGCTGGAGGACGACGGTACAATCCAGCTCGCGTCCCGGAACGGCGTCTGGCGCATTGCACCGGCAACTTTGAGGAGCCTTGAGCGACTGGGGATGCTGAACCATGAGTCATTCGATTCAAATGTGGTTGACAAGATCGTCATTTCTCACGCTGATGGTGCTTAGTGGCTGCGTGGCCGGGCCGAGGGCTTTGCAGGTCAGCCGCGTCCGCTACAACGAGGTCATCCGGCAGACGACTGCTGAGCAACTCCTACTTAACCTGGTGCGGCTCCAATACCGGGAGTCCCCTTTATTTCTGGACGTCGCCAGCGTCTCGGCTCAGTTCACATTCTCGGGATCAGCTGCGGCGGATGTAACGATCTTCGAAGGCCCACGGCCAACCGGCCCGAATCTCCTGGAGCTGGGCGGGCAGGTCGGCTACGAAGAAACCCCAACCGTAACCTTTACGCCCCTCCAAGGCGAGGATTTCGTAAAACGCATACTCGCACCGCTGCCGCTCGAAGCCATCGCACTGCTGACGCACTCCGGCTGGCGCGCCGATCGTGTGCTGCGTCTGACCGTACAGGAGATGAACGGTCTCGATAACGCCTCCCGCGCATCGGGCCCGACCCCGGACGATGCCCCGACGTTTGAAGAGTTTGCCGAGGTGTGCGCGCTCCTCCAAAATTTGCGGACGGACCGCTTCTTGGACATTCGCGTAGAACTTGTGGATGACGGCCCGCCCGTAGCGCTTCGCGCGGAGATTGTGACGGCGGCCGATACGATCGCCGCATTGGACAGGAGCTTTGTGGCACGACGATCCAAGGATGGTTCGGACATCATTCTGCAACCGCGGGCACGTGTGCCGATCTGGCGTATCTCCGACGAGCTGAGAGGTTCGCCGGAAGTCGCTCGCATCATCGAGTTAATGCGACTGGATCCAGAGCTCAGCGAGTACCGATTCATCGTCGGAAAGCTGCCACCCGGTGCCAACAAGGCAAAAGAAATCAACTTGGTTACACGATCATTGGTGGGCGTGCTCTTCTATCTGTCTCAAGCTGTGGACGTGCCCCGGGAACACCGTGATCGTAATTGGGTCACGACCACACTCGATAAGCAAGGCCAAGTGTTTGATTGGCAATGCGTGGTCGGGGATTTGTTGCGGATCCATTCACGGCCGACACCGCCTGCGGATGCCGCAGTCGCGGTGCTTTACAAGGGTTCGTGGTTCTACATCGACAACTCGGACTTGTCATCCAAGTCCACGATGGCGCTGTTGAGCCAGCTATTCGCCTTGCAGGCCGGCGAAGCCAAAGCGGTTACACCGGTCTTGACCCTTCCGGTAGGCGGCTGATCAGGCGGCGAGGGAATCAGCGTACAAGGTGCGGTTCGCGGTTGTAAACAGCCAGCGCGGGCGAGAAGCGAGGTTATCCCGTGGGCCAGGTACCCGGTTTGCAGGCCAGCGCTATTCTCCAAGATAACGGTAAAGCAGCTCCTGCCACTGGGCCGATGTGGTCTTCTCCAGCAAAGCCTGATTAATCGATTCGCGGAGCGCACTACCTTGCCGTAAGGCGATCGCGTAGTCCTGTGGTTCGAAGACCCGCGCGACGACTCGAAGGGGCAGATGCAGCTCTTTGTTCGCCAAGTAGCGAAGAATCGGCGCATCGTAGACTGCGGCATCCGTGTCTCCCCGCAGCACCGCCTGCAGGGCATCGGCTGGAGTCTCGCAGGGCACGACGACGATATGATGGGCTGCCAGGTAAGCTTGGCTGGTCGACCCAGGGACCGTCGCTACACGAAGGCCGGGTAGGTCCTCCGGCCCGTCCACGCCCGTGTCGAGCTGGGAAACCGTCAAAGCGGAGGCGATCGCGGCCGTAAAACTCGAAATCAGTAGGATGCTGGCGAACATCCAGATCAGCGCCACCAACCTTCCACCGAAGGACCGCGGTGCCTTGTCACCGTAGCCCACGGTCGTCATTGTGACGGCAGACCACCAAAAAGCTGAGCCTAGCCCGTTACCTATTCGCCCACCGAACTGTTCTGGGTTCAAGTTCCTCTCGAACAACCATACCACAAAGCCCACCATGAACAGCAGAATCGCCAGAATAGCGACAGCTCCGGCGAATTGAGTCGACGCGACACGCTTGAGCACCGCTGTCCAACCCGATTCGTTCTTGGAAGGAACGGCGATGCCCAGTCCGGAGTGGTAGAAGGCGTGGGTAAAGTCGACGACTTTCTCACGGCTCGCGGTCACGGTCAGGGCGGCAACAGCCGCGTCCAACCTCCCGTCCTGCAACCCATCGATGAGTCCCTGAAGGTTGGCTTCCTCGAATGCGTACTCCAGCTCCAGATCTGTAGCGATGTCACGCCAGAGATCGATGCTGATTCCAGACCACGTACCGGAAGGCCCCTTGATCGCGAACGGCGGCACGTGACGCGTCCCCACGATCAGCCTGTCGCTCGACGCGTCCTGAGCGCACAACGGAGCGCGAGGCACCAGCAAGGAAACCAGGAGTAGCAAGACCCGTCTTGTATTCGCTCGCACACTCATCATTGGCCTCCGTACTGCCTAGCCCGTGCGTCTGTCGCGTCGCCCGCCGAGTGGACGCGGCCACCATGCCAAGGCTTGGCCGTCTCTATCCGATCGCACCTTTCAGATTACGGTTCTCCCGACGCCTGGGCAACTGGTCCAGGCCCGTGAGACGGTACTTGAGACCAATGTTCGCGCCACGACCTAGCCTACCCTAACCCCACATCGAGGCTCATCATGACGGCAAAGCCCACCAGGGCACCTCCTGTCGCAAAGTCGTTAAAGCCCTCTCGTTGAGACTCCGGGATAAGCTCTTCCACGACTACGAAGATCATTGCCCCCGCGGCGAAGGCCACACCAACGGCTAATCCTTCGGGGATATTGTGCAGCGTCACGGCCGACACCAGCAATATGCTGCGACGCCAGGACGTCTTGATGCCCTCGGCCTCCGAAGTCTCGAGACCGATGTGAAGGTGCGGTAGGATCTTGTCTACCAGATAGAGAAAAAAAGCCGCCTGCCAAGAAGCCGATCGCGGCCGGTTTCCAATCGCCGCCCGACATCTCGATGGCGGGAGCTAGGAGAGACCCGTAGCTTGCGGCGATCATAACTCCGGCTGCCGACCCCAGCATTCCGTCCATCATTCTCTGATTGACCCGTTTCGCGAAAAGCACCGGCGCCGCGCCCGCCGCGGTGAAGAACTATGTAAACAGCGTGGCGATCAACGCCTGCGTGACGGGGTGGTACTGCTGGAAGAACTCGACGAGCCAATCACTCATAGCGCAACCACCTCGTGTTTGTTGAGAGCCACAGCGACGAGCGTCTCTGCGATCCCCTTACTCTTGTGCAATTCGGTGCCTCCTCCGTCATGTTGTTGCGACATAAATGCCCTTATGTACTCACCCCTGCAAATCAAGGTGCGGCCGCCGCTCGAATGGGAAGCT
>CAZJTP010000102.1:0-15724 GCA_964548955.1 uncultured Phycisphaeraceae bacterium
TTGATGGCGCGGCCCCCGGGCTGTCCTGACGGACTTGACCAGTGCCCAGTAAGTAGTCGACCCTGAAAAAGCGTGCCACGGCTCATCGGGCGTGGTGTCGGCCGATAGTGTTTGTTGACTGGGGACGCCCGGCCTCCGATTCCGTCAGCAAACCGGGACGAATACGCCGCCGGACGACCTGAACACGTGCCTGATTCGGCGAATAAGCTGAAGTTGGAGCCGGGTGAGCAGCTCGATTAGCGCGCAGCGCAAACCGCGCCCGTCGCGACGGAGCAATCCCAGCAGTTTGCGCAGGTTCGACCCGGCAGCGGCCAGCACGGCGTTGATCGCATCGCCACACAGCCTCGCCAAGAAGCACCGACCCATCCGATGATCGCTCTTGAGGTGGCCGATCTTCGGCTCGATCGCGCTGCGGCGGCGTCTACGCTTGCGCTCGGCGCGGGTTGTGTTCTTTCGATGCTGCCCGGCGATGTGCACCTCGGCATCACCGGTGTAGCCATGACCTCGATAGCCCTTGTCGACATACGCATCCGTCACCGACACACCAGTGACACCTTCGGCCGTCGCCAACGTATCGCTGAGCGTGTGACCATCGTACGGGTTGTTCTCGCACAGCAGCGATGCCACGAACCAGTTGCTCCGGTTGGTGGTCGCCACGGCAACCTTCTGGCCAAACTCATAACGCTTGTGGGCCTTGCCCTTGCTGATGCACTGAACCTCCGGCTCGTGCAGGCTGTAGAGCTTCTTCTTGTCTTTGGGTTTCTGGCCGCGAATTCGTTCTGCGCGATCCAACAGGACAGCCAACGCATCATCGATGTCGGTTGCCTTGCGACGAATGTCGCGAATCAACCGGCCCACGAAGGTGCGTAACCTGCGCAATTGCCGCCGCATACGCTTGAACTGCTTGGCGTGGGCGTAACGACTCGCTTTGACCGCCGCCGCCTTGCCTACCCGCACGTACGATTGCCGCAACGGGATACCACGTGACTTCGCCGCATCGCCGAGTTTGACAATAGCCTTGTATAGCAGCTTCGAATCGGTGGGGTGGGTGATGTTCTTCTCTTGAACCGTCGTGTCCACCGTGATCTGTGCGAGATCCCGCTTGGGTAGATGCTTCTCACGCACCGCAAGACGAATCGTCTCTGCGAGGAGTTCCTCAAGACGCTGGACGCCGACGCGATTCCGCCATTTCGTCATGCTGGTCGGATGAATCGGGCAGTCGTGTTGCATGTGCGTGTAGCCGCAGAAGTATTGCCAGTAGGGATTCTCAACCCAATGCTCCACCACCAACTCGTCCGATTTGTTGAACGTGTATTTGAGGTAGTGCAGACCGACCATCAGCCGGATGGCCTTGGCCGGCGCTCCCATGTCCGGGCTGTAGCAGTCGGTGAACGCAGCATCCAAGCCGGGCCAATCGATCCGGTTGGCAAGCAGGATCAGCTCGTGGCTGGGGTTGAGCAGCTGATCGAAGTGGGCTTGGAACAGCTCGAATGCGTCGCGCGGTTGGGATTTCGGCTTCATCTGGGCCTCCGTGCCTGGACCAAAATTGCAGGGTTTTCGCACCAATCGCTTAACTACCCTGCATTTTACGCACCACTGATCTGCCGAAAACCGCTGCAAATGAAGGCTTTGCGCAATTTCTCAGGGACGACTAAGTATGCCGCTTTCCACTTACGGCTACACGAATCCGTTTCAGAAACATACGCGCGACCTCCTGTCGAGGACAAGGATCGCGCCATGCATTCGCTACTTCAAGAGGGCAATGTTTTGACTACATCGAGATTCGGACAACTTCGACAAGCCCAACCCCGTTCAAGAGCTCGCCACCGCCCATCGACACCGCGAAAAAAACTCAGATTCTGCGCAGCTGCTCAACTTGGGTTAGGAGACTGACACGAACCGGTTAGTCTCCCAGCCGGCGGGGTGTTTCCCTTGGTGCCGGTTGCGGTTGTGGAAAGACTTCCGAGGCCGCGTGCCCGACGTGCGTTTACCGCAATCCATAATCGCGCAGCTTCCGGTAGAGCGTGCGCGCCCCGATCCCCAGTGCCTTGGCCGTCTTCTCCCGGTTGCCGCCGAACATCCGAAGCGTGTTCATGATGTGCAGTTTCTCGACGTCGGTCATCGTCATGCCCGCCAGGTTCGGCGGACCCAACGGAATGATATCCGTGGAACTCCTGAGCATCTCCGGCAGATCGTCAACCTGAACCGTCGGCCCCTCCGCTTCGAGACACATGCGGAAGATGACGTTGCGCAGTTCGCGCACGTTGCCAGGCCAGTTGTAATTGATCAGCTTCCGCATCACTTCCGGCGAGACGCCTGCAATTACCGTTTCGTGCTCTTGATTGGCCTGTTCGATGAACCGCTGGGCGAGCACGGGGATGTCCTCGCGGCGCTGACGGAGCGGTGGTATGCGCAGTGCTCCTTGCGCGTGCAACCGATAGAAAAGGTCTTCCCGAAACCGGTTCTTGCGAACCAGCTCGGACAGATCGTGGTTGGTGGCAGCTACAAACCGAACGTCGAAGTACAGCGTATCGTTCGTGCCGACCGGCAGCACCTCCCCCGTCTCAAGCGTGCGCAGCAGTTTCGCCTGCATCTGAAGCGGCATGTCTCCGATCTCGTCGAGTAAAAGGGTCCCGCGGTCGGCCGCTTGAATCAGCCCCTTCCGGTCCGCCACCGCACCGGTAAACGCACCTCTTACGTGCCCGAACAGCTCGCTCTCAAGCAGTGTTTCACTGACCGCGGCGCAGTTGAGTACCTTGAAGGGTTTGCCCGCGCGTGGGGAATTCTGATGGATCGCCTGAGCGAAGAGTTCCTTGCCGGTTCCGGTCTCGCCGACGATCAGGATGGTACTCTTGCTTCGAGCGATTTTCTTTAGCCGTTTGATCTCTCGCAAAATTGCATCCGAGTTGCCGATGATCCCGCAGAACTCGAATGCCTTGTCCACCTGCGTCTGAAGGAGGCGAGCCTCCCGTGCCGCGAGTGCCTGCTTGGCGGCCCGCCTGACCTTGTCGCGGAGGTTGTCGATGTCGATCGGCCTATTCAGGTAGTCGTAGGCCTGGAGCTCGGCGTCGCGGCCCAACGTCTCTCGCGTTGTGGCCTCGCTTCCGTGGGACATAATGAGGATGACTTCCGTGTCGGGACAGACTCGCTTCGCTTCGCGAAGCACGTCCATCCCGTTTGCTTTCCCAACGAGCTTGCAATCGGCAACTACCACATCCGGCGGGCGGTGCTTGATGCTTTCGATCGCCGCCGTGCCGCTGTTCACAACGTTGCATACGTACTTCGACCGTGACAGCGCCTCGGCGATCGCTTCACCCTGCGCACGCTCATCATGCACTATGAGCACAAAGGCAGTATCATTCATACGGGATTATTCTAATCGAAATGCAGCCGGCGTCAGCCGCTCGATTCGTTGGCCTGTTGGGACGTCGGTTGCCCGTCTCGCACTACGGCAGGGAAGACGAATCACAAACGTCGATTCCCGGCTCAGCTCGTTCCCAAGATCCCCCGCTCATTGCCCCTTTGCCGAAGACCGTTACCGCACCCGACTCCTTGGCTTCACCCGGCGGGGGCGGCCCATACCAATATCTCCGTTGGCGGGAACCGAAGTCTTCACCGGACCGGGTCAAGGGCTGACCCGAACCGAGCGGTCATTCTGCGACACCGGCTTCTTCGAGCGCAGCCGCCTTGCGCGAAAGCTTGATGCGTCCCTGGTCATCAATGGAAATAACCTTGACGCGAACGTCATCACCGATCTTGACCACCTCCTCGACCGATTTGACATACCCCGTATCCAGCTCGCTGATATGACACAATCCATCCTGACCGGGGATCACCTCGATAAACGCGCCGAAATCCTTCACGCTGCTGACACGACCGGAGTAGATCTTGCCGACCTTGACCTCGGCGGTAGCCGCTTCAACCATCTCCAACGCGCGCTCCGCCGCCGCACTGTCCACACAGGCGATCAGGATGGAGCCGTCATTGTCGATTTCCACTTTGGCCCCGGTCTCAGCCTCGATGGACCTGATGTATTTGCCGCCCGGTCCGATGACCTTCCCGATCTTGTCCGGCGACACCTGCGTGGTCAGGATGCGCGGGGCGTGCTCACTGATGGATTCCCGCGGTGCCGGCAGAGCCGAGAGCATGTCGCGCAGAATCTGCATTCTTGCATCCCTGGCAAGCTCCAACGTCTCAACGATGACCTCCTGGGGCAGTCCCCGGGCCTTCAAATCGAGCTGGACCGCGGTCACACCGCGCTGCGTACCGGCGACCTTGAAGTCCATCAGCCCGAAGTGATCCTCCTCACCCAAAATGTCCACCAGCAGTTTCCGCTTGCCATCCGCTTCCACCATTCCGATCGAGATGCCGGCGACGGGCTGCTTGATCGGAATACCCGCATCCATAAGTGCCAGGCATCCGGCACAAACCGATGCCATCGAGCTGGACCCGTTGGACTCGAGAATCTCCGACACCAGCCGGATCGTATAGGGAAACTTCTCCGGGGTTGGCAGGATTGCCTGGAGGGCCTTCTCCGCCAGGTTGCCGTGGCCGATCTCGCGCCGAGTGGTCACTCCAAGTCGCCTGACCTCACCCACGCAAAGCGGAGGGAAGTTGTAGTGAAGTATGAACTTCTTGCTGTATTCCTCCGTCAGTCCGTCGACGATCTGCTCATCGCGACCTGTGCCGAGCGTCGTCACACATATAGCCTGCGTTTCACCGCGCTGGAACAGCGCAGAACCGTGGACGCGCGGCAGCACCTTCACTTCGCAAGTGATCTGGCGGATGTCTTGGGGCGCCCGCCCGTCCGATCGCTGATCCTCATTGATGATCGTATCCGCCACGATCTCCTTTTCGATCCGGTTCAACAGATCGCGGACGGCTATCCAATCGTGTTTCGGCTTTGTTGCATCCGCCGGGCAGTATTCAGCCTCGGCAGCTTCGTAGATCTCGTTGATCGCCGCACTGCGGTCCTGCTTACCGGGGATACTACGGGCGGTCCGCAACCGGTCCTCATACTTGGTGCGCAGATCAGCCAAAAGGTCGTCATCCGGCGGCGGTGGTACCCACTCGGTTGGCTTTCCCGCTTTCTCTTGAAGCTCCTGTATCATCTCACAGATTTCGACAACGGCCTTGCGACCGAGTTCCAGACCCTCGGCCACCACGCTCTCCGGAACCTCCATCGCCCCGACTTCGATCATGTTGATGGCGTCCTTGTGTCCGGCTACCACCATCTCCATGGTGCTGTATTCCATCTGCGAAAGTGTGGGGAGCAGCACGTGCCGTCCGTCGATATAGCCGACGCGGCAGGCCGCCGTAGGTCCCTCGAACGGAAGCTTTGAGACACAAAGTGCCGCCGACGCACCGATCATCGCCAGAACGTCAGGTTCATTCTCCTGATCGGTGGCGAGCACCATTGTTTGGATGAGGATCTCGTCCCGAAAATCCTTGGGGAACAACGGGCGGATGGGCCTGTCGATCATCCGCATCGTAAGGACTTCCTTTTGCGTGGGACGGGCCTCGCGCTTGAAGAAACCGCCGGGGAATTTCCCGGCCGCGTACGTCTTCTCTCGGTAATCGACCGTCAGCGGGAAGAAATCGACGCCCTCCCGCGGTGGACCGGTCACCGCCGCCGCCAGGACCACGGTGTCTCCGTATGAAACGACGACCGCCCCGGCCGCCTGCTTCGCCAGCTTGCCTGTTTCGATACTCAATGTCCGTCCAGCAATGTCACGTTCTACGATGTGATGTTCCATGCTCATTCCAACCGTCAACTTCCTCTTCCAACACAACGACGCTACGCCGGGCTCGATGCCCGGTACCTTCTATCATTCCTCTATCATTCCTGCCGGTTAGTACGCTGAATTCTCTGCACGCGCGATCCGTCGCACCCCATAGCCTACGTCCCAGTAGTCATCGACGGGTCCAGGTGGTGGACGCCATCCAAATAGGTGCCACGCCCCGGAACCGCGCGGTCTCAATCCCATACCCGTCTCACCCGACGGAGAAACCGGCGCGGGCTGCGTGGCACAGACTCCCCACACTCCCTGGCAGGACTGTAAGCCCGACACACCCGGATCTGAAATCATGGTAGGGGAACCACAACACCGTGGAGCGCAGCGGTGCGCTACTTTCGCAGCCCGAGTCTCGCAATGATGTTCTTGTAGCGCGCACGATTATTCCGCGTGAGGTAGCGGAGCAGGCTCGTGCGGCGGCCAACCATCTTCAGCAGACCCCGACGAGCGGCATGGTCCTTCTTGCTTCTTCGCAGATGCTCGGTGAGTTCCTGGATTCGAGCCGTGAGCAGCGCGATTTGAACCTCGGGCGAGCCCGTATCTCGCTCGTGAACCCGGTAATCCCTGATCATCCCTGCCTTTGTCTCGCCAGTCATCACCATCGTTATAAGACCATTCCGACCCGTCCGCAGCCGCCTCAGCGGACACCAACCACTTGCAGAAACAAGACTTACGTCACAAACTTCTCGACACAATACATACCAGATTGCGCAGTCTACAGTCAAATCCCGCCCGATGCAAGCGGCCCGACTAGGCTTCCGGGGGAACATCAAGTTAGTAGGTAGGTAGAGTCTTGGACCGAACCCGCAAGCAACGGGTCGTGAGCGAGTCACCAATCCATGCCCCGCGCTGGCGCTTGAGGCTCGGATCAGCAGTCCGAACGCCGTTCACGCGGTGGAAGCCTGCCGAATCCGTGTTTGTCCCTCGAGTTGGCGCTCACATGTTCCCTGGCCGTCCTGACTAGGAATCCAACACGGGGCGCGACGTGGGGCGAAACACCCGGTGTTCGACCGGAAGTCGAACACCCGCTCGGAGGCGTCTTGGAGGCCTGAGGGGGACAAATGCAGCAGACCACAAGCCTAACATCAAGGCCCGGTTGCAGTGTCGGTTGCATCAATCAGCCTGAACTCGATCGGCGGCGGTACCTCCGCCAACTCAATACCCGCTGGCAGGTGATACTCCGGTGTCATCAGCTTCAGCGTATCGAGCTGCTCCAGATCCTCCTCCTTCAGATGAATGATGCCGTACACCCGGGTGGCACCGCGCGCCAGGCGCGTCACCTCGTCGGTCGGTCCGGTGACGATGATCGTCTGGGTGACCAATGACAGAGGGCTGCCGTCACGTGTGACCACGCGGTACGGTTTTTCGAGGTTGGCGAAGCTGACGGCCACCAGGATCGGAACGGTCGGGATTGGCTCGGTGCTACGCTGGGCTTTGACGGTTGCGGTTACCTTGATGGTGCCCGGCGTCAGTTCGGCATCCGAGCCGAACGTGCGCTCATCCGGCGTCACCGGGATCGTGACCGAGGCACTTTGCCCAGGTGGCCACTCTTTGAGCAGGCGTTCGACATCTGCGGCGATGTCAATCTGGAGGGGCTGCCCGGCCGGCAGCACGCTGAAGTAGCTCTCGCGCATCCGGACGGTTGTCGAGGTTCGGCTCAACTGCGGCTCGACGTCATACGCAAGCGCAAAGCGCCCTAATACCACGTCCACGTCCTTTGTAATCCAGTGATCAAACACGACCGGCAGCGTGTCCGGCTGCACCGACACGATTGTCAATTTGCGGAACTCGTTCCACTGTTCGGCCATTTCTCGCTTGAGAGTGCCGCGATCAAGCCGGATCGATACCGGTCCGGTCGGGCGATCCGGAATCCGAAGACGAACATGCAACGACGGTTGAGCTTGAATATCCTCCACGATCCGTCTGGGCCCCGAGACCTGCAACTCGTACGGTTCGTTTGGTGCGACCGTCTCGACGAGTATGTCCGGTGCACCGGTTTCGGGGACGGCCTCAAACGTGACGCTCACCAAGACGGCCTCATTGACGAGGCTGTCGGCGCTCCACCAGATGAGCACCGTGAGAATCACCGTCATGCTAAGCAGCTTGACCTGTTCCATCTCGTGTCACCTCGGCCAGCGAAGCGGCAGAGCGTGTGCCGCGTTTTGCGGACTCCGTCTGCGGCGGTTTGGTGGTCAGCTCCTTGACCAACGTGGCTCGCAACGCCTCTGGGGTTAAAGAGCGGCGCAGACGTCCATTGATTGCGACGGAAACGGTGCCGGTCTCTTCGCTCACGACGATCACGACCGCGTCCGCTTCATGACTCATTCCCAGTGCCGCTCGATGCCGACTCCCTAGCGAGCGGTCGGCATCAGCCGATTCATCCAACGGGAATTGACATCCAGCCGCCACGATCCGTCCCTGGCGCACGATCATTCCTAGATCATGCAGCGCTGTCCCCGGCCAAAAGATGGTCTCGAGTAGTTCAGCCGTGACGACCGCATCGAGGGGGACGCCCGTTTCGCTCACGGCTCCCATTTCGGTCCCTCGTTCAATGGCGATCAGCGCGCCGATCTTCTTCTTCGAGAGTCGCTCGACAGCTGTTGCGATCGGATCAACGGCCTCGGGCGAGCTCTTGAACCAGCGTTGGAGCCAGCCGCCTTGGCCAAGGCGGAGCAGCATGCGCCGCAGCTCCGTCTGAAACGCGACGAGTGAGACCAGAAACACACCCAGAATGAAATAGGGATACAAGATATTGATGCGCTCAAACTCGAATTGCTCAGCGATCAGCCAGACAACCGCGAAGCTGACCGCAAGGATGATAAACACCGCCCGCACAAGTCGCGCACCACGTGTGCCCTGCAGAAACCGCAGTGTCGCATAGACCACGCTGCCGATCAGCAACAGCTCGATCAGCGCGACCCACGGGCGCTCCGCCACCCGTTCGAGGAATGACTGCACCCCTCCGAAGTCGATCTGTGCGAGGTGACCGTCGTCAGACAATCGAGCGCATCCGTCGAATGGACTACCAAAGACCGTGGATCAGGTTCACCAACCGCGGGGCAACTTCGCACTCGGGCGCGCCACGCGGACACGTAACAGCAGTATAGATCGTGCATCGACCTGTGGCAATTCGACCGAAATGATGCGGGGGAGCCCAAAGAGCTGCGGCCGTCCTGCGAGCTCGTCTATCGAGAGCGTGGGATGGACATGCGTTTGTACCAAGTTGACACCGCAACGCGGTTGATTCTGAGGAGACAGCCCCGACCCTTCGCCCGGCAAGTCTTAGGGCGCACAAACGCTTGGCGGTTGCGGTGTTGGAGTCCGGAGATGGCCCGGGCATGGGGGACTGGCTGACACACCACCGGGATTCGCATAATATGGGCCAACCGTTGGGGCCGAGACTCGCGGCGTCGTGCGACGCGCTACGGACGAGGCACGTCGTTGTCGATCGCACGTCGTCGCCGTGCTGAGAATTGCGCCGGTAGCTCAGAGGATAGAGCATCGGATTTCTAATCCGATGGTCGCAGGTTCGAATCCTGCCCGGCGCGGTGGCCAAAACCTGGCTGTCGTCACGATCACCCTGAAGCCGCCGGCGATAGGCACCGCTGCCGGTACGCGAGAGACATTCCCGCTTGCGCGAAAATCCTTTCTCGCACGAACGGGCCGAGAAGGGATTCTAGGCCCAGCGATCGACGTTTCGGCAGGTGCCACTTGTTTGCCGCGTCCTCCCCACACGCTTTGCCTGATCGCACTTGGACGCCCTTGGCGACCGTCACTTGTAAGAATACGTCAAAAGCGCGAGGGATAGGCGGCTGTTCGCGCATAATCAGTACGAAGGCGGCAAAAACTCGTTGGAAGACAGCCAAACGCCCAGGAGACATCCACGTGGAAATGGCCACTCCGGCGGTCGGCGTCGAGCCGATCGCGTGTGCACAGTCTTCATCCGACCGGCGGGAGCGCCTGCAGCGCGTGTTTCGCAAAACCGGGGACGCTCTCTACCGGTTCATCGTGATCCGTGTCCACGACGATCGGCACGCAGCCGACGAGCTGCTCCAACAGACCTGCCACGAGGCGGCGCGCCACCGCCGGATGCCGCGCGATGACACGGAGTGCGAAGCTTGGCTGCGGGGTATTGCCCGCAATCTGATCCGGCGGCACTGGCGCCGGATGAAGAAGCGGTCAAGTCAGGTTCGCATCGAGGATGCGGCAGTGTCCCGGCGACTGGTCGAAGACATGGAGTCGCAGCCGCCACCACCGGACGCATTGATCCGGGATGAGTCCGCCCGGCAATTGATGCTGGCGGTGACGTCGCTGCGTGCGGCTGACCAGCGGCTTGTGCTCGCCTTCTACTTTGACGGTCGCTCCCAGACCGACATCGCCGAGGAGTTGGGGTTGTCGGTCAAGAGTGTGGAGACAAGGTTGTATCGAGTCAGGCATCGCCTGCGCGCGATCCTGCGAAATATCGAAAGGACGTAAGTCATGAGTATCCCACGCAATCCCGATCAGCAGTTTCACGAGAATCTGCAAACTTTGGGCCGGAACATGCCCACGCCCGAATCGCCGTCGAACGAGTTACGTTCGCGCTGCATTGCGGAGTTCGAATCGGCGTCACCGTCGCCGCGGGCGTTGCTCAAGAGGCCTGCGTTGATTTCCACACTCGGGCTGGCTGCGTGTCTGGCCCTGGTTGTCGGGCTCTTGTTCCCCACAAACGGTGGCCCGACCGTACAGGCTGCAACGATCCTGGCAAGACTCAACGAGCAGATAGAAAAGCCGGAACGCATCGTGATAATCATGGACTCGATCGTCATCGAAGAGGTGTCGATTGACGGTCACCTCCAAGTCGCCAGAGCCGGAGTGGCCGGGGATGTGCACGTTGTCGTGACCGAAGACGAGAATGCGCCGTTCGAGATCGATGTCGCACTGGCCCTGTCGCCCGATGAGAGCTGGGTTCTGATCCGCAAGCTTCAGATCCCTGATCCGGATGTGCAACCTATTCTGGCGTTCTTTTTCCCGCCAGGCAGCGAGACACTCCTGATTCTTCCGGAAGACATTGATCTCGATGATTTGGATACGGACTTCAGCGAGGAGCTTCAAGAGATCGCATCGCTGAAACTGGTCGAAGCCTTCCAGGAGTTGATACGGAGTCAGCCCGATGTGGGTGCGACGATCATCGAGCAGCCGGACGGCACGTTGCTGATGACGCTTCCCATTCAGAACGCGGAGGCCATTAGCCAGCTCATCCTCATGGCGGTCAGGGCAGCCGACAAGGAGGGCGAGGTTGATCTCGAGGAGGTTGAGGCCGAACTCGAGTCGGACGTATCCATCGACGGTGACATCGGCCTGATCGGCAGCACATTGAGCATCGTGTACGACCCGGCGACTGGGCAGGTGCGCTCGTTTACCTTCACCGATTTCGGGCAAGGCAAGGGCACACTTTCGGTTGACATCAGCGGCGGAATGATCGATCCGGACCTGTTCGACGCGAGTCGAGTCACCACGCCGAACACACGGACATTCGACCTGGCTGCGCTGCAATCGCTGTTCGAGCAGTTCGATTCCGGGTCCGACGACGAGTAGTCTGTGACACGAACGGGCAGTGAGCATAGGACCTCGGTCCCCTCGTCTCAGACGGGCGTCGTCACAAAAGCCCACGGATTACAGTTCGTGGGCTTTTTCGTTGGCATCGCCGCGGGCTCTGCGGTGAATCCCGGTCCCTATGACAACGGCTCGATGCATTCCAGTCCGTCATTTGCCGCGTTGTTGACATGCGTGCCGACCGGATAGGCCGACATCTCCTCCGGCGGATAGGGCCGCAGCAACGACTGCAACGCGTGCACCTGCGTAGCGCCAGGGTTCAGCCAAGCGGCGTAATCCTTCGGGTGGATGATCACGGGCATCCGGTCATGCAACGGCGCCGTCAGCTCGTTGGATTGCGTCGTGATGATAGTGCATGAGTCAACGGCGTCGGCATCCCCTTCCCATCGCTCCCACAGGCCCGCAAACGCGAACGGTCTCTTGTCGCGGAGGTGGATGTAATAAGGTTGTTTGCGATGCTCCCGTTTTTGCCATTCGTAGAATCCGTCAGCCACGACAAGGCATCGCTGCTGGCGGAATGCGGAGCGGAAGGTCGGCTTTGATGCCACAGTCTCGGCACGGGCGTTGATCGTCCTGGCTCCAAAACTCGCTGGGTCCTCCGCCCAGAAGGGGATCAATCCCCAGCGAAGCATCAGCAACCGCCGGTTGGTATCCTCAGCCGTAACACGCACCACCGGCACGTCCTGCGTGGGAGCAATGTTCCACCGCGGCGCGATGTCCGGCACCTCAGTAAGCTCAAACAGCTCCGCCATCACTTCCGCCGGGCTGCTCAATGTGAATCTTCCGCACATGCCTTAATTCTACCGCAACGCGCCCGACCGTCCCAGGCATTGGCGGAAACGCCACGATCATGGGTCGATTCCTCAACCGAGTCCGGAGCGCGAGCGACGGGGCAACGCCACACTCTTTGGCACGCACGGTGGGTTGTCGGACCAACCTGCTGCTCTGTTTTGACGTATAACACGGGCAAACAAGTTTGCCCATGCCACCCCCGACACTATCCACCCCTTGTGTTTCTCGACCTCGATTGCAAGGATGGTTGTGTGACGCTCACTATGCAGGACATTATTGTTGAGCCACCGGTTGAGGATGTAGTGGTTGATCCGTTGGCATGGTTCGATTCACCCGGACCGTTCGAGATCGAGATCGGCTGCGGGAAAGGTGGTTTTCTGCTCAACCGGGCGCGGACCGATCCTCATCTACGGATGCTCGGCATCGAGTGGGCGAGCAAGTACTTCCGCTACGCCGCCGATCGGATGGCCAGGTGGGGACTGACGAACGTTCGTGTCATGCGAACCGACGCGAAGTACTTCGTGATCCACCATCTGCCGACGGCGTGCGTCGCCGCGCTGCATCTATATCATCCCGATCCCTGGCCGAAAAAGCGCCACCACAAACGCCGCCTCGTTCAACCGGATTTTGTCGAAGCCGCCGTTCGCGCGCTCAAGCCGGGTGGACTGTGGCTGATCCAATCAGACCACGAGGAGTACTTCGGGATCATCCGCAACTTGCTCGATCAGCGACCGGAGCTTACCGAGATTGCCTGGGAGGAAACCGACGTGGGACAGAATCCCGACTGGGTCGGCACAAACTTCGAGGTCAAGTACGCCCGTGAAGGACGCTCGATTCGTCGCGTTGCCTATGCAAAGGGCGCGTCAACAACGCCGGACGCCTGAAGGAAAGGGCTTTGACCTGTCCAACTTGGCTGTCAAGCCTGTGGTCACACGGAGATTGATACATGAATCAATCCTTCCAATAGGGAACCACGGTTTTGCCAGCGGAGCGTGAGCGCCTCCGACTCAGGATGGAAACGGCAGCAAAGCCAAAGAGAACGAACGTCCCCGGTTCAGGGACTGGCATGAAGAGGAACGACTCCCACAACTCGCCGGAAGACCCGCGATCGCCGACCACCGTTACGATTGGTACATCTGACACCACGCCAAGGAACCATCCTCCCCCGCTCCCACCCCCGCCTATACTGGCGATGAGCTGCATGTCGGCGTCAAAAGCCGATAGCGTTGTCGTGCCAGGAAACACAATGCCAACGGCATATGCAGGTGTGACTAGATCCGCAATGATCCAGTTGCGGGCAGTGGTGTCCGGATTCGACGCACTGAGTGGAAAACCGCTCCCCACCGCCGGCGCGGTAATTGCTAATACCGGATATGGGGACGAGTATGTCACGCCTTGGTCCGTGTAGTTGAAATCTGGAGTAATCAGCGTGTCGGCGACACTGGGGCTACCGTCCGGAAGAGTCTCAAAGTCAATCTCTCGCACATCGTCAGTGGCTTCAAGAAACGCATCGAGGTTCGTAAATGTCACCGGACCGGCGCTGGTTGTTGCAGCAAGCAACATCACCGGAACCGTGCTTACGAGAATCGGTATCGTACGCATGACGAATACTCCCATACTTTGGCTTCCAGGGGACCTGTCTTCTTGCGTCGCGAGCGCATCAGTTGCGCGAATCGGGCCGAGCCAACCCGCCACAGAGGCGCGTGCGTGCAGCTGATCTTGCGGGGTGCTCGCGCTGCGTCACTCCACTTGCCACGATCTTCGCGTTAGGGCAGTCGGTGGGGACCTTAACCTGCGCCTGGAGTATATTCCGCGTTGCCGGATGAGGCAAGTGTGCTCCCAGGAAAAACATGGGAGAAAGTCATTAGCACAGGGTTGGTTAAGGTCTGGAAGGACAAAACGCGGGCTTCGTCTCCTCGCGGTCGTCCGGAGTGCTACACTACAGGGACCACGCGCGGTATCATGAAATATCACAGGCGGTTTGCCCGGCGCGCCTCTGGCGATCGAGTAGCTGCCGCGCTGGGTCAGGGATCGGTCCACATTAGCACTACAACGCTAAGATCCGATTCAATCGCGCTGGGAGAGCCTGTGCAAGACACGGCGAGTGCCGAGAAGCCCCGGGCGGTGTCCTATCGGCACGCACGCGGCGAGCCCCACCGGGGCGCCAGAGAATAGCCCAGGGCGCAAGCCCTGGGATTTAGTGCCACGACGCGGGCAGTGAGCCCCGGAGGGGCGACAGAGATCTCGCCGCTGACTCTTTCGCCCCGCTGGGGCTGGGAGTGAAAGGGAAAGGGAATCACGCGGTCCCAGGGCTCGCGCCCTGGGCTATTGTCTTTCGTCCCTCCGGGACTGAACGTGCCGCGTTTCTTGTGCGGCAACACCTACAACGGTGTGGAACTCTTAGCATTGCCGTGTTAGAGTAGGCCTATGTCTCGCTTGGTAATCAGCATTGCTTTACTGACGCTGCCAACCGCGTCGAATGACGATCTGCTCGTTTGCGAATCGCAGTACTATGTAATCGAGACCGAGCTACCGGTGGAGCGGGCCAAGTTCATCGGATGGGTGATGGATGCCACCGGCAAGGAATACGCCCGGAGGTTCCGAGGATTCAGAGGCTCCGTCCGGCAGAAGCCGAAGGTGAGGGTATTTCTCGACAAGGATCGTTACATTGCGGCGTTGGCCCGGGCGTGTGGCGAACCGAATGTAAACACACGGGGCTACTACTGCGGCGTTGACGGAATCGTCTACACATACGAGGGTGACGGGCTCGAGCGAATCCTCAAGCACGAGTGCTTCCACCAGTTTGCCGAGCGGACGATCGGCGGCCGTCTGCCCAGATGGACGCATGAGGGGCTGGCCCAGTACTTTGAGGAAGGCATCTTCGAGGCTAAGAACGGCCGGCTGAAGGTCGGGGCGGTTCCGGCGCGGCGTGTCGTGCTGCTGAGGGAAGCCGCGAAGGAGAAGAAGCTGTTTCCCGTCGACCAGCTCCTGCACATAACCGCCCGGCAATGGCGTAACAACATGGCCAACGAGCGGGTCCGGATCCAATACAGCCAGGTGTGGCTGCTGTGCCATTTCCTGATTCACGGGGATGGTGGCAAATATGCGTCACTGCTCGACGACTTCCTTGGCCACATCGACCGTGGCCTCGATGCAGACTCCGCGTTCGAGCGCGTCTTCGGCCCCGACACCAAGCCTCTGGACAAAAAGCTCGAAGAATACCTGGACAAACTCAAGCCGCGCGAGCCGTAGGCGTGGTGCATGGCACAACTCATACGAATTCCAATAATAGGTCGCGCTTCCGACCAGAGCCGCGACTGTCAAGGAGCGGACATGCCGCAGGCAAGACATCGCCTCGGGCCGCCGGACATGCTACGACAAAGCGCACTTTAATAATGGGACGCGTATCAGAACTCGGCCTGCCGTAGTGAGCCGACCGGCAGCCTTAGCTGTGGGCGCGCTCAGGGCTGCCTACCATCACCTGTCCCTGGAAGGATGACCGACGGTGGCACAGCCACAGAATCCACGGGAACGCGCTTCCC
>CAZJTP010000103.1:0-15528 GCA_964548955.1 uncultured Phycisphaeraceae bacterium
GCATCCCGAAAAAGGTGGCGATTCGACGCCACTGCGTGGAGCATGCGGGTGGCATGGGCAAGCGAGAGCTTGCCCGTGAGCTGTCACAGCCTCTGCACGGGCAAACAAGTTTGCCCATGCCACCCACCGCGATGTCAATCGCATCGCTGCTCCTCAGGTTCTGTGGGGTGTGTGACAGTTTAGGCGGGTATCTGGGGATGGAGTCAGGGGTGGCACGGTCCAGCGTCGTAACGTGCATGACAACGTAGGGTTGAGAATTCTGCAATGCGAGGCTGGTCCGTGGTCGCCGGGATAGAGATGTTCCGAAGTGGAGCAACGCGGCCTTACTGCGCCAGACCGTGCCACACACGCTAAATCCGTCACGTACCCGTTTCTGTCGAACGTGCAAGTCCCTCCGGATCAGCGCTCGCGGACGAGCATGTTTCGATCGACCGATCGGCGGTCAAGTTCCACAGCCATGTCGCTTAGCCATCGCTTCGCATCGGAGTAGTAGCCCGCGGTGGGGCGCAATCCGGCGATTTTCCCGGACCAGTAACGGTTGAACACGTGCATGTAGAGCTCGCGCACGTATTTACTGTACACGCTCGCAAGGGCGATGGGGAAGTGCCGGTCCTCACCGCCAGTGACGAACTCAATTTCGCATGTTCGTAACGACCGGACGAGCCGATAGGCGCTTCGCGTCGGTGATTCCTCGAGAATCTGCAAATCGAAGCCTTCCATCGCGGTTAAAAGCGCATCGCGATAGTGGATTCGCCCGCCAAGGCGGTCCACGTACAAGCGGATGCGCTCGCGCGGGACCGATCGCATGATCCGATCCACAACACGCAAGGCCAGACCCAATAGCACCACGGACTTGTTGCGGGTGCTGCTGACAAGCCGATTGAAATGACCCTCAGGCAGCGGCTCGCTGAATACGCCCACCAGCGATAGGTCGCGGTTAGTACAGTCTCGCCGAATCGCATTGGCCTGGGTGCCGATGTCACCGATGCTGTCCGCAATCGGCAGTGCTACATCCATCCCTGTATACCAGGGATACTGGTCAAGTTGCCCGCTCGTGCCGGGGGCTATTTCGTCGAGCAAACTGCGCCAGCTTGTCGGTCGCACACCCGCGACTGCGAGCATCACCAATGCCGTACGCTCCAGTGGCGCCAGGCTATTGCGGGAACGATACAGTCGCTTGCTGTCGGCAACGACCAGGCGGCGTGCGGGGCGGTCCGGAGTCGATGTGCACGTTGCCCGGAGTGTATCCCACAGGCATTGACCGATCCGGCGGTCCGGGACGCGAAACGCAACGCCGGAGACGACCAGCGGACCGAGCAGCGGTCCGAATCCCGCCTCATCAATCCCCGCCAGGATCGCCAACGCGCACACCCCTTCGCATCGAACTCGAATCGAACCATGCTGGATACACCAGGGACTGTACGGGGATTGCTGCACACAGGCAAGATGGACGAATCGCACGGTTTGGTGGCGGGCTCAGCGTTGGGCACCGCGTCACTTGCCGTCCCGGCACATCGGTTTGAGGGCTTTGAGGAGTTTTCGGCCGACCTTTGTGTCCGGATCACGCGGGTCGCAGAGGAACAGGTCGCCGCGTCGTCCCGAGATGCCGCGAATGCGCTCCAGCAACCGTTCAATGCGGCGGAGACATTCGGCGGTCTCCGATCCCGCAGTCCCGGAGTTGGTGTTAACCACGATGACGTCGCTCTCGACCAACCCGTGGTAAGGTTGCTGGAGTTGAATCCGCGTGGCCAGCTCGTCACCCAAGGGCGAACAAAGGAACCCGCGCATCTGGGTGTCGCTCAGATCAGGCCGCTCTTCGGACGGGTCCACCTCCTCCTGCCCCTGTTGGCCGAACAGCCCGAAGATTTCCGATGCGAAAACGGCGGTGTCATTGAGGATCAGCTGCAGTTCCTCGGCGGCGCGCGGCGGATCGCGGAAGACTTCACCAATGGTCTGCGGCCTGTGCATTATAAAGACGCGATGGTCGTAGGGATAAGCGTGTCGCAGGTCGGGATCGGCGTCGGCCTCGATCACTACGGATCCGTAACGGTCCTGTCTGTGAATGGCTGTCAGAGCTTCCGGCAGAATCTCAAAGATATGTTCCGCGTCGTACTCGATCCAGCGCGCGCTGCTCACGCCACACTCTGGAATCCGCTTTGAGGACGGCTTCGGCGGCCTCTTGTCAGAGCCGGCTCTCACAATCCGGATGTAGTGCGGATCGACCTTCCAGAGACGATCGATCATCCTGTGGATGAGCGTACTCTTGCCGGCGCATCGCGAGCCGCTCACGAACGTGACGCGCAGACCCATACGCGCATTACTCCCCATCCCTCAACGGAGGCTTCCGCATCCTCCCGAACGTACCCTGTCTCCCATACGATCATAGGCACACGGATGACCGGTTGCCACATCGCCCTCGACATGTCCGGTATTTCGGTGAGTCAAGCAACGCCTGCTATTGTGGGATTGTCTGAGCCGTCGACCGGCTCCCCTCTTGCCTTACCCTTCGGAGTGCCAGGATCAGTTCGATCTCACCGGTGGTCTTATCGACCGCCTTGGCGATCTGGGCGGTCGATTGACCGCTGTCCACAAGTCGGTAAATGGCCTCATGCCGCTCGTTCTCAACATCGGAAGGTGTCGGAGGCACGACGTGAGGTTCTTCGCTCCCGGGAGTAATCTCGAGAGTTGACTCGCTTTTCGCCGCCCGGATGAGTTCCGACAGCCTTTCGATCCGACCGTCCGCGTCCCGCATAATGGCTTCCAACCTCGCCAGCTTGGTGTCAATGCGACCATGTATCTGTCGCGAGAGCTGGTCAAGTTCCAGCATGACTTGCTCCAAGTCCCGCGTGGTCTCACGTTGGGCCTGAAATTGGGAAAAACGCTCCCGCGTCGAAGTTGGCGATTGGCTGTGCGATTTCCGGACGCGGCGCCGCGTCGAGAGCATTACAATCGTCAACCCAGCCACCGCAAGGACCAACATGACAATCTGTGATACGCTGATCTGAGAGGCTTGCCCCAGCGCGATCGCGCGCACCACCGGGTAGGCTGCGTCAAAATCTGTAGCATCCATGCACAAGCTCCCGACGGATTCCGTCCATCGAGTCTGGAACGGCCGCAGCGTGGCCTGCCGGGGATCAGCCGTTCGACCTCGCCGCCCAGGCTGCGTTCGCTGCCGCAATCACCTCGCGCAGGGCAACACCGTGTTCCCGCGCAGCCGCCCTGCAATCTACGTATTCCGGACTGACCGTGATGATACCGTCGCGCTTGCCGACCTTAATCCGTATCTCGCCGAAGGGGGTGGACACGGTCTCATGTCGGCGTTGCATCTTCGCGCGTGACACATTGTGCCGTCGGATACCGAACGTTGTGGTCTCCGCAAAGATAGTCCGTTCCATCGCCGCTACCTGATTGGGTTTGCACAAGACCGTCAGCACGACGCCGCTGCGCGATTTCTTCATGTGTATCGGCATGGCATAGACGTCGAGTGCACCCTCGGCAAGAAGCTGCTCCATGCAGTATCCGACCGCTTCCGGCGACACGTCATCCAGGTTGGTTTCCAGCACTGTAATCTCATCGGCATCGCCCTCACCGGCCGTCCGGCCAACAAGCACGCGGAGAATATTGGGACACCTCGCGCCATCCCGTGTGCCCGCACCGTAGCCGATCGAATCGACGATCATGGCCGGGAGCGGACCGAACTCGCTCGCCAGTGTCGTAAGGACCGCTGCGGCGGTCGGGGTGGTCAGCTCACCCACCTCGTCGCAGGCGGCGAGAGGTACGCCTCTAAGCAGATCAGCCGTGGCTGGGGCGGGAACCGGCATCACTCCGTGCTCGCACGTGACCGTGCCCGAACCGGTGGGGATCGGTGAACAGAGGACTCGCTCCACGCCGAGCTGCTCCAACGCGAGAGCGGCCCCCACGACATCTATGATTGCGTCGACCGAGCCGATCTCGTGAAAGTGAATCTTCTCGATCGTCGTCCCGTGAACCTTGGCTTCGGTTTTGGCCAGCCGCTCGAAGATTCGGGCCGCTTTGTCTCGGACAGACGCGGGCAGCGTCGACCTGTCCAGAATCTCCACAATATCCTTCAGATGGCGATGGGGCTGCCGCGCCTGCTCGATAAGATCGACATGGAACCGCGTTGCCAAGAAGCCTTGCTTGTTAACCGGCTCGATCGAAAGCGAGTAGCCGCCGATGTCCAATGACGCAAGACCATCACGAAGTGCATCCGCGTCCGCCCCGGCGTGGATCAGCGATGCAACGATCATGTCACCGCCGGCTCCGCTGAAGCAATCAAAATACGCGACCTTCATAAAGACAACCCTGTGGCTTGATGATTACGCCGGAATCATACTCGACAGCGTCGGCGGCGAGCAAGGCGAACCCGAGATCCAGAGCGACCGCAAATACGGTAGAGGAGCGTACGTCCATCACCCACTGTCGTGGTCGGGGACCGTGCCTTCGTCGATCAAACGTCCGGCTGGACCAGCCCCTGTTACATGTGTGGAGTGCAGCGATTAACCGATAGCCGCACGCCACAACATCGAATCCCATACGCCGGTATGCCAGAAAAGGCCGTCTGAAGTCAATATGCGTTTTGCCCTATGCGGCTGTGCCCGCACGGCGCTCACTTCCACCGTTGGATGTTCTCACCGTAGGAGAACACCGTAACCATCCGCGACGACATTAGCATGGCACTGGGGAATCGGGAGTCTACTCGTCCGATTCGGGGGGGAACAGGGACTGATCAAGAAGGTCAAGCGTCGTCTGCTCGACGAAGCTCGCCGCCCCGCTGATGGCTGCATCACGAAACTGCTCCAAAAGAGCACTGGAACACGACAGATTGACAACCGTCGGGCCCGTAAGACCCAGGATCAGCAACCATTTCTTCAGATTCTTCAACAAGTCCGTCTCCTTTCAAAGCGACCTGTGACCGTAATCGAAATCAGTATTACCGGTACCGTTATCCACTTCAACCGGATTCTTTTCAAAGGCCATCCTCCCTCGGATGGCGGGGTGTCGAGGAGATTGATAACCTGCAATGGCTTGTGGATCAAGAATCTCAAGTTGTTCGTTTCCCGGCGGATGAACGTTACGATCACCGTCGATCCTTGAATCGAGCCGGGAGCTTGATAGCCTGTCGGAAGACCCGGTCCGGATTATGTAAGAAGCTGTGTCGTATCCGGCGGAAAGGATGCGCCAAGACCTTGGGTAACATTGTCGTAAGTTATCAAGAGAAACAGCCGCCGGCTCCGGACTCCGCTGCGTGAGAGGCGGTGACGGAACGATGCGTTTGATCGCGGTGAGTGCAATTATCGCGTTGCTGAATGGTGCGGCGTTTGGGAGTCCGCCTGCGCCGGCGAAGCCTCTGAAGCAAATCCGCATGGCGTCGACACCGGTGCTCGACCTGATCGGAAACCGCAGTGACAAGAACAGCGTTGGTCACGGTCGCAACGTTGCGCTCTACACGGGGCGTCCGTCCCGCTTTTTCTTCGCTACGCACGAACTGGGCCCGGTCTTCGACGCCGTCAACGGTAAAACGGTTCTCTGGTATCCCGACCACGTGCTGGTGGATCCCACCGTACTCGACAATACCGGAAGCATTGTCGAGCAACGACAGGTTTGCGTGACACGGGATGATGTCGTGGTCTCGCAAATCCGGCTGCACAACACAACCGAGCAACCGGTCACGCACCGTGTCGAAGTGAGTGGCGACTGCCGCAACTCGCACGATTGGCGAGACACGTCCGGTGGCAGGAAAGTCACCAGCCGCGACGGCGATGTGGTGCTTATGTTCGACTACAACGTGTTTCCGGAGTATCTGCCCAATGGTCTCTGTTTCACCATCGGCGCCAACGTTAAGCCCGTACGGATCGACACGGACACGCCGGGCACCTACCGTCTGTCGTACAACATCGAGCTGCGGGCGGGCGATACCCGAAGAATGATTCTGGCATGTGCCATCGACCCCGACGAGCGGCGAGCCCGCCGGAATATCAGACGCGTTTTGCAGCAGACCGACCCCGTCGCCGAGAATCGCCGGGATTGGCGGGACTTCTACGCGCAGCAGATCCCCCGCTTCACGTGTTCCGACCGCAGCCTGAATGAATTCTACGGCTTTCGCTGGTTCCTGCTGCGCTTCTCGACGGCGGGCGGCGACCTCGGCCACTTCAAGTACCCCGTAGTCCTGGAAGGACGCCAGGCCTACCAGACATACTGTTGCTACAGTGCTCCGTTCATGGCATTTGACATGAACTGGGCGGTGGATCCGGGTGTCGGTTTTGGCCACATAGCAAGCATGGTTAACGCCGCCTATGACGACGGCCGCTTCCCGTGGTACACCTCGCCCCGCACCAATCGGATCAATATCCATCACCGTTCGGGTACCGGCCTTTCACTTCTCCCGTTTGCGGCTGCGAGACACCATCTCATTCACGGTGACGAGCGAATTCTTCATGAGGTCTATCCCGGCCTGAACAAAAACGTCGAGTGGTGGATTCGCGATCGTGATTCAAATGGTGACGGCCTCTTTGACATCGATCACCCGATGGAAACCGGGATGGACGATCTCGTTCGATGGGGCGGTGAGTACAATGGTATGCGGTATGACGCGGTGGATGCGAGTTGTTACGCCTACCTGAACATGCTCGCCGTGGCCCAACTGGCCCGCGCCCGTGGGGATCATGATGACGCGGAGCGTTTCACCGCATATGCACGCAAGACCGCCCAGGCGGTAAACATGCTATTGTGGTCCGCGGATCAACATGCATGGTTCGACCGAGACCCGCAGACGCACGAGCCCGCCACCCATTACTTGAACATCACGACGTTCTACCCTTTCTTCGTCGGCATGGCTCAAACACGGCACCTCGACGCGGTCCGCGAGCACCTGTTGAATCCAGTCCGGTTCTGGCTGCCTTATCCCGTACCGGCGCTGCCTAAGGATCATCCGGAGTTCAATCCGAACGGCTTTTGGCGCGGTCCGTCCTGGCCGGCGGCGACATCACACGTTGTGGAGGCACTTGCTTCAGCAGCCAAGGAATTGGATCGGTCGCTCCTCCCGCAGGCTGCGGCGCTGTTACGCCGCGCTGCGTACGTACACCTCCAGCCAAGACCTGACTTCTACGAACGTTACAATCCCCTCACTGGCCGAGGGCTCAGTAAGTTTCGGGACTACATGCACTCCTGGTGGATCGATATCATCATCCGTCATGTCGTTGGGCTCGAACCCCGTGACAACGGCACCATCGTGATCGATCCGCTTCCGCTTGACCTCGAATACTTTGCCCTGCTCGGCGCCCCCCTGCGCGGACACGCGATCGACGTGCTCTGGTGCGATCCGGCGGTGAAGAACGACCATCCAGGTTTTGCAGTGGGTCTCTCCGTTGCGATTGATGGCCGGACGGTCGTGCGTGAGCAGGCATTTCGCCCGGGCAACAAGCCCGTTCGCCTTTCAATCCGGTGAACGCCGCGGAGGTACATGGACATATTCTCGTCGGCTTCATCACACCCGCTTCTTAACACACTACCGTGGTGCGTCATCATCGCGATCACAGCCTTCGAAGTAGCGTTCAACTCCTGATGGGCCGAAATCGCCATCGGAGAATTGCCGCCGGCACTCGTCTTGCAGCAAACGCTTGTGCAACACAGCACTGTAGGAAGCCGGGAACGAGGCGCAATTCTGACAGCTTCCTGCCATAAGATCCTCAAAAGGGCCGTTCTCACGTATAGGAGAGGATGTCAAAGTTTCGACACTTATGCGGAAGGATGCATCTTCGAGTGACTTTTCAAGACGAGGACGTGAGAATGGGGAGTCTATAGCGGTTTCTGTTTTTGTGTAGCGGCTCAAAGCACGCGCGGAATCTCCGAGGCAAGCGTTTCTTCCAAGAGCCCCAAACCACTACGTGAAATTGAAAAACACTCTAAGGTAGATTGGGCGGGGCGGGAGGAGATATAAAAGGCGTGCGGCACCCCGTAAAGTTATTGGCGCGGTCAAAGGGTGCCGCAGCGAGTGGAAGCTTGTTTGTTGATTCTACGTTATTCAGCCACAGGGAGTACAATCGGCCCGGTAGCCGCACAATCATCCAATACTATATCGACATAACCCCAAGAGTCAACAACCGTACGCCGAAAACCGCAAGCTTGTCCCCGGCGTCACCCCCAAACACCAGCCTAACATGACCTTCATGCGTCCTGCCAAGCGGGGTATGTGGGCAACCTGCCTGTAATTCAAGGCAATCCTAGCAGCATGGTACGTGCCTTGCAATAGGATTGCCCAAGAAAAATGCTGTAAGTTATTTTAATCTCGGACCTTGTCAACGAATCGCCATTCCAGAACCAGAATTCCCAGATTAACTCAGGCCTGCCAATTCTAGTCTACGTAATCGCCAACTGGAGCGTAACATACTGAAAAACAAGTGGTTACGTGAGACCGTGACCGGGCGCCAGGACGCTCCGTGTCACTCGATGCGGCAACCTTAACCGTATGGATGCCTACACCAGGCTCACATGCCCTCCGACAGAAGGGCACCCGCCAACCGCGCCCCCGGTCTGCTCCTTTCCAGGCACCGGAAAGCCGGCGAAATCGCCGGGCGGCAGTTTCCACTTGATCTGAACGGTTGACGTTACCGGTCGGCTGCATGACTGATCGGCCTCGGCAACGGAGGATTGGCCAAGTCCACCGTCGAGGTTCCCAGACCCGGCGGCGCGGATTTCTAGCTCCGGCGGGTGGCAGTACCATTCGATATTTCCAGGGGCACGTCGGGGATGCCCCACGCCGCTAAGGGGCCAGTCCGAATGAATCCACTAAAGATTGGGAACGTGGTTCGTGTTCAAAGCGGGCGCGTTGAGGTTCTGATCACAGTCAGTGATCTCACCTTGCTGCACGATGACCGAACGTACCGGATCGGCCAGCTCGGGTCATACGTCACCATCCCGATGGACGACCGGACTCTGGTTGGATTTGTGACCGGGAGCGGGCGCCAGGAGGTCGCCGTTGTAGACGTCGAGCCGCAGTTGATCATGCAGGTTCAACTGCTCGGCGAAGTCAAGGCGGGACGCTTCACACGCGGGATCAACGAATATCCCATCGTAGGAGATGACGTATGGGTCGCCGTACGTAGCGACTTCGAGACCATCTTCGGGAGCTTCGATCAACTCCTCGCCGGCTCAAGGCACCCTCAGAGCTTCTCGCTGGGGCGCTTTGCGTACAACAATGATTTCGAGGTGAAGATTCTGGGCTCGGAGTTCTTCGCAAAGCATGTCGCGGTCCTCGGCAACAGCGGCTGCGGGAAGAGCTGCACCACTGCGAAAATCCTCCAGGAGGTGTTGGACCTGAGCCAGTCGCAGGTCGTGTTGTTTGACATGCACGGCGAGTACCGTGCCGCCTTCAGCGACGATGAGGGCCAGCTCAACGCCAACGTCACTTACCTGAGTGCTGACGAGCTGGTTCTTCCGTATTGGCTGCTGAAATACGAGGAGCTCGAAGCCCTGTTCGTCGACCGGTCGAATCCGGTGAATGTCACCACACAGATTTCCTTCCTGCGGACCGCGCTTCTGGAATTCAAACAGGACGCCGCCAAGCAACTGGGCCTGACGAAATCGCTCACACTCGATACGCCCATCTACTTCTCGCTGGAGAAGCTCAAGATGTACGGTGAGAATCTCAACGAAGCTCGCTACGTACTCAACGACGACCGCTTGGCGTTCAGCCAGCTCGCGCTTCGATCCTTGATACCACAGGAGCAGCAGAAGCTGATGCGCGAGCAGCGATGCCAGTTCAACCGCGGCAATCCGGAAGGCGAGACGCCGCACCCGCTGTATTTCGGCAAACTGCTCGGCTTCATCGATCAACTCGACACGAAGTTCAATGACCGGCGTTACGAGTTTCTCCTGCGGCCCATTGAGCACGGGCACGGGTCGCGCTACTTCCGCGACTATCTCGCGCACATGGAGAAGTCGGAACAGACATCCGGTCTAATGAATCACCTGATCAAACTGGTGACCGGTCGTATGGAGCCGAGGAGCAACCTGACGATCATCGACCTCTCCGGCATCCCGTTCGATATCGTGGATGTGACAGTGGCGGTCCTAACGCGGTTGCTTTTCGACCTGAACTTCTGGACGCCCGCCGACCAGCGCCATCCCATCCTGCTTGCGTTCGAGGAGGCGCACAACTACATCCCGCGTAGTGAGCACGGCAGGAACTTCGCCAAGGCCGCCGTCGAACGCGTCGCCAAGGAGGGCCGCAAGTACGGCGTCAGTGCCATGGTCATCTCCCAGCGACCGTCCGAGATCTCCGAGACAGTCCTGGCCCAATGCAACAGCTTCGTGGTCATGCGACTGAGCAACCCGGAAGATCAGAACTACGTCTCGAAGGTCGTGGGCGATCACTTCGCGCGTGTCATCCAGATGCTTCCGGTGCTACGGCCTGGTGAGGCCTTCGTCATCGGCGATAGCGTCCTGATGCCGATGCGTACGCTGGTCACCCTGCCCGACCCAACGCCACGGAGCGGTGACGCCGATTTCTTCAAGGAGTGGGCCTCACCCAGTATTGACAGCGACCTTGACGAAATCATCGATCACTGGCGGCGCCAGGATCGCCAGCAGATCGACGGGCTGAGCGAGGAGCCGCCGGTTGAGCCGCCTCCAGTCGAAGCACCGCTGCCTGAGCCGGCGTCCAAACCGGCCGTGCTGAAAAAACCCCCGATTCCCATGACGGCCGGCCGGCGGTGGCTGCCCTCCTGACGCTTCCCTTATGCGTACCCGTGGCCTAGAATAAAAGTGGTGGAGTGGGCGAAGGCGATCGCCCGGACCGCATCGACGTTTCGTGCGTCGAGCGTGCGGGAGGAAAGTCCGAACTGGGCAGGGCACGGTGGTTGGTAACGCCAACCCGGCGCGAGCCGAGGGAAAGTGCCACAGAAACGACACCGCCAGGCTAGAGACTAGAAACTGGAGACTAGAGACTGGATACGAGGCAGCCAGGTAGAACGTAATGGTACTCTGCGCGTGCTGCGTGGGGAGCGGTACGCCGCCCGTGTCTTCCGACCTCTAGTTTTAAGTCTCTAGTTTCTAGTTTCTAGTCTCTAGTCCGGTAAGGGTGAAATGGTGCGGTAAGAGCGCACCGCGCAGTCGGTGACGGCTGCGGCAGGGCAAACCCCACCGCCAGCAAGCCCAAATAGGCAGCAAGAGGCGGCCCGTCTCGTTGAACTCAGAATGTGGCGATCTCAGAATTCTGAATTCGCCATTCGACATTTTGAATTTTGAAGCTGTGGGTAGGGTGCTTGAGCCGGCGGGTGACCGTCGGCCCAGATGAATGATCGCCCAATCGCTTAGGCGAGGGACAGAATTCGGCTTATCCGCCCACTCCACCGATTGTCAGTTGCGGGTTGAGGATTGTGGATTGGAGGTATGCGAAACGCTAATGACGAATCGTCAATTAGCGATCTTCATTTGATACTCGTCTTACGCATCGGAGGTCTGGAAGCTCGTACCATAGACTTGGCGGACGATGTCGCCGAAGCGGTCGGGAAGCTCGCCCGTACCGGACGCTGTGGTGTCGTCAGCCTTTTTCGCCCGATGGTTTTCATGGGTGCGAGCATCCGCCCGGCGGTTCTCGGCCAGTATCTTTGCCAGCGCCACCAGCTCGTCGGTAGGGATTTCATCCTCGCCGGTCGCCAGCCTTTCATACACGAGGCCGACGAGCATCAAATAGGCCCGACGCTCCCACAGGTCCGGACTGCACACCGCCAACCGGCCGAACGTCTGATCGAGGACCGCAGCCACGGACGCCTGCCGGCGGCGATGGGCGTGCACCTGCTGGTTCCACCGATCGGCGTGACCGTCCCGCTGCCGAGCGCAAGCGGGCTTTTGTCGCGCGGTCGCCCGGGCCTTCGATGATTTCCGGGCTGTTGGCGTGCCTGCCATCATTCCTCCAGCGCCGGATCTTGGATGCAGCGATCGGCCAGCTCCATCCCGGCTGTGGTCAGCCGGAACCATCGCCGCCGCCATGGTGTCAGACCATTGTCATTGTCGGGATCGGCAATCACCCGCTCTACGTATCCCTTCTCCTTGAGGTAGTGCAGATCGCGCTTGACGTGATCGAACTCAAGTGTGGGAAACAGCACGAGCAGGCTGCGCGTCAACTGCCGAGCCTGCAGCGCAGCCGGATAGACGACCTTCAAGGCCACGAGAATCTCGTTGCGGATTCGCTTGATCTGCCGCGTGTCGCGCCCGTTCGCCATCACTGATCGCCCTTGTCTCGTTTGCCGGATCGACCGGCTTCCATCTGATCCATCGCCGGTCGCGGATGCGGATTTGGATGGAGGCCTTGCACGGTAGTCTCGATCCGCACCGTTATCTCGCTCAACTGCTCCAGCGTTCGTCGAGCGAGCATGCACTCACGCAACCACTCCTCCTTGGTCGTGTAATCACGCTCAAACTCGGTCAGCGCCTTACGCAGATCGAGCGCTGACGCCTCCACAGATTCCACCCGTCGAACCAACTCCGCGTGCCAGGAGACCTGGTGCTCGCGAAGCGATCGCAGGTAGAAGGTGATCACGGTTAGCGGTATGGCTACCAACGGCGTGAGGATCGTCAGCAGCATCCCGGCGGATTCCAGAGCATTCGCAGCCATTACTCCTGCACCACCTCGATCACCGTCGCGCGGAACGAACCGTAGATAGAACGGGTAGAGCCCCGTCGCAGCCGTCGTTGTACGCTCAAGACTCCAGCCGATCGGTCTTGTGTCACCCCGTCGCTCACGGTACGTCCGATAGGACCATTCCGCCCCGGTCCACACGATCCACAAGAAAACGCCATCGGCGCTCGTCTGGCGACCCGCGGAGCGACGATCGCAATCCTTTCGATCCGCGGGCGATCCCGGTAACGCCGGCAACGCGAGCGTTGACTGAGACACCGCGTCTTGCTAGAGTGAAATGGTAAAGGGTGTGCCCGCTCGTCCCCGGGTGCGTCAGTGAGTTCCACCGTGTCCAGTTCAACACTCAAAACCACTATCAAGGTACTGCACATTCGCACGGCGCCCATCGATGTCGACCCGGGTACAAGCATGGAAAATGTGCTGGCGGCAACGCCCCTTGCGGTGGATCCCTGCGGCGATGTGTACCGCGGGCTTGCACGTCTGTGTCGTAAGGAACAAGAGACTTCTCCGTGGGCTGTGGTCGTATGCGTGGACGGCCTGGGTCCGACTGAGATGGAGTTCTTCTCCATCGTCTCGCGAATGTGCCACGATGTTGATGTGTACGTCTACGGCGGCGACCACTCCACATCACGAGTCGCCAAAGCGATCGAACTAGGAGCAAGCGGTGAAGCGACCGAAGATGTGATTCGCAAACTAGCTGCGCCGCCGAGCACGCCGGTTCCGGAATCGCTTGTTACAAAGCCGCACCCCGACGTGTCATGCGAGGCACCGGCGGTTGAGCGTTCAGGCCCCAGGGAAGCTTCGCAAGGCACTCCGCCGTCACCGGGGGCTACGGTTCGTTCCGCTGCAATCTCGCGGTCTGAGCGGGACGCCTCCACTCCCTCTGAACGCAGAGCGACGAATTCGGATGAACAGGGTGCAGCCGTGTCAGATGAACCAGAGACGACCACCCCGACCAAACCACCCGTAACCACGTCGATTGAGACTTCCGCTCCAAGCGCGCGTAAGACGGAGGACGGTAAAGAAAAAGCAGACGACGAATCCTCCGACGGGACCGTCCGTGTTCCGTGGCTGCGTTACAAGGACGGTCCGGTTCGCACACCGCCCGAGCGTCGAACGTCTTCATCGGATGCGCCGGCTGCATCGCAGCGTGTGACGTCCAAAGCCTCCCCACAGGAGCCATTGCTGACGGAGGAGGAGCTGCAGGCACTTCTCGGCGACGATATTGCAGCCATCGCTCCCGAGGACCGTACCGCGAGCGGTCCCGATGATCGGAAGGACGGTGGAGGTTCCTCGTGATATCCACTGCTGAGACAATCGCCGACCCATTCAACCGCGAGCGGATGCTCGTTGTCGGGCACTGCTTCGGCGGTGATGAGCTCGTTGATGTTCTGCGTTCCTGCTGCTCGGAGTGGACCGTTGCGACGAGCGACTCATATCTGTCCGGCATCGCAGATCTGGCACGCCGCGGAGCTCGTGTCGTCATGGCTTGCGTTGATCCTTCCATGGCCCAGTTGGACAACGCCGTTGCAGGTCTTCGTGAGGCGGCTGGACCGGATACAAGGCTTATTCTCTGCTGCCGTCCCGAGTCTGAACCCCTTGCGCGTCGCGCTTTGGCAAGCGGAGCAGATGATTACGTGCTCTATCCGCTGGAACCCGACGAACTCGACGCGGCAATCGGTCGAGCCCGTTTGAGCATGTCACCGCACGTCAGCCTTGCGGCTGCGCCCGTCGTTTCGATGGCTGAACTCAGCGAGCTCGGCACCGTTCTGGCTGCGATCGAAGGCAAGCCGATGGCCATGATCGAGAAAATCGCGTCACTGATTCGCATGGCCCTTTGCGCGCGCGGAGCGGCGGTGGTCGTGCAGGGGGCGGCTGCAACCTCGGGCGAGGTGGTGACAAGGCCGATGCTCGGTGCACCGTTGACCTCGGCGTCGGGTGTAATCGGGCAGTTAAGTGTCGGTGAGCGCGAGGAGGGACCCTATTCGCCCGCCGACGCGCAAAAGCTGACGCACTATGCAACGGTCATCAGTCATATTTTGGAAGCGGCCTCGAAGCAGCGGCAGTGGCGTCAACTCGCTGTCACTGATGAATGCAGCGGACTACCCAACCGCCGCTACCTTCAGGAGAAACTTGACGAGATCCTCGCCCACGCCGCGGATGAGCATCTCCACGTCACGCTTTTGATCTTCGATCTGGATGACTTCAAGACATACAATGACGCGTACGGTCACGACACCGGTGATGAGATTCTGCGGGTCACGGGCAAGCTTTTCCGAAAGCACTGCCGCGAGCGAGACATCGTCGTGCGATACGGCGGTGACGAGTTCGTCGTGGTGTTCTGGGATCCGGAGGGCCCTCGGGTGGCGGGGTCCAAGCATCCCGACTGTGCTCTGGCGGTTTTGGAACGCTTCACTGAGGCGCTGCGCTCCCAACGGTTCCCATGTCTGGGAGTGTCAGGTGAAGGACACCTGACGATAAGCGGCGGCCTGGCGACCTACCCATGGGATGGGCACACGCGCGAGACCCTGCTCAAACGTGCCGATGAAGCGCTGCTGGCCGCCAAACGCGCAGGCAAAAACCGCATCTTCCTGATCGGTCAGGCTGACACATCGCCGTAGTACCGTGTTTCGAAAGTTCCGCGACTATCTGAGATGCAGGCCTTATCGCGTTTTTTGTTTTGACGCAGCGACGTACTGAATGTCACCGGCACCTCGCTGACAGTTCCGTCGTTCGGCAAGGCACGGGTAAGTTGGCGCTTACCCATGCCACCCTAAAAACCCAGCTAAGCCCTCAGTCAACGCGTGACGGGGCGCTAGCCCAAGTTGAGCAGCTGAGAGGGTTGAACGTCCTTGGGGGTAGCGCCAAGG
>CAZJTP010000104.1:0-15390 GCA_964548955.1 uncultured Phycisphaeraceae bacterium
CGACGGGTGGTTCGGGCGCGGAATCTTTCAGGGGCGACCCCAGCAATGGCAACACCTGGCCATCTGTGTGTTTCGGGCGGTCGAGAATCGGGTGGGGATTGCGCGGGCGGTCAACACCGGCATCAGCGGTTTCATTCAGCCCACCGGCCGCATACACGATGTGGTGTCCGGCAGTGAGTCGACGCCGTGGCCGGGGGAGTGCGGTTACTCCGTGGCGAATGTTGGGGTCGACTCGCGATATACGGTGTATTCCCGTTACGGTGACTGGTTTGCCTGGGGTTGTGCGCTGATGTGGCTCGTGTTGTTTATCGATTACTGGATCGTCCGCGCACGGACCCGCACCGAGGAATGATTTCTTGGAGTGTCTGACAAAACCGGGGAGCGAAGGATCATTGCTTGTTGATGTTCCGCGCGGGCTAATCCTTGACACACGGTGCAGCTTCGCTGCGGGGGCTTCGCCCCCATGGAACCGCGCTTCAAGGACAGGTCCCGCGGCTCGTTTTGTTTATAAGGTCTCAAACCCGCTGAACAAGAACTGTGGGATCGACTTTCCAGTCGGTCTGGAGACAGCAAGGAAACCCCACCGCAGATGACCTGTGTTTGAAGGTCTTGGAATTCAGTTATGTTTCACCGTTCGAGCAAATATGTCGGGTTTTTGTTGCTAACGACCGTCGCCGGTTGCGCGCAACCGAGGATGACCGATGTTAGTGTCAACCCCGTGACACTCAAGCGGCGTGCCCTGGAGTGTCTGGAGGCGGCGGTTGGGTACGAGCCGAATCCGGCGGTACGCGTCGAGGCGGTCGAGGCGTTGGCGTCGAGCGGGTGCGGGGAGGGGCTCCCGTGGATTCGTTCCGCACTGTTGGATGAGCATCCGGCCGTTCGGTTTGCCGCGTGCGTCGCTGTGGGCCGGTTAGGTGATACGGTGGCCGTTGGCGGTGTGCGGCGGTGTTTGGACGATGAGGACGCCAGTGTGAGGGTAGCCGCGCTGTTCGCGCTGCATCGTCTCGGGCACAGCGAGGGGACCGGGCGGATACCGACGTACCTGCTGAATCATGAGGATGTGGCTGTTCGTCGCAACGCCGCGCTGGTTCTGAGCTGGCTTGATGAGCCCAGTGCGGTCCGGGTGCTTGCCCGTGCGATGCGGGACCGCGACGCCGGTGTGCGGCAGCACGCACTGGAGGCGATGGCCCGATACGGGAACCGTGAGGCCCGGCAGGAGTTGACGTTTATGACCAACGCTGGGATCGGCTCCGAGGAGGTCTTTGCGATCGGCGCACTCGCTCAGACCGGCGATCCTGTGTATCTTGAGACTCTTCGGTACAAGCTGGCGACGGCGACGCACCTGGAGACGCGTCTGGCGGCGGCCCGCGGGCTGGGGCGGTTGGGATCGGATGAGGGATTCGACGTGGCGCTGAGGGCACTTGGGACGGCCAGACCATTGACAGATGATCCCAACGATCCGCCGGCGGGGCAGGTTTTACGGGTCAGGCAAATGGCTGCGGCGGCGTTTGGAGCGATCGGGCGCATCAAGGCGCTACCTCGGCTCAGGCAAGTTATGGAGGACCCGTCCGACCCGCGCGTTCAGGTGTCGGCGGCAAGGGCGATCCTGGAGATACTGGAGGCGGATCGAGCCCGTGCCTTGCCGTTTGCCGCGGGTTAAGTAGCTTGGGGCAACAAACACGCGATGCGATGGCTTTCGTTCCTACTATTAGGTGTCGTCTTGCTGACGCTCCAGTCCGCGGTCGCGCCGCGGATTGAGCTGTTGGGGGCCCGTCCGGATTGGCTGCTGGTCGTCGTCGTGTTCTTCGCCATGCACGCGCCGCCGCGTGACGCCGTTATCGGCGCGTGGATCATCGGGGGATGCGCGGACTTGATGACGATCGAGCGGCTGGGACTCGTGGCACTCACATATGTTTTCGTGGCCGTGGTGGTCGTCGCGGTCCGGGACTACCTCTTTCGAGATCGCGCGCTGACACGGTTTGTTGTGACGCTGGCGGCGTCTTTGTCGGTTTGTCTCATGTGGACCGTCTACTCTCGCATTTTCTACGATAGGGCGGAGTCACTGTTTGCTGAGTTGGCTGTGGGCGTTCTGTTGGCTTCGGTCTATACGGCGGCATGGGCGCCGCTTGTGCACGGGGGATTGACCCACATGTCCCGCACGTTTGGTCTGGTGCGACCGCGATACACGTACGCCGGGTAGCGGCGGAGGAACGGCGTGTGTTTGAGCGACGTCTCAAGGTGTTGCTTGGTCTGATGGGCGCGGCGGCGCTCTTCGTTGTCATACGGCTGGGACAGGTTCAGATCGTCCAGGGTGAATACTACCGGCAACGCGCTGAGCGGTCGCTGACTCTGCAGCCAAGACAGATTCCGTTCGTACGAGGCGCCGTCTACGATCGTACGGGCGAGGTCTTAGTGCGTGACGAACCGTGTTGGGGTGTGGCGATTGACTACGGTGTGATCGCCGCCGATGTGGGGAGTAACCCGGCGGCAATGGGGCGTCAGATCAAGCGATGGAAGCGCGCGGGTTGGTACGATTGGCCACCGGGTGACCCGCGGGTCGGGCGGCCGCTGAGTGACGAGGAGGTCGAGCAGGCTTTTCGCCATGAGCTTTCCACGATGTGGATTCAGATGGCGGGATTTGCAGCCGGTCTGCGATCCGTTCCGGTCGAAGATCCGCGTGAGCGTGCGCGGGATATCCGTGATCATGTGGTGCGCATTCGCAAAGCCGTCGCGGATCGCCGCGGTTTCGACGCCCCGGTTGCGGAGGAGACGGTGCCGCACGCGGTCGTGACCGGTCTTGACGCGGATGAGCAGATCGCCGCGCGGGAACGTTTCGCTCGTTTTCCCTGGGTGCACATGGAACCGGACTCGGTGCGCAGGTTCATGAGTGACGCCGCGCCTTTTGCGCACGTGCTGGGACGAACCGGTCGGGTCGACGCGAAGCACGTAGCCAACGATCCCAACGCGGACGACCCCTTCGCCAAGTACCGTGCGGATGAACGTGTGGGGATCACGGGCGTGGAGTATGCGGCTGAACAAATTCTGCGCGGGCGACGCGGTCAGGTCACTTTGGATCGTGAAGGGAAGTTGGTCGAGGAGGGGTGCTTCGAGGCTCAGGACGGCAGGGACGTGGCGCTGACCATCCATGGGGGATTGCAGCGGCGGCTGTACCGGTTGTTGGGTGAGGTGGTTGAGGCCGTCCCGGAGTCTTCGGGAGGAACTATTGTCGTATTGGAGGTGCCGAGCCGCGAGCTGCTGGCGCTGGTCTCTTATCCTTCCTATGATCCGAATCGTTTCGACGAACTCTATCCAGCCCTTCGCGACGACACCGACCGTCTGCCGCTTCGGTTCCGCGCGGTCTCCAACCGATATGCACCGGGATCGACGGTCAAGCCGTTGATATGCTTGGCCGGACTGATCAATGGACGGATCACGCTCGATACGCGAGAGGTGTGCACGGGTTATCTGTTTGACGATGTGAGGGACCGGTGGCGTTGTTGGAGGATACATGGTACGAATCAGCGCAAGGCACACGGGTCCGTCGATGTCGTTGAGGCGCTGATTGGAAGCTGCAACATCTTCATGTACCGCGTCGGAGAGAGGCTCGGCGTCGACGGGCTTTGCAGCGTGTTCGACATGGTGGGGATCGGCAAGTATTCCGGCATCGGCCTGCGCGAGGAGGTGAAGGGGATCAACCCGACGCCGAGCTGGCTGATGACGCACAAAAACATGCGGGTCACACCCGGCACCGCCCGGCTTTTTTCCATCGGGCAGGGTGAGCTGTCGATGACTCCCGTGCAGGTGGCCAATCTGATGGCGACCTACGCGAGCGGCCGGTACCGGCCTGTGACGTTGATCCGGTCCCAAACGCCGACGCCGCAATGGATCATTCCTGCAACATCCGAGCAGTGGGCGGCGATTCGGCGCGGCGTCTACGGCGTCGTGAACGATCCTGTGGGGACGGCGTACAGGTACGCCAGGTTTGAGCATGACCGCTGGGCGCTTTGCGGCAAGACCGGAAGCGCCACCGCGCATGCCTGGCCGACCGCGTATCGAGTGTCTTACGTCGATCCGGATGGTGTTGAGCAAGTGACTCTGGTGCGTGCTGGCGCCAAAGGTGAGACGATCAAGCGATTCACTTCCGACCACTCCGATGCAACATTCACCCCTGCTCAGGTTGAAGTCGCAAGACGCTGGCCGCGCCATCCTCCGCCTACGGGAGAACAATTCTCCCACGCCTGGTTCGGTGGGTATCTTCAGGTGCTGGATGCGGCGGGGCAACCGGATTGGTCGCGCAAGCCGCACATCGCCTTCACCGTGCTGGTCGAGTTCGGCGGCAGCGGCGGTCGGACGAGCGGCCCACTTGCTAAGGCGGTGGTGGCGGAGTTGCTGGAAGTGTTCGGCCCGGATCTGGACGTCGAATCTCACACAATCGCGCAGGTGGACCGGTGAAACGAGCCACAGCGGATCTGACACAGCCCGGATGGGTGATTCTGGCCGCGATCGCCGTGCTTGTGGCCGTCGGGGTGGCCAGCATCTACGTGACGGATACGCATTACGCAGCCGGTCATGACGGACCTGTCAACGCCGTCAAACAGTGCGTGCGTGCTGTGATCGGTTTGGCGCTGGCGGTCATCGTGATGAGAATCGGGTATCAGCGGATCGCGCGGCACGCATACGCGATCTTCCTGGTTACACTTGCGCTGTTGGTCCTGCTGCTTGTGGCCAGGGTTTTTCACGCCGGTTTCGGTGGTCTGACCGCGCCGCGCAACGGTGCGTATCGTTGGCTTCACCTGCCGGGTTTTCCGGTGCAGCCTTCGGAGCTGATGAAGGTCGCCTACGTGCTCGCCCTGGCGTGGTACTTGCGTTATCGCAAGAACTATCGCAGGTTCGGCGGTCTCTTGCTTCCCGTTGTGCTGTCCGCGGTGCCGGTGGGTTTGATCCTGCTCGAGCCGGACCTGGGTACTGCGCTGCTCTTGTTGCCGGTTTTGCTTTCGATGTTGTTCATGGCGGGTGCCAGAGTCCGGCACTTACTCGTAATCGTCATGATCGGTCTTGCGGGGGCGCCGATCGCCTGGACGCAGATCAGGGGATATCAGCGGGCCCGCGTGACGGCGGTGCTACTGCAATCCGATCGGCTTCGCAAAGCGGTGATCGACGATCCCAAGAGCTATGCGTATCTGGCCAGCAAGCGTCAGGCGATCGAGTGGGCCGCCAGCTCAGGCTATCAACTGGTGCATTCGAAGAACGCCCTCGGCAGCGGCGGTGTGCTGGGCCACGGGTGGGGTCGCGGTGCTTACGTGCAAAGCACGCTGCTTCCTGACAGGCACAATGATTTCATCTTCGCGATCATCGGGCACCAGTGGGGGCTTCTCGGGGGCCTGCTGGTGCTTATCGCGTATGCGGCGATCGTACTTTCGGGGGTGCGGATCGCATCGGCCACCGCGGACCCGTTCGGACGGCTGCTTGCGGTGGGTGTGGTGAGCCTGATCGCGACGCAGGTGATGATCAACGTCGGGATGACCGCCGGTTTGATGCCGATTGCGGGTATGACGCTACCGTTCGTGTCTTATGGCGGCAGCAGTCTGCTGGCGAACTTCATCGCGGTGGCTCTTCTGGTCAGCGTTTCCAGGGATCGCCCGTACCTGCTGGCAACGAGGCCCTTCGAGTTCGTGCGCGAACAGCGAGAAAAGACGCACCTGTTTGAGTACGACGGTGTTGGAAGTCCAGCGAACGATACGGACCTGACGCCCACGCTGCTGCCTACCTGCGATCCGAAAGAGCCGCACGGTCCCAATCGGATTTCCACCCGCCACGCTTAGACGCGGCGTTTATCCGTTGCGCATGGCACGATAGCGTCAATGTATAGGAGGTAAACGCGGATTCGGCAGGGTCCCACCGCGCGAACGGCGCTCGGATCGCTTATCCGAGCTCTCCTTGACATTTCGCGCGGGCTTTGTGTCCGCGGCTCGCTGCATAAAAACAGAAACCGCTCTAATCGTCAGCGCCGCCCTCGCGTCCCGCGCCGGGGCCGTGTCCGCGTCCCTGACCTCGCCCACGACCGTAGCCTTGCCCGCGCCCACTCCCGTGAGATGCATCGTCGTGACGTCCCCAGCCACGGCGCCATCTCTTGCCGCATTCCCGCACCTTCTCGGCACAGAATCCGTAGAGCTGTCTTTGCTGTTTGGGGGTTAGGTGATCCCGCACCGCAATCAGGTACTCCGCGACGCGACGCTCAAGCTGATTGTGTGCTTCGATCGTAGCCTCTACGCGCTGGCGAATCTCGTCATCGGTGACGTTCTCATCCTCAAACGAGGCGGCCAGCAGCGACCTGGCCCCTTCGAGGTTCTTCCGCAGAGTGCGCAAGTCTCCAACGAAACTCGGATCGTAGGCTTCGATGATCTTCGCCTGCTTCGGATCAAGATGAAGCCGTTTCGCAATAGGCGACTGCGCGACATGTTCTGGAGTAGCGACACTTTGTGAGCGCACGGCCGCCGTGCCCAGGAAGCTACCGCCGAAACATAATCCAGCCACAAAGACGATACCGATGCTTGCTTTTGTGATCATGGCGTTTCATCTCCTGTCGGCGCTTCATCCGGCTCCAAGCTAATGGGCAGCCCCGTGGCAGACTCGGAAGCGAGGCCGATCAACTCCAGCGCCTCGGTAATACCCTCAAGGGCTACCGGAGATTCGGGAACCGCCGCCGACCTGCCGGCAGGTATGAGATGCCCTGCTCCTATCCCCAACCCGACCGCCAGGACAATCGACGCCGCCGCGCGAATTGGTACGGTCCAAGATGCAATCAACCGGATGGGTTGAACCGGGCGACGGCCTTCAGAACCGGCTTGGATCAGGACACGTTCGGTCAGGTCGATACCGGAGACATCCAGTTGCCAGTCCTCCAGGACGTTCCACGTCTGATGCAGTTCCGAATAGGCCGCCGCGCAGACCTGACACGTTTCCAGATGCTCGCGCAGGACGTACTCCTCGGGCGGAGGCAACTCCCCCGAAACCAAACGCGCGATCAAATGGGTACGCGGACAATCCATGAGACCGGTCTCCACGTATGAAACGAACAACTCTCGAATACCCTGCGATGATTCTTCATGGTTTTTCCACATTCTTGAGCGACTTCCTGAGCGTCGCATATGCACGCACCAAGAGCGACTCCACGGCTGATTCAGTCCAACCGGTCGCATCGGCGATGGCACGCTGCGGGAGTCCGGAGAATCGGTGCAAGACAACCGCCAAGCGTTGCCGCTCCGGCAGGTTGGTCACCGCGGCCCGGATGGCCGTTGCGCGGTCTCCCCGCTCGAGCAGCATCGACGGCTGTGCCGACTCGGCCTCCGCAGCATTCGGTGGATTGCCTGCGAAGGGTTTTCGCTTCTTGAAAGCATCCAGGCACAGGTTCACAACAATCCGATAAAGCCACGTACTGAACTGCGCCGTGGGCTGGTATCGCTCAGCCGACCGCCAGACCCGCAGAAAGGCCTCCTGTCCGATATCTTCCGCCAACGCCTGATCGCCGGTGGTTCGATAGGCGATTTCCAGCACGCGGTGTTGATGTCGCTTCACCAACTCACCGAGCGCGGTCCGATCACCCTCGGCCAGTAAAGCCATCAACTGTGCATCATCACGGGAATCAACCGTCTCGTCACGGACCATTGGACCACCAGGGCAGCAGAAACTTTCCGAAGACCGCCGCAGGGTAAACCAGACCCACCTCGTTATACAAGCGACAAGTGAGGGATCATTCCGGGAAGGACCGGAAGAACAAGAACGACGTACTTTTTCAATGGAGAAGGACTGTGAAATACCTTACCACTGTACTACTTGGATGCATCACTTCGTTTGCGGTCGGAGCCGGACCCACTGAAAACGTAGGTTTGACAACGCCCTGCGGTTATGTGCGCGTCGAAGGTGTGATCACGTCCATCGATGCAGAGAACTTGCAGTTGACCATGGACGACACCATCGTGCAGGTTACGGACAACACCATGATCAAAGCCGGACGCAACCTGCTTGCTTTCTCCGATCTCGAGGTCGGCAAGACGGTTGCCGCCGTGGGCTCGATAGCGGACGACGTCCTGACAGCCGTCCGGATTAACGTCAAGTACACCGGTCGCCGTGCCGCTGGTCGTGGGATGACTGGAGTCGCGCCATGGCGGCAGATTGGTGATGGACAAGGACGCGGCAGGGGCTGCGTAGGTGGATGCAAGATTGGGGGCAACGGCTTGAATCGACGCGGTTGCGGTTGGAGCTGTCGCGAACAAGGCTGGGGAAACGGCCGCCGGCAGGGATTCGGACACGGATTAAGGGGCGGTCGTGGACAGGCATGTAGGGCATTGGCACTACCGCCTGCCGATGGCGGCACGCTGGACGAAGCCGCCGAAGCCGCCCTGCGGGAAGCTCTCCTCGATGAATACGCCAATAAGTTGTACTACGAGGCTCTGATCGAGTCGTTCGGGAGTTCGCGGAGATTCGCCAACCTGATCCGGGCCGAGCAGCGCCACGCCAGCGCCCTGCTGAACCTGTTCGTCCGATACGAGATTGAACCGCCAGCGCAGGATAAAGCCACCGTTCCCCCCTTGCCGTCAACGCTTCAAGAAGCGATTCAGGTAGCCATCGACGAAGAGCAGGCTAACGTGGCGATGTATGACGAGCTGCTGGAGTCCATAACGGCCGAGGATGTCGAATTCGTGTTCACCAATCTGCGCAATGCATCGATCCAGCGCCACATCCCCTGCCTGGAAAGGACACTGCGATAAAGTAAGTTGTGACCCGCGGGTTTTCGCAGACGTTAGCCCGCGGGTCCGTACGGCAATCGGCAGCGTTTCGCAACCCGGAACGTGCCACACGAAAGCGGAGTCTGCTTAGCCGCAGACGGCCCGTTCATCGTTGTTCTCTCCCAGGCGCGTTACCGCCCTCAAGCCGCCGTGAATATGACAAGATCGTCGCCGCGGGCGGGTGCCCGGGCAGTCCGTGAGCTCAAGCGGTCAACCGTGTCGCCTGTGAAGGGTTCCCAGGCATGAGAGCGGGCTGTCGAGTCGTCCTGTCGCGACTACAGGGGCAGATCCATCGCATCACCGCAGAGTTGTATTCCTCGTGCAGAACGGCTAAGATATGATAAGCGGGATTAACTACCGCCGTTGCAACATTATCGTGGAGGTGACGTTTTCGCAGCGCATACCGTTGTCAATCCGTCTTCATGCCTCGACGGCAACGTTCTGCTGCTCAACGCGCACTACGCCGCACTGCGCGTGATCAGTGTCCGCCGGGCGTTTGCGCTTCTGTTCAAGCAGGATGACGCACAGCGACCGGTCGCGGAGGTCGTACACATCGAGGACGGGCGGTATGTCTCATACAACTTCCAGGACTGGACCCAGCTCAGCGCCTTTAAGAGGGAGTTCGAACCTGCCAAGCACGATTGGATCCGTACGGTGCGGTTTGACCTGGTTGTCCCGCGGATCGTGCGCGTTCTGACATTCTCCAAACTCCCCAGGCAAGAGGTGAAGTTCAACCGGCGCAACCTCTTCGCCCGCGATGCCAACACGTGTCAGTATTGCGGCAAACGGTTCCCGACGGCTGAACTCAGCCTGGACCATGTCATACCGCGATCGAAGGGCGGGACGACCACCTGGAATAACGTCGTGTGCGCCTGCCTTGCGTGCAACGTCCGAAAAGGCGGTCGGACACCCGATCAGGCGGGCCTTAGTCTGATCCGTCCTTCCGTCAAGCCGCGTCGGAATCCCGTGATCCATGTGAGGCTTTCGGACAACCGCTACGCGTCGTGGAAGCAGTTTCTCGACCGGGCGTACTGGGACGTCGAGCTCACATAGCCCGGGCTTCTCTGGCTGCGCCTTGCGGTTCAGTCGTTACGGGAGCGGGGCCGTAACACACACTCCCTCAAGGCAGATAGATCCTTCGGGACACTCGATCGGTTCGTGCAAGCACTCGCCCTGGACGCAGATATCAACGGTGCAAAGATCATCGTCCTCGCAATCGTAGTCCGTAATGCACTCTGGACAACCGCCGTCGCACTCGTCGGGAATGCCGTTTTCGTTGCAGTCGTCGCTCTGTCCGCACCCGGGAAGATCGCAGCGACTCCCCGGCTCGCCACATTGAACATCACATGCGTCGTCGATGCCATTGCTGTTGCAGTCGCACCCTACGTCATCCTCGTTGAAGAAGATGGTCGCACCAGTCGTTGTGGCCGCGCCCACGTCGGACTCGAAGAACTCGACGCCCAGCAGATGATACATCTGCCCGTCCATCCGATACGTGTTGAGCTCAAAAGCCAGAAAATCGGCGACTTCAAGATCATTCGGAAAATCGAGGCCCGCGGCCGTGTTGACCGGAAGATCAACCACCAGAAAGATACCTGGTGCAACGTCGCCGTTGGCAGTCACCCCGTTGATCTCTTCGGTATGGACACGGACCCAGCGCCTTTCCCCGTAATTCGCAATGCCGGTGCCAGCCCGTAACCTGCGTGCGTCGACGGTGAAGATGAAGCAGTCTTCCTCAAAGTATCCGGTTTGATAGAAGAACAGTCGCATGGTGACGTCGTTGCCGGCCCCATAGGTGGCCGGTATGGCCATCCGGTAGGCGACGATCCCCGTCGTCCCAGTGTATGGATCGCGAACCCCCAAAGCCGGCTCTTCGATCGAAACGGCAACTACCGGAAGGTTGCCCCACGGGGCACCGTCCGTGGTGAAGAAATCGTCGATGAAGATGTCGAAGAACTCCGGTCCGTCCGCGCCGGGTGGTCCTTGCGGCCCGGACCCACCGGAACTGCCGGCCGGTCCAGGCGGGCCGGCGGGACCTTGGCAATCCAATGCGTTAAAGTCCCCATCTCCATTCGCGTCTTCCGACGCATCGCCCCGGCCGTTGCCGTTAAGATCCCAGCAGCTCAGACCGTCGGCGCCGGTGACACCGTCTTGACCGTCGGTGCCCGCAGGTCCAGCCGCCCCTTGCGCACCCTGACAATCCAGCGCGTCGTAGTCACCGTCACCGTTGATGTCCTCGGCAGGATCGCCTTGCTCGTTGCCGTTGAGGTCCCAGCAGTTGATTCCGTCGACGCCGTCGCGTCCGTCGACCGGCGCCGGGGCGGGCTGTTCACCGTTGGTCGTCCCCTGGGCCTGCGGACTGAGCAACGCTACCGCCAGACCACCCATCAGCAGATCGCGTTGGTAGTCTTCCAGGCCGAGGAAGTCGTTGGAGCCGCAGCTCGGCGCGATTACCAAAGCGACGGCGACGAGGATACCGATGCCCGCCTGCCAAACACGTTTTAATGCTTTCATGTGCAAACTCCTTACCTTTTCACGAACGTTGTACATTCGCCGGGGTGTTAGACCTCAGACCATTTCGGACCATCAAGTAACCGACCCTACAACTGACCCTACAAGTGTATCCGCGTCTGCCGGATGAAGCAAGTGGTTCGTCGTTCTTCGATGGGCGCGGACAGGCTCCCATAATATTGTGGGTTTGCGCCTGTCTGGTGAGCATGACGGCGTCGTGGCGTGGTGACAAAGATCGTGATGCGTGCTACCTCATTCGGAATTGGAGAGCGCCGCCAAGGTGAGAGGGAATGTGCGGAAGTCTCTCCTCCATGTTCCTTGCACCGGCGGCTTGGCAACCGCTGCTTCATGGATGGATCAAGCACAGACGGTTTCTTGATGTAACTTGGGAACAAACATGCCGGGGTCGGCGCAGGCCTGCATATCCGCTCGAAACTCGGCGGCGACAGCCGACAGTTCGTCGGCCTGACGTTTGCCGTCCCATCCGAGGATGGAGGCGACATGCTCGACGATCCGAGGCAAGGATTCCAAGCCGGCGCTATTCGCCGGGAAATAGAGGGCGTGCGGCGTTTGACCAGATCGATCAGACGACACACCCTCTCCGTCCGGCATGCGGGTTTGAGCTTGTCGTCCACCCACCGGCACAACGGTGGGCGAACATCTTGCTGCCGTTATTCCTCACAAGCGCTTTCGAACCGGGCGACGGTCTTCTTCATGTCGCTTAGTCCCCAGCAGTCCCCGCAGAGCTCGATGGCCTTTTTCTGGAACTTGACGGCCTCCTCGGCGTTCCCGGTCTTGAACTTGGCCAGGGCAAGCGTGTCTACGAACATCCAGTTGCCATAGTCGGTCAGCTCGTTGCACTGCTTGGACAGCTTCATGGCTAACTCACTATAGGTATCACCAAACTTCTTCTCAGTAAGCAAGGACCAGGCCAGGTTGTTCAACACGGTGGCGTTGTCCTTGACCTTGTCGTAGACACTGTCAGCGAATGCCAGTGCAGCGTCACGATCCTTCTTACCCGTCGCCAGTACGTCGAACTTGGCCTTGACCAGCTCGAGATTCCCCGGTTGTTCACGAAGCTGCGAGTTAATCGCCTCCAAGGCCTCGTCCCATTTACCGGCCTTTTTCGCGTGGGCTAGATGCTTCCGTCCTTGGTCTTTGCGGACCTCCGAGGTGATCATCTTGGCTACGAAATCGCCGACATCGGGAATCCCGGTTACCATTGCCGACGTGCGGAACAGCTCACCGGAGTGATCCTCAATGATCGACGCGGACGTATCGGAGAGCATTGCAAAAGCAGGCGCGGCTTCCGCCAATTCACGCTCGGACATGAAATGTTTGGCGATGGCCGTGCACCGACCGGCGTGGATCAACAACGCCTTTGTGCTGTCCGGCGTGAGACGTTCCAGGCTTGCTTCGAACGCATCGTCCGTGAGGATTGACCGGCCCTTCTTCTTCGCCTGGATTGAACCGACGATGGCTGCCTTGCTCGAGCCTATCAGCACGTCATTGTCCGACGTGGCGAAGTAGATCGTGACACCGTCGGGGAACTGATAGCTGCGAACAAGCGTGCCGTCGATTGTGTCGGACGGAGCCTCGTTCACAGGGGCCCCGCTGGCGAATGCCGCCATACCCAGCATTTGTATCCAGAGTGCCTCCGACTTGGCTGGATCGTTCACCGTCATCACGGCGCCCACGTCCGGAATAGGCGGGCCGCCTTCCGTCCGCGGCGAGCCGTCCGGCGGTAGGGCGAAGACGGCGAAGCTGGTGATGTTGGCGAAGATCTCGCGGCCAAAGTCCAGGGCGGTCACGACCGGCGGGCGGTCCGTGGAACCGGCGGGATTGGAGCTGTAGCGTGATGCGGCATCGTTGAGCGCACCCACCAGAACGGCTGCGACGCCGCTTGGCACGGACTTGAGCGTTTCCGGATTGATGGCCGGGGTGCGGAAGAAGTTGAAGACCAGGTTGCGGTGCCCCTCATCCAGACGCAACCCGAGGTCGAGAAAGAGGCCATCATCACTGACGCCGAGGCGACCCGCCAGCGAGTTGAAGCTGTCGATGTCCAGCAGTGTCTGAGCCATAGCCATCTCGCGGCTGGCCATGGCGCCGGCGGCGATCATGGGTTTGATCATGGGCATCATCGCCTTGGCGTTGACAAAGAAAAGCAGCAGCGCATCGTCCCGTTCCTTTATGACTTCCGCCAGGGCGGGATTTGTGGCCATCGACCGAGTCTTGGTGCCGTTGAGGCGGTCTATTACACCTTTGATCTGGCTGCGGTGTGCGCTGGCGATCACCAGTTTGGACGTGAGAGTGACAAAGGCCTGACCCTCGATGTTGTAGGTTGGGAATCCCCCGATAGGCTCGACGACCTCACCGCCGATGGGCAAACCCGTCTCGAGCAGGGCGCGAATTATCTCCAGATCGCCGGGATGAAAGACAAGCACACCATGCGGAATCTGGTTCCGCATGTCGAATCCGGTGATCGCCACAGCTGCGCCGCGGATGCCCAATGCCTCCTTGACCAGAGTGGGACTGATCGCAACTCGCCGTTCACCTTCGGCCAGAACCTGATCCGCCTTCGCCAGCAGGCCGAGTTTGTCCAGCAGCTTCACAAGCTGGTCGCCGGGGCGTTTGATCTCCACATAGGCCCACGCCTCGGGTGGCATGAGCTTGGCGAAGTCGCTGCTGGCGATCTCTTCCCGGCAGGCGGCCAGGCGGGCCTCAGCCCGCGACCGAAGGTCACGATCCGCGCTGCTGTCGTCGACCACCTTCTCGTACAGCTTGGCTGCGGCACCCCAATCCGCATCAGCCTGCTCCAAGTAATAAGCCTTGTAAAACCTGTTCCGTGCCGAGTCGCCCCGGACCACCTCCGTTGTGCCGCCGAGCAGGATGAGCAGCCCCGGCAGAATTAGCGTAAACCGTGCTATTGCAGACATCTATCAGCCTCCCATAAGTTTGTGGTGACCACGTTGCTGGCGATTTCTGCCCGCGCATACCAGTGCTCGAGAGGAAGCGCCAACACATATCTACTGACGATACATCCACCTTCTGGTAGATTCGGATCGTACGCCGGACTATTTCAGGTCGGTATGTGTAGACTTGTCGCGGTGGGGTCTGGTTAGGTGGTTCCGGCCGCCGCCCGCATGGAGGCCGATCGGGCGGTTGGGGGTCGCTTGGAGGCGCCGGAGAGGCCGTGGGGACGCCGGAAAATGGGGCGGCAGAGCCCGTTCTCGCTTGAATCGGGTGGCCAGCCTTGGTAAGATGGCGGCTTGAGGGTTTGATAAATGGGAAATGCCGGCTTACAGACGTTCAGTGAGCCGTTAGCGTCGCGGGAGACGGGTCGCCTGGGTGACCGAAGGCACCGGCAGGAGAAGCGATCCTGGTCATCTCACGGGAGCCTGTGCTTCCTGTACTCGCCTCCGGCCACCTGTCTCGCTTCGATGGAGGAATCGGCATGTCAACGCTAGCACGACGTAGGTTCGACCTGTCAGGGGTTGTACGCAGCCATCCGCGACACCTATCACCTTTCCTGATCATCATCGCCGTTGCATGCCAGGCTGTTCAAGCACAATCTGCTGAGAGGAACATCTACCCAATCAACCACGCTACGACGCCCTGGACGTTTGAAGACGTGAACGATTATCTCGATCCAGCTTCATGTGCTGCCAACGGCGGGGGCCCGTACGGTGAACCGTGTCCTGTTGCAGGAGAGACGATCGTCTTTAACGGTCACGATGATGGCACAGTAGGGATATACAGACCTCCTGTTTGGAACAGCTATAAACTAAAAACAAGTAATGTTGATGTAACATGCAATAATGCAGGTTTCAGAGGCACGGAAGAAAACTCCCAACCTCTTTGGTTCGTGGATTCAGGAAACAACACAATTTATGGTTGCGATTTTAAAAGAGGAATTGGAGAACAACAAAGAGGAGTTATTATTAGAAGTGGTTTTGATCCAGACCATCCTGTAACAGTTACTGGAAATACTTTTGAAGGCTTTGAAAAACCAGTAGTATATTGGCGTGTTGATGAAACGTAACTCTTCAGCCGTCTGCAATGTTGGTGTCGGGTAACGGTGGAAGTTGTCCGG
>CAZJTP010000105.1:0-15267 GCA_964548955.1 uncultured Phycisphaeraceae bacterium
GGAGGGCCTTATCCCGTTCCTTGTGCGTGATCGAGAACACACCATTAGATGTGAAACCAACTGGCCGCTTGGATGCATCCTCGATGGAGACGCGGTCGAAAATCGATGGCCGATCATCGGCTCGTCGATGACGATCAGATCGTTACGGCGGATCTGCTTCATCAACCGAAGCACTTGGCGTTCTTCCCTGGCCTCGGTGTAGGTGTTCACCAGACCCGGGGCCGTGAAGACACGGATTTTGTGCCCGCGTCGGTAGGCTTCACGTCCCAACGCGATGGCCAGATGCGTTTTACCCACGCCCGGTTCCTTTGGCACGATGGACCAGCGCGATAGACTCGGCATCGTACCCCGTTCAGTTCCGGCTTTCGAAGAGGTTGGACAGGCCGCCGAGAACGGAGCCTTCGCCTTTGCCCTTCGGTCCGACGTTGGCCAGGATGCGTCCAGCCAGCCGCGTGAACGGCAATGACTGCATCCAGACCGTCCCAGGACCTCGCAGCGTGGCAAGGAACAGGCCCTCGCCGCCGAAGATGGAATTCCTGATCCCCCCGGTCATCTGAATGTCATAGTCAACCGACGGCTGAAAGGCGACCAGACACCCGGTGTCGAGCCGCAAGGTTTCACCGGCCTTTAGGTCCCGCCGGTGAATCGTTCCGCCCGCGTGAACAAACGCCATGCCGTCGCCTGTCAGTCGTTGAAGGATGAAACCCTCACCACCGAACAGACCGGCGAGGATCTTCTTCTGAAACGCGATTCCTATCTGCACGCCGCGTGCGGCGCACAAGAACGCGTCCTTTTGACAGATCAGCTCACCGCCCAGCTCATCGAGGTGCATGGGGATGATCTTCCCCGGATATGGCGCGGCAAAGGCCACCTGTTCCCGTTTGTTGCCGGCGGCGCCGAAGGTGGTCAAGAAAAGCGACTCGCCCGTGACCATGCGTTTGCCGGCGTCGAAGAGCTTGCCCAAGAAACCCTGCTGCTTGCTCGGGTCGCCGAATGCGGTTTGCATTTCAATGCCGTCGGACATGTACATCATCCCTCCGGCCTCCGCCACCACGACCTCGCCGGGATCGAGCGTGACCTCCACGAACTGCATGTCGTCTCCGTGCAACTCGTAATTGATCTCGTCCGCGGTGCGCGTCGTGGGTACGCGCGGTGGAGCTGCGGCGCGCGCAGTCCCCATGCCGAGCGAGACAACGTGCCTGGCCTCGGTCCACTCCGGCACCCCGGGTCCCCATACGAGGGTTTGCGGCCCGCCCGACAAGGGAAGCGCCTGGATCAGGTCCTCGTGCGACACCGGCCCGATCGTCTGTCCGCCCTTGACGTAATACCAACCACCTTCACCGGCCATAGCGTCAACTCCAAACGTTGAAAAGTCGAAACGTCCAAAATTACAAAACGTCGAAACAGCGTAAACCGCGTAAAACCGGGACAAATCCAGGACAGCTACCTAGATGTCACGGTGTGTCGCTTGGCGAATCCACTTCCGCTTGTTCGATCCAGGCGCCGCCGACGACCACGTTGCCATCGTAGAAAACCACGGCCTGGCCGGGCGTGATCGCCCGCTGGGAGTCGTCAAACACGACACGCACCTTACCACCGCTGAGCTTTTCGACCGTGGCAGGTGCGGCCTTGTGCAGATAGCGAATCTTGACTTGGGCGCGGAACGACCCGTCCGGTACGTCCACGAGAAAGTTGACGCGATCTGCGACCAGGCTCCGTGCCAGTAGCGCGTCACCGTCACCCATGGTCACTGTGTTGCTGGCGGCATCGAGGCGTGTGACGTAGATCGGCTTGCCGGCTGCAATCCCCAGACCCCGGCGCTGTCCGATCGTATACTGGGCGATGCCGTTGTGGCGTCCGATCACGCGGCCGTCCCAATCGAGCACGTCACCCTCGACAAATGCGTCGGGGCGGCGCTTACGGATAACACGGGCGTAATCGCGATCCTGCGCGAAGCAGATCTCGACCGAGTCGGGCTTGTCGCGATTCGGCAGATCGAAACGTGCTGCGATTCTCCGAACCTCACTCTTGGTCAGCTCGCCGACGGGGAACATCACCCGGTCAAGGATCGCTCGGTTGAGGCCGTAAAGCACGTAAGATTGGTCTTTCTGCGGGTCGCAACCGCGCATCAGCACGTTGCAGCCGCTTCGCTTCCCGATCCGGGCGTAGTGACCTGTGGCAATGTACTTCGCACCCACGGCATCGGCGTAATCGACAAGCCTGCCGAACTTGAGCCGGTTGTTGCAGACAACGCAGGGATTGGGCGTGCGGCCGCGGACGTATTCGTCAACGAAATAGTCGATGATCCAATCGAAGTCGCTCTGGAAGTCCAGCGCGTGGAACGGGATGCCGAGCATTCCAGCCACGAACCGGGCGTCGGCTGTGCCGGTTGCACTGCAACAAACCTGGTGACTTCGGGCCGTATGATTCGGCTCGCGCGGTCCCACGATAAACGATGACGCCGCCGCGTTGTTTGACGATCCGCGCGGGCTAAAGCCCGCGGCTCGCTCAAGCTGGTCTTCGTGAGGTCGTGGGACCGACTTCGCCTGTGGGACCGACTTTCCAGTCTGTCTATCGCGGGAAGGCGCCGGCTCATCCACGCCGACGCGCATGAACAGTCCCATCACGTCATAGCCCTGCTCAACGAGCAAACAGGCTGCCACGCTGGAATCCACACCGCCGCTCATCGCGACGATTACCTTCTCGCGTCTCTCGACCATCGCAGAGCATTCTACCTGCTACGCAGGAGCTAGACAAAAGCTGGGATATAACGCCACGCGAGCGGCAAGTTGCAAGGTACGCCGCCGGTTGACTAAGAGGTGTGCCCATCGTACCCTGAGCCGGAGCTTGCCGAGCCGTGGGTTTCAACCCTCGCTTAGTTCCGCGCCGGTCAAAGCCGGCGGCTCAGACCTGTGCAGAGTAGTGAAAGGACGGTGCCGATATGCCTCATGAACTACACGGACAACTGGCCGTTGACGGCCAGCGGTTTGCGATCGTTGTTAGCCGGTTTAATGAGTTCATCACGTCGAAGCTACTGAGCGGGGCGATCGACGCGCTGAAACGACACGGGTGTGATCCGGAGAACATCACGTGTGTCTACGTGCCCGGCGCGTTCGAGCTGCCGTTTATGGCTAAGAAACTGGCGGAGTCTGGCTCGTACGATGCGGTGCTGTGTCTGGGTTGTGTCATCCGCGGGCAGACGCCTCACTTCGAGTTCATTGCGGCCGAGGCGGCCAAGGGAATCGCGCACGTAGGCCTCGACACCGGCGTGCCGACCACGTTTGGCGTTATTACCGCCGATACGCTGGAGCAGGCCGTTGAGCGGGCGGGCTCGAAGGCGGGAAACAAGGGAGTGGACGCAGCGCTTAGTGCCATCGAGTTGACCAGTCTGCTCAAGGCCGCGTTCGGCGGATCGGCGCAGCCGTAACGTCCCATGTCCCACCATCGCCGCCAATCCCGAATCGTCGCGATGCAGGCGCTTTGTCAATGGGACGTACAGAAGGACGAATCGCCGGATGAACTGGACGACTTTCTGACGGCTCACGACGCATCCGGCGCCACCGCCGACTACGCAAAGGAGTTGGTCCAAGCGTTGTGGCGGCAGCGCGAGCCCGTGGATGACCGCATCACGGCGGCGGTGACGAAGTGGGATCTGTCAAGAATCTCGCCCGTCGAACGGAACATCATGCGGGTCGCCGTGGTGGAGATGCTCAGTGACAAGGTTCCGCCCAAGGTCGCAGTCGATGAGGCCATCGAGATCGGTCGCGAATACGGTGGGAAGGATTCGCCTCGTTTCATCAACGGTGTGTTGGACACCATCATGGGAATACTGCAACGGCGGCGGAGGGATATCGACTGATGGGACTGTTTGATCGATTCAAGAAGGGCCTGTCGCGCACGCGAGAGAAAGTAACGTCCGGCTTCCGGTCCGTATTGCGGCTGGGGCGGAAGATTGATCAGGATACGATCTCGCGGCTGGAAGATACGATGCTCACCGCCGATTTCGGTCCGCCCACGACTCAGAAGCTTATCGATGTGGTGCAGTCCGGTTGGGAGAACGGTGAGATCACCGAGGAGCAAGAGGTTACCGAGTATCTCAAGCGGCACATCATCGCGATGTGGCCGGAGTCGGATCGACAGGTGCACTTCGCCGAAACGGGACCAACCGTGGTTCTGGTGAGCGGCATCAACGGCTCGGGGAAGACGACGAGCGTCGCGAAGCTGGGTCACTATTTCACGAATCAGGGCAAGCGCGTGATTCTGGGTGCGTGTGACACGTTTCGCGCCGCCGCCGTCGAGCAGCTCAGCATCTGGTCCGAGCGGATCGGCGTGCAGATCGTCAAACACGATCAAGGCGCCGATCCGGGTGCGGTGGCGTACGACGCGTGCGAGGCGGCGACGGCCCGCAACGCCGACGTTCTGTTGATCGACACCGCCGGACGGCTTCACACCCAAGAGCATCTCATGCGGGAGCTTGGCAAAATTCAGCGAGTCGTGGAGAAGAAGGTTCCCGGTGCGCCGCATGAGGTGTTGCTGGTTTTGGATGCGACGATCGGGCAAAACGCCGTGAATCAGGCAAGGCAGTTCTCCGAGCACGTTTCGGTGACGGGAATCTTTCTGGCGAAACTCGACGGCAGCGCCAAGGGTGGTATCGTCGTCGGGATCCGTGACCAGCTTAACGTCCCGGTTAAGTTTGTCGGGCTCGGCGAGACACCGGCCGATGTCGAACCATTCGATCCGGCCGTGTTTATCGAGGCAATGTTCGCGAAGTGACCACGGAGCAACGCGGGATGGCCCTGACCGGTTACGATATGGAACGCCTCGCGGATGAACAGTACAAGAATCGTATCATCACCGTGTCGGTCTACTGCGGCAACTGCGGGTATAACCTTCGCATGCTGCCCTACATCCACACGTGCCCGGAGTGTGGAAACCAATACAATGCCCGCCCTCTGAAGATGAAGGGCATTTTCATGCCTCACGAAACCTACTTCCCTGCCAGCGACGTTGCTGCCGTGCTTCTGTGCGCTCCTGTCGCATTTGTGCTTATCAGGGGCGGGATCAAGACCGTGGACCAGGGTCGATTGATCCTTGGTGGTGTCTTCGGTGTCATCATGATCGTTTTCATGGTTCAGGCGTACAGCCGGCTGGTCCGCTTCCTCAAAGCGCGTGCACTTGCCAGGCGCATAGCACTCGAGGAGTTCGAGTAAGTACGGAGTGAATACAAGGTGCGCGTGCCCGCCGGTCGCCTTGGTCCCGTAGCATACATTGGGTAGGATTCCGGTGTGTTGTTCCGGTCGATAAATAATGCGTACCGGAATGTGCGAGGAGGACCTCTGTGATGCATTGCAGAGTAGTAGAGATCGCTGAACCATAATCCCACCTACTGTGACAAATGGCAATCGAGATTTCAGTCCAAGGGAGGCTGGCCAGTGAATCTTGAAAGCACCGACAGTACCCATAACCAGGACGCACCTTACTACGATGAGCAGGTAGCCGAACATGGCTGTCACGGTCACGAAGTCCTGTTTGGCTTGATGTACGAGTTCGTCGAACCCGGTGAGAGTTTGCTCGATATAGGAATCGGTACTGGTCTTGCGTCAATCTTGTTCCACAAAGCGGGTCTCCGGATATCCGGCTTCGACAGCTCAAGACAAATGCTGGAGATGTGTGCGGCAAAGGACTTTGCAGCCCAACTCACCCAACATGATCTGCAACACGTACCTTATCCCTATCGGGCGAGTTCGTTCAATCACGTCATTTCCCTTGGTGTGCTGAATTTCTTCGCGGACTTGACACCGGTTTTTCAAGAGACGGCCCGTGTCATCAAGCCGCACGGCATCTTTGGCTTCAGTGTGGAAGAGCAAAAGCACGGACAGCAGGCCAAGTATGTCTTCCGTATCTCCGGAGATTCCGATCAACCGAATGAAGAAATGGCTGTTGGCATGCACCGGCACAGCGATGGACATATTCGGAAACTCCTTGCCCACAGCGGTTTCACACCACTTAAGGACTATGAGTTCTTGGCAGACCGATATCCTGCGGAGTGGTTGGACGTGTATTTCAAAGCCTATGTTGTTCAGAAGACTTAGTCCGGCTGCCAGCTCATAGGCCGTGGTCGGAGGGGGCATTGCTTACTCGCAGCACGGAGCGTCTCGGCGCGAAGGAACATGAGAACCGGGCGGTGTCGGCGCCAGCCTAGCGGATCGCATGTTGACGGAACACAGGATGGTCAACGGCGGCGTATATCTGCTCAGGAGCCTTCAGTGACTAGGTGGCGACACTCTCGCGGTTTACTTGCGTCCGAACCACTTCTTCTTCTTCACTTGTGAGATCGCGGTCTGGCTGGCTCCGTCCGTGTTGATCTGGGCGAGGAGTTCCTCGTATGACCGGTTGGGATTCAGGCGTCGGAGCATCTTCAGTTTGGCGACTACTTCTGGCTCGAGATCGGGCGGCGGTGAGTCGCTCTTCGTAGTTTGCACCTCGTCATCGACCTTCGGAGTAGCGAGCAGGTCATCGGCAAGCTCGGATGCTGCCCCGTCGGCCTTCGACTTCGGTGAGACTTGCGTCTGGACGCCGGTGGACAGGCCAGGCGGCGGCTCGTCGTCCGCACACTCGATCTCGGCGCGAGCAGCCGCCAGGGCCGCTTTCATCGCAGAGGCCTGGCTATCCACGTCATAGTCGATCGGTTCATCGGTTTCGCCCGGTGTTTCGGTAGGGGAGAGTTCGTCCTCTGGGATAAGCGCACTGTTGCCACCCCCGGCTTTTTCATCAGGCGTTTGCTCATCGGCATTGTCCACAGGCGCATCGGTCGGCACGGCTTCCTCGGCGGGCTCGGCCTGATCCGGCGCAGGCGCAGCCCCGTCGTAGTCCGCCCAGAACTGCGCGATCGCCGTGTGGCAAGCGTGCCTGTCGGCCGTCGCCGTGTCATTGTTATCGCGGGTTGCCTCAACACTGCGTTCGGCTTCAATCTTCTCCAGCCGGGCCAGTGCCTCCTCCTCGCGCTTCTCGGTTTCCGTAAGACGTTTTGCAGTCTGGGCCTTATCCTTTTCGAGTTGCGCCGCCAACTCGTCCACACAGGCACGTGCTTCGGTAGCGGCCCGTGTCTCTTGATCCCGTATTCCTTCGACCTCACGAAGGGATTGCTCGAGTCGTTGTTTGTCGGTTTGGACCGACTCGAATTGCTGTTGCAGCGCTTCCAGTTCGGCGTGCTTCGCAGCTGCCTCGCTCTTGTAGACTTCTTCCGACTCGGCTGTGACTTTTTGTGTCTCTTCGATGGCGGCCTTCTGATGATTCAGGCTGTCCAACTCGGAGTCGAGCCTGGCTTGTCGTGAGTTGAGTTCGTCTTCACGCCCAGCCAACTCCTGCCGATGACCGTGCAATTCCGCAGCCTGCTTTTCCAATGCACGAGCCGCTTCCTCATGTGTCTTCTGTTGCTGCTCGAACTCATTACGACGATCCTCCAGCTCGGCGCGCGAACACTCAAACTCCTGCATTGCACGCTCGACCTCTGCATCGCGCTCTTCGAGCTGCGCACTTCGCTCGGCAAGGGCGACCTCTTGAGCATTGAGCTCCTGGCGCTGCAAATCTATAGTGACCAATCCCGCCTCCGCCTGCTTACCGCCGGAGCGGACGCGTTGCTGTTCGGCTCGAAGCTGTTGCAATGAGTGCTGCAGTTCTCGTTCGCGCTTGTCCAACGTCGTCTGTCGTTGCTTCAGTTCAGCCTCTTGTTGTTCCTGTCGCGCTCGTTGTTCCTCGACGGCCTTTTGAGCCTCATCATTCGTCTGTGCCTGAGCGTCGAGTGCGGCGGCTTGCTCGTCAAGACGTGCCTTTTCGGTCTGATACTCCTCGGCCCGCGCATCCTCCTTGGACGTTCGCTCCTCGAGATCACGCCGTTCCTGCTCCAGGGCCGCACGAGCGGCTGCTAACGCGCCATCAGCCTCAGCATGTTGTGACTCTCCCATGGCGAGTCTGGATTCAAACGCCTTAACTTGCGCGGCCAGATCGCTGCGCTGTTTTTCCAGGTCCGCTTGCGCGGCGCGATGTTGCTCCTCGAACGCAGCATACCGTTCGTTCACATCACGCTGATGCTGTTGGAACTGCTCCGCGAGTTGCTCCTGCTGGAACGCTTGTGCATCCAGCTCTGCGGCGCGCTCATTAAGCTGGACGTGTTCATGCTCATGGTCCGCAGCCCGAGCATCCTCTCGATCCACCCGCTCTTCGAGGATTTGGCGCTCTTCCTCCAGCGCGGCATGGTCGCTTGCTAGAGCGTCGGTCGCCTGGGCATGTTCCGCCTCGGCTGCTGTGCGACTGGCTTTAAGAGCCTCATATTGGGCGGCCAGATCGTTGCGCTGTTGCTCCAACTCGGCAAGTGCGACGCTTTGCTGCTCCTCGGACGCGGCGGTTTGCTCGCTCAACTCCCGCTCGCGCAGTTCCAATTGCTCAGCCGCTTCTTGCTGCTCACGAGTGCGTGTATCCAGCGCTGCTAACTGCTCATCGAGACGCTTTTTTTCATCCTCAAGTTCGGCAGAGCGGGCCCGGTCATGTTGCGCGCGTTCTTCGAGTGTACGTCGCTGCTCTTCCAGCGCATCACGATCGGCTGCCAATACTTCCGTTGCCTGCGCACGCTCCGCCTCAAACGCCTCGTGATCGGCGTTCAGAGCACCCTGTTGAGCAACTAAGTCGCTGCGCTGCTTCTCCAACTCGGCCAGTGCGGCATTTTGCTGCTCCTCGAATTCGGCGACGCGCTCATCCAGTTCGCGCTGACGTTCCTGAAGCCGGCCGGCATCGTCTTGTTGCCGGCGGACACGTGCCTCCAGATCGGTGGCTTGCTGCTCCAATTCGTTGCGGTGGGCGGCGAGCTGTCCTTCCAGCTCTTCGCAATGGGTGGAACGCGCGGTCAGCGCGTGTTCCTTCTCGTCCAGCGCGGCGGCGCGCTCGACCAGATCGGCCTCTTCGGAAGCCAAAGCAGCCGATTTCTCTTCCAGACTTTCGTGCTCGGTGGACAGACGTTCTCTGAGTTCGACCAACGATTGCTTTTGCTCTTGCTGCTGATGAGCTACCCGCGCAAGCTCCTCTTGCTTCGCCTCGATGGCGGCCGATCCCTTGTCAAGCTGAGCCGCTCGATCGGCAAGCTCCGCATCGAGCTTCTCGGCGTTTTTGCTCTGGATTTCAATTTCCGCGCGCCTAGCTTCGACCTGTTTACGTTGATCCTCGGTCTGCTCGCGGCGTCGGGCGAGTTCCTGCTCGGCTGATGTCAGTGTTTCCTGTTGTGCGTCGAGTTCGTTTATGCGCTGCTGCGCCACCTTGGCGAATTCCCGCTCCCGGTCCTCGAGGCGACGCTCTCGCTCCTGGATCGCCGCGGTGTGTTGCTCCAGCTCATCGCGTTTCCGAGCAAGCGAAGACTCGGCATCTCGCAGTTCTTGCGATTGGTCGGCAAGGCTCGTATCCCACTGCTTTGCCTTCTTAGATCGACGCTCCAGGTCCGTGAGTTGCTTTGCCAGAGACGCCTCGCTTTCGGCAAGCATCGTCTCTCGTGCCGCTACCGTGTCATTCCTCTTCTCAAGGTCGGCGATTGCCTGATCGAGCTTCTCGCGGTCGTCGGCAAGCGCCTGCTGCGTCCGAGCGAGAGCCTTCTGCTGGGTCGCGATCTCGTCGTGCGCAGCCTGCTCCGATTCGGCTACGGCGCGCTTACGCTCGACCAGTTGCTCCGTAAGGTCGGCGAGCCTCTTATCCCGCTCATCGTTCTGCGCCGTGCGTGCGTCCAACTCCGCTGACCGCGCTTCCAGTTCGGCGCTGTGGGCCTCCAACTCACCCGTCCGACGCTCCAAGACTTGTGCGATTTTGTCGAGTTCCTTCCGCTCGGACTCGATCCGGGCGGAGCGATCATCCAGTTCACGGGCACAGGACGCGGCGTGCTCATTCTGGGTGGCTGTCAGACTCTCATACTGCTCGTGGACCTCCTCCGACCACGCGCCGAGCTGCTTCTCGTGGTCATTCAGTCCGCGCTCAAGCGCATCAATGGCCGCGTCTACGGCGACGAGCGTATCGCCACTTACGGTGGATTTGACCATCGGTTTGTTTCTCGTCGTCCGCCCCGCTCACGCGGTTGCAACCCGTCCACAACGGCCACGGACGATCCGCGACACTCGCAGTGCACACGAAACCGGCGCCGGTCGCCGGTGGAGATCGCTCCAAGTTCCGGGTCCGGCGTCTAAAACGAGTCTACATTGTCAACCGCGCCACCGCGTGAGAATTAAGCTGATGGACGGCCGCATGTCCGGTAACCTTACTTGTCTTCTCGAAAGTTCTCTTATGTCCGAGAAGAACCGGCAATTGATGTACCCGCGTTTGATACATATCTTCCGTGAAGGGCTCAAAGCAGGATCGCCGTGAGGCCGCCCCGTATTGTAGGCTTGTGTAGCCGGTCGATTGAGGATCGGTGGATCTTTCAGGCCATCCGGTGTCCGGGACGAACGCTGAGTTCGGCATGGAAGCCGCTCATACCGACACCGGCTGAATACGGGACATGATCCCGAAGGATATCATCCTTGAGCATACGCCGATCCAATGAACTTACTGCTGCGGTGCCTGACCCGGGCCGGGTCCGTCGGCTAAGCGCAGAGGTACTCAGCACACTGCGGACGGCGCAGGATCAGCTTGAGCGCGACGCGAATGAGCTGCAGACCCAACGCGAAGGCATTCACGCCGAACGCGAGCAACTCACGCGATGCCAGACGGAACTGGCCCAGCTACGTGAAGAGCTTGAAGCGAAGTTCACGGAACTCGGTCGGGCGACCACCGCCATCGAGCAGCAACGGTCCACCAATGAGATGTCGCGAAAGCAAATTGAAGAGGATCGGACCTCCTTGGCTGTTCTACAGCGGGATTTCGAGGCCAACGTCCGCCGATTGAACGAGCAACAACAAGCCCAGGCAGCCGCTGTTCAGAAACTGGCCGGAAGCGAGAAGACCCTGAAGGGTGCCGAGCAGCGTCTTGAGCAACAGCTTCAGCATTTTGAATCTCAAAAGGTGAAGCTCGAATCGAAGACTCACGAACTGGACGCTCGGGCGCGGGAACTTGATGCCCACGCGGCGGAACTGGCTACGACACGGGAGGCGCTGGGCATCATGCAGGCTCAGCTTGCCAGGGATCAGCAGGAAGTGGCCACCCAACGCGACGAGTTGCTGGAGCGGTTGGGCACCGCGAAGCCGATTGCTGTGCCGCTCCCGACGGGCGAAGAAATCCCAGCCAATCTATCCGCGCCCGTGGAAACCGCGCGGCAGCACGTACCCAAACCCGCCGCCTGCGGAACGGTCGATCAGTTTCGCAAGCTCCGCCGTGACGCCAAGCGGAAGGCGATCGGAGTCTGATCCTTCGCGAACAGGACGCTTTGCTTTCGGAGCACTAACATGGCCTTAAAACTGTTCTCGCGCGACAAGTCGGAGAGCCGTGCCGTCTCGGGACGGGCCCGACACAAAAACGAACCTCCGTCTTCGCAAACACCCGCTACCGAATTTGACGCCGCGCCGAGTGAGACATTGGACAACGACCCGCTTAAACGCCTTTTCCAGCAGGGTCGCTGGAACGTCATCCTTCGCGAACACGCAAAGTGGTGCGACCATCCCGGTGGCGAGGCCGTCATTGACAAAACCAAGCAGGAACTTGAACACTGCATGGCGCTCGTGCCGACCGGGAGTGTCACCATCAGCCAGACGCTGACCGATCAACCCGGCTCGCCCGAGGAGGATGTCGAGCTCGCGCCGTTTCTACTGGATGTCCACTGCGTCACCAACGCCCGCTTTCAGAAATTCGCCGATGCCGGGGGATACGACACACTTGAATACTGGCCGGAGGAGATCTGGCCTCACCTGATCGAGTTGAAGGACTCGACGGGCCAGCCCGGACCGCGGTTCTGGCGGAACGGTCGCCATGATGCACGACTTGCCGATCACCCCGTGGTCGGAGTTAGCTGGTATGAAGCCCAGGCATACGCTTTGTGGATCGGACAGCGGCTGCCCACAGAGGCTGAATGGCAAATGGCGGCATCGTGGCACATCAAAAGCTCCACGGACATGATGCGTCGCTTCCCGTGGGGAGATGCGATGGATAACACGCGGTGCAACGTCTGGTCGTCCCGCCTGGCTGGGACGGTCCCGGTCCACGAATACCAAAATGGCGCGGCGCCGAATCAGGTACGTCAACTGGTGGGGAACATCTGGGAGTGGACTGACACGGAATACGCGATCATGGACGACTACGGGCGGCCGATCGTCGGCGAGATGCCGATGCACGTTACCCGCGGTGGCGCGTTTGACACGTATTTCGAGACCCAAGCGACGAATTATTTTCGGACGGGACAGCTCGCGCTCGCACGATCCCACAACACCGGGTTTCGCTGTGCGATGGACCTTACTGATGCAAGCTGGATGAACGGCGACTAACACGAAGGGGATGGTTTCGTGACTACGATGTCCGCTTCAACTTCTACCGGCCCAACGACGCTTCCGTGTCTGATCTGTGAGCAGCAGAATCAGGCGGATGCACTTGTATGCGGCACCTGCGGGGCGCCGATGGCGCTGATTCAGGAAGCTCTCTCCCAGGAACGCGACCCGTGTATCGTGACCGTGATCGGCGACAGCAACGTCGGCAAGACGGTCTATCTCGGAATGCTGCTCGACATGCTCTCCAAGCGCGCTGAGGACTTCGAAGCCATCCCCAAAGGCGCCTACTCGGTCAATCTCCAGCACAACGTCATCAGCTACCTCGCTGCGCGACAGTTCCCACCCAAAACGGCAATGGAGGTTGATGACTGGCACTGGGCCTACTACCAGGTCTCGCGACACAAGCGCAATGCGAGAATCTATGATCTGGTCATGCCGGACATGGCCGGCGAGGCCATTGCGGCGGAGGTCGCTTCACCGAACACCTTCGCCGTCATCCGTTCGTTGCTCGAAAAAAGTGCCGGCGCCATTCTGCTCGTCGACGCAGCATTGGCGGGAGCAGGCTCCCCGCAGCCCGACTTCTTCGCCCTCAAGCTGATGAGCTATCTGGACGGCGTCCTGGTCTCCCGACGCGAGGAGCGCCTGAGCACGCCGATCGGCGTGGTTTTGTCCAAGGCCGATTACTGTCCCGAGTCTTTCGACGATCCACGCGGGTTCGCCAGGACCAATCTCAACCGGCTGTGGAATATGTGCGAGAGCCGCTTCGAGAGCTTCGACTTCTTCGCCACCAGTGTCGTCGGCGCCCTCGGCTATGGCACCGACGAATCCGAGAACGTCATTCCCTATCCGCTGCACATTGCGCCTCGCGGGATTCTGGAGCCCTTCGAATGGGTTCTATCGAAGCTCGGCCGGTAAGCCACGAGCACGGGGAAGGGAGATGACAAGATGATGTCCGAAACGAATCTCGTTTGCGATCAGGCCATCTTCACGTCGATCCGAACACCCCTGGGCGAGGGTTATCGGATCATCGCCGCCAGCAGACACCTGCGCCCCGACGAGAAGCAGGCGATTACGCGATCCTCGCCGTCCCACGATGCGTTGTGTCCGCCCACCGACAACACACCGGGTACGTTCACGAATGTCCTTGGGGCCGCCTTCTATTCCTTGCCCAGAGGACGGCTTTGCGTGGCCCTTTCCTGCTACGCCGGTGCCGAACACACGGGTCGCGGCGGACAGCGCGTCTACACGCATAATCTGGTTTTTGACAAGAACGACTTTCCGCGGTGCCAATACAACCCGTTCGCCGTGCTGCGGGCGATGGTCGATGCGGGACTTTCCTCTCCCCAGCTCAAGCCGCCGCCCGTCCTGCCCGAGCTGGAACTTCCGATCACGAAGCCCGCCGGCGAAGTGTCTCCAGTTGCGCTGAACGCCGCGCTCGATCCGGCGTGGCGGAGTTATGTGCTCAACGCTCTTCTGGTCGACCGGAGCTTGATCGTCGACGTCGTGGACGGTTGGCTCGAGATTGCGGAAGCCTTGCTCATGGGCGTGCCGGGGCCGATGCGGGCGGAGATTTCGTTCGGCACGGGAATGCGATTTTCAATCGGACGGTGCCACCGTCTGTTGCTCCTGCACGATGACCCCAATGTGACCAGGTCGCGTATTGCAGGCCGCCCGGTGGAGTATGTCGATCCCGCACTCGGGCAAGAACCGGAAACGCCAATGTCCGCATGGCTGTCCTTCGTGGAGCGTCATTGGACGAGCGGCGATGTCGCAACCCTGTCCCGCCGTACCTCGCGGGCGTTCGTAAACACCGATGGAACCGTGCGCGAACGCGTCGGCCGGATATACAACGACACCGATGCAATTCCCGAGACCGATACAGCCAAGCTGCTTGAAGTTGCCAGAGACTACCTCAACGGCCCCAAGGCCGAATGGGAAAAGGACCTTGTCGACGAACTACTGAACACGACACAATGCGCACTGCTCGGACGGTTGAATCGCATGCCGTGGATGGAGGCGAGCCGGCATTGGCACGCGATCTGTGCGCTGTGGCGGCAATCCAAAGAGTGTCACAACTTTGCGCATCCGTTGGCTGAGCAAGCTCTGACCAGTGCAAAGGCGGAACATCCGACCGTGGCGGCGACCGCGGCGCTTGAGCTCGTGAGCAAGGTGTCGGCGGTGGTTCAGGAGGAACATAACACCCTCGTCCACAATGTGCTCGCACGCCTGGCCGACTGGGCTGATCGTGCAACGGATGCACAAATCGAGGGACTCTCCGATCTGTGCCTTCGTTGGCGGGCCGCCAGGCCTCAATGCCCGTTCGTCGAGCGAATTCATCAACGCTGTACCGCTCCCGCAACGCGGTGACGGCGAACGAAACACACGGCACCGCCCGCCTCAATCACCTTCCTTGATTCTCAATTCACCACTCGCGTGCGCCTGCGTCTTCCATTACGATGCAGCCGTCATTGCCGCGCCACCGGGTGGGCGGAACTCCGGAAGCTTCGGACGAATTAACGCTCAGGAACCCAAAACCAATGAAGAACCAGTTGATCGAATGTGTCCCTAATTTCAGTGAAGGAAACGATCTATCCTTAATCAAACAGATCACCGACCAGATAGAAACCGTCGAGGGCGCGACGCTCCTTGACGTCGATCCGGGCAAGGCGACCAACCGAACCGTGGTAACCTTCGTCGGATCACCAGATGCGGTTCTCGAAGCGGCATCTCGAGCGGTCAAGAAGGCTTCCGAACTCATCGACATGAGCAAGCATCACGGTGAACACCCACGGTTCGGCGCCACCGATGTCTGCCCGCTTGTGCC
>CAZJTP010000106.1:0-15065 GCA_964548955.1 uncultured Phycisphaeraceae bacterium
GAGACGCTGCGCCCCATCCGACGGCAGGTTTTACGCAGGAGACCTCGGCACCAGGTGTGAAGGAAATCCAGGTCACACCGGCCGGGTGCTCGGCATACGTGATTTGACAATTACGCTCTACATCCACTGCAATCGATCGGGGCGGTCCTTTGTATGATCTTGTAACTGACGCGTAATTCGTCAAGGATGGGGTTGACATCCTCCGACAGACGTAGTAGGATTCCTCCGACAAATGTAGTAGACCGAGTGCTCGCGGAAAAATAAACCATGGCCGAGAGGCAATACGATCTGGGCAACGCCGAGTTGGAGGTGCTCAAGACGCTGTGGGACCACGGTCCTGCGACGGTGAGGCAGGTGTTGGCGCACCTGCATGATTGCGGTCGGCGTGTGGCCTACACGACGGCCCAAACGCTGTTGACCCGCCTTGAGCAAAAAGGTTACGCCAGGAGCGACAAGTCGGACCTGGCCTACGTGTACCGTGCGAAGCTCACACGGGATCGGGTGACACGATCGCGGCTGAAAACGCTGGTCAAACAGTTGTACGACGGCGCGGCGGGCCCGCTGGTTTTGCAGCTTATTCGCACGGAGCAGTTTACGCCCGATGAGGTTGAGCAACTGCAAGAGCTGATCGAGCGTTTGGACGCCCAACCGAAACGGCGAAGGCGTTAGAGGACGGAGCGAACAGTATGGAGATGTGGGCCGTCCTGCCAACGGACCTGCTGTGGCGAACCGCATTGGCGGTGATCCCGCTCGTTGTGCTTGTGGCAGCCGTGACCCGGTGGCTGCCCTGCCGCCCCGTGACGCGTCACACGTTGTGGCTGGTCGTGCTGCTATGGCTTGTTGCGGCACCGCTTCTACCCCAATCCCCAATCCGCAATCTCCAATCCGTAATCCCCAATCCGCAATCTGAAGCTGACCCGTTACCTCCTTCTTCGCGGAGCCCGGTGGCCCGCACGCTTGGCGCGCCAAGCAATAGTGCTGAATCCGAGGAGCAAGCACTAGCCGCGCGTCAGGAGCCGGATGCGCCAAAGATGCTCGCCCAGGCGATCGGCTCCAGCGGGCCACCGGGCCTACTTCGCGAAGGACCGATCAAGCATATTAGGCGGTCCGATCAGAGACTCCGTGAAAAACCGGTCAAACGCACCGAGCGATCCGGGCATAAAAAGCCGTTGACGGGACGAGGGCAATCCGTTGTTCCTTCGGATTGTGACACGTATGCGTTGCTGTTGGAGACGTACGCTCCAAGAGTCGGCATCGGCGACGAGGCATTTCGATCTGGGGCATTGTCCTACGAGCCTCAACCCGCGGAAAGTCCGCAAACCGAAAACAGGATTTCAGAAGCGTGGAATGACGACTTGCATATGGGGCCTCGCAGGCCGACACCGCTTCCGGTCTTGGTGCCCCACATTGCAGATAGCGAAGAAGCCCCGAACTATGCCGCGGAAGCGGTGCATCCTGATACGCGCAGCACGGCCAAATCCGATGTCTGGAGCAAGTGGCTTGTGGCAATGCTGGGCATCCGAGATGCCATCGGTCGCCTGCCACCGGTTCCGACGGACGTTTGGATTGGTGGTGCAGCATTTTTGGCACTGTGTGGAGCCGTCCGCATCGTCCGGTTTCGCGGACGGATCCGCTCGGCGTCAGCGGCCCCCGGATCGGTCAAACGTATGGTGTCGGAGGCGGCCGAGGCATTGGAACTGCCGCGCGTGCCTGAAACGTTTATGGTCCATGGCTGTGTTTCACCCATGGTCTGGTGCGACCACCGTCTGCGGCTGCTTCTGCCCGAGAAGTTGTGGTGCCAGCTTGACGACGCCGGTCGCCGGGCGGTGCTGTTTCATGAGCTGGCGCACGTACGGCGGCGTGACCACTGGGTGTTATGGGCCGAGATGTTCGTCGGTATCCTCTATTGGTGGCACCCTGTGGTGTGGTGGGTTCGAGGTCGCGTGCGCGCCGAGGCTGAGCTGTGTTGCGATGCGTGGGTGACATCGCTCTTGCCGCGCAACCGGCGTGCGTACGCCGAGGCGCTGCTCCAGACGAAACAATACATCCGCGAAGGAACAGGTTGGATGCCCGCCGTGGGCATTGGTATATCAAACGGGCGAGCTGGACGTTTTGCAAGGAGACTCACAATGGTAATGACGCAGAATGTGAAGCCGAAGCTTTCGGTGTCGGGGATTGCGTTGGCTTTGATGGTGGCCGTCACCGGCTGGCTGGCAACGCCCGCCCAGTCCTGCCCGCAGAAGGAGAAACGCGTTAAGGCAGACAACGCGACTAAGATGGTGGTCGTGTCAAAGTCCTGCACGCACGCGACGCATTGCAAGGATTGCGAAGCGAGCAATCCGTGCAAACACTGCAAGGAATGCAAATCCTGCAAGGAAGACAAGCACTCCAAGATCGGGAAACGCTCTAAGGCGGGCGCGTACAAGGAGGGCAAGCCATGTAAGAAGGACAAGCCGTGCGAGGAGGACTTCGGGCATGCAATGAGCACCTTCGAGAAGCACCTTGCCCAACGGCAGGGTAAGACGTTCCAACCGGATGCGTACGGTGGGCACGGCGCGGCGGCGCCGCATTTGGCGCGAGCGATCGCATTGAACCTGGCGTCGGCCTATGACGATGAGGACGACCTGGAAGATCGGCTCGCCAAGCTGGAAAGGGAATTAGATCAGCTCGGTGCACAACTCGCGGAGATTACCGCCGCGCTTAAACTTAAGCACGCTTCTCACGATAAGGCTGAGAAGGTCAAGACCAAGAAGCGTGTCAAGGTCAAACCCGAGAGGGCGAAGAGAGCCAAACGGACGGAAGCCCGCACACCACGCGAGGGACGTGGTCCTTGCGAGCCGTGCAAGCCATGTAAACCCTGCAAACCGTGCAAGCCGTGCAAACCATGCGTTCCAAGCCCTCCTGTGCCTGAGGTTCCACGTATCCCTCCACCCATACGTATCCTACCACCCGCTCCGGACGTTGGGTCCTGGTTGGGTGAGGGCAAGAGCGGCGAGACCATGACACACGTGTACAGGCTTCCGGACGGCAAGCGTGAAGCGATCAACGAACTGATGATCCGTGGCGATGTTCCGATTCTCGTTAGCCCGCTCCCTGACGGCATTGAGGTTCACGCGGGTAAGAAGCATCAGAAGATCTTCGGTGCGTTCGTGAAGATGATCACCCGTGAGGGAGGACTGGTCGAACGCGATGAGACCGTGGAGCATGTGTACAAGCTTCCCGACGGCAAACGCGATGCACTCAACGCGTTAATGGTTCGGGATGACGTTCCGATTCTGATCAGCCCACAGTCTGACGGCATCAAAGTCTACGCCACCGAAGCTGACCATCGCATCTTTGGTGCGTTCGTCAAGATGATTCATCCGTCCGGAGACGGTCGATCCGAGGCGTGGCAAGGCGAATCCGAGCACTTCGCACGCCGCCAAGTCGAGCGTCTGGTCAAACGTCTGCCACAACCCGGGACTGAAACACAGGTACGCGGCGCCCGTGCCGCGGCCCTTGGCGCAGCTGTCCACGAGGTGCAGAAGGCGATACAAGAGACCGTTGAACGCGCGGCGATGCTGGAGGCCCAGCACAGGCACCACGAAATGGAGGCACAACGCCTTGAGCAAGAGGTGGATGCACTCGGGGATCAGGCCGACACCGTGAGGGACTCCGCCGACGAGATAGAGGACAGAGCGGACGAACTGCAGGAGCGAGCGGATGAACTCAGGCACAAAGCGGACGAGCTGAGGGATAAAGCGGAATCTGACGAGGACGTCGACGCCGACGCGCTGATGTACAAAGCGCAGGCCCTTGAGCAGGACGCGCACCGCCTCGACACAGAGGCCATCCAGATGGAGAAGGAAGCGAAGCGTATCGAGCAGGAGGCGGACCGGCTCGAGAAGCAGGCCGAATTCGTTGAGCAGCAGGCGGAGCAGCTCGAGGAACAAGCTGAGCAACTAGAAAAACAGGCAGTAGCCGCTGAGGAACAGGCGGAAAAGCTCGAAGAGAAGGCGGAGGAACTACAAGAGGAGATGGAAGAGGCCAGCGAGAAGGAACACGAGCACGACGACGATATGTGATGGGATTCCTCCAGCGGACTTGAAAACGAGCCCGTGAAACCTCCTTCGATGGAAAATCATTAAGAACTGTCAGGAATGAACGACGTTTGTCGTCATAGATGTTGACAGTAGGCTGGATGCCTGCAATCTGGGGCCAGCGCGAGAAGCGAAGTCTCGACAGGTTCTTCGCGGATTAGGTCCGGTCTGTCAGCATTGGTGTCACCGGATTAGGAAGGGGAAGCGTACGCCGCGAGTCAAGTATTAGTGCCCTGTGACACGCAAATTGATGGATGTGGTTGGGTCGGGTGGCATGGGTTCGCTTTGGCGGACCCATGTGGTAGGCCCTCAAGACGTAGGCAAGAAGGCAGTTACCCGTGCCGCCGAACCGTCAATTGACGAGTAATGGAGCGCTAGCCTGCGCGGACCTCTTTGACAACACTCCACTGGGAGGAGAAGCCATGCGTCGCCCATTGGGTTCGCTCGCAGTGCTTACATGCTTCAGCATCGTTTTCGCGATTCTCTGCGACCCGCCGGCCTTGGCTCGCGCGGACACGCCCGATCCGGCGAATGCTCCCGATCCGGCACTGCAGAGCTACCTCAGTGCGAATGGTATGCTCAATCGCGGGCTCTATGAGCTCGCCGCTGCGGAATACCGCAAGTTCCTCTCCAGTCATGATGATCACGAGAGGGCACCAGTAGCGCGCTATGGACTTGGCGTTTGCCTGTTTCGCATGGGGCAATACGACGCAGCCGTCGAAACACTGACGCTGCTGCAAGAGCGACCGCAGTTCGAGTTTGCCGCTGAAGTCGGCACGATCCTGGGACAATGTCATCTTCAGGAGCACCGATACGCCGAAGCGGCGGAGGCGTTCAAACGCGTGGTGCGCAACAGCCGCGAGCATGATCTGGCCGATGACGCCGCCGCCGGTTGGGTGGAAGCGCTGTATCTGAATGGCCAATACGAGAATGCGGCGAACCAGGGTGAGAGTTTCATGGATCGTTGGCCCGAAAGCCCGCTGCGTGAGCGGGTCGGGTTCTTCTGGGGCACGGCTGTGATGGCACGGCACGACTACGCCGCGGCGGTTGAGCGGTTCGCCGAGCTGTTGGAGCGTTTCCCCAAAGGATCATTTGCCGAGCAGGCGTCGCTGCTTCTGGCACAGTGCCACCAACATGACAACGCGGTGGACGAAGCTATCCGGCAGTATCAGCGGGTGCTCAAGCAAGCGGGCAACCGGTATATCCCTGAGGCCCTGTTGGGATTGGCCACGCTGCTGCAACGACTGGACAAACCGGGTGAAGCCGGTGCACTGCTCGACCAACTGCTCGAAAGGTTCCCCAAGAGCCCACTGCGATATACGGCGCGGTTTCAGCGGGGCCGGGCGTGGTTTGATCAGGGCCGGCTCGACCGCGCCGCTCCGATGTTCCAACAAGTCGCTGGTGACAAGGGTGAACTGCGGGACGAAGCAGCCTATTGGGCAGCCAAATGCAAGCTGCGCGGCGGCGAGTTCGACGAAGCGGCGCGACGGCTGACCGATGCGATCGAGGCGTTTCCCGAAAGCGATCTTATCGCCGAGATGTTCTACGACCGGGCGATCGCGCTGGTGCGGACCGGTCGATATGATGACTCCATAAAGGCACTGATCGCATTCCAGTCTCGCTTTCCGGAGCATGCGTTGGCTCCCGACACCCTGCAACTGCTAGCCGCCACCGAGCATCAGCACCATCGCTACGACGAAAGCCTGAAACACAGTCGTGAGTTCCTCAAACAGTATCCTTCACATAAGCTCGCCCCTACCGTGGCGTTCCTGTCGGCGGAGAACGATTTTCTGGCCGGACGCTACGAGCAGGCGGCTCAAAGCTACCAGCGTTTTCTGTTGCAACATCCTGATGATCCGCAATCAATCAAGGCGAGATTCCGCCTCGGAACCGCTCTGTATCGTCTGCAACGGTTTGACGAGGCTGAGGACTTCCTGGAGGAAGTCACCAACGGAGCCGGGATGGACGAGACTTACCGCCCCGCGCTTCTTGCATTGGGTGACATTCATTTTCAGCGCGGCGAGTGGAAGCAGGCCCAGCGGCATCTGAACGAGTATCTGTCGGTCGGTTTGGATGTGCCTTCGGCCGATGACGCGTTGTTGAAGCTCGGGCTGGCGCGCCAACGACAAGGAGACAACGAGAAGGCACTTGACGCTTACAGTCAACTCATTGACCGCTTCGAAGAAAGCCCCCATCGGTTACAGGCGATGTTCGAGCGAGGCCAGGCGCTGGTCGCGCTTGGCAGGCTTGACGATGCCGTCAAAGCTTTCAAGGCAGTCGTCGATGAGGATGATGACTCGCGCTTTGCACCTTACGCATTGAATCATCTGGCCGTCATCGCCGTGCAACGAAAGCACTTCGACAAGGCTGCCAAGCTGTATGAGAGTGTTGGGAGCACGGATGCCGATACCCAGCTTAAGGCCGACGCGCTGTTTCAAAATTCCCAGGCGCTCATGGCGGACGGGCAGTTCCAGGCCGCTGAAGCCGCGTTCGGCCGTTTCATCAATCAGTATCCATCACATGCTCGGGCGACCGAAGCTCGTGCTCAACTGGCGATTGCGATGGCCCGTCAAGACCGCCATTCCGACGCAGTAAAAGCCATCAGCGAGATCGAGCGATCCGCCGGCTCCGGTTCGGGCGAAGACGTAATGTTGGCACCATCCCTTCGCGCCGCTCTTCGATACGAGAAGGCATGGTGTCTGCGTGAACTGGGCCGGTCTAACGAGGCTGCCGAGGCTTACGGCACGTTGCTCGACGAAGGACTCCCCGGTGACTTCAACGCCCATGCGATCCTGGAACTGACTGGGATTCAGGTTGGCGCGAGGCGCTTTGAAGAAGCTGCGACACTGCTGCGGCGGTTGCAGCAGAGCATGGAGGCGGATTCGGCTATCGTACCGGCACAGGTGCGTGAGCAGGCGACGTATCGGCTGGGTCTGTGCGAGTTCGAGTTGAAGCGCTTCCGCGAAGCGGCTGACCTGTTCGAGGAATTCATCGATGCGTTCCCGAAAAGTCCGTTGCTCGCCTCGGCGAGCTTCTACTGTGGCGAGGCGCTATTTACGCTGGCAAGGCATGAGCAAGCTGTCACTCACCTGGCACGCGTTGCCGACAAGTTCGACGACGATCCTGTGTTCGGCCCGAGCCTGCTCCGTTTGGGAGAATCGCTGGCTGCGCTGCAGCGATGGGCGCTTAGTGAACGTGTCTTCACCGAGTATCTGGACCGGTTCGATGAGTCCGAGCACAGGTTCCAGGCGCATTTTGGAGTCGGCTGGGCCCGCGAGCACCAGAAGCGCTACGACGAAGCGATGAGTGCGTACCGGCAAGTGACTGCGCGTCATCAGGGTCCGACAGCCGCGCGGGCGCAGTTCCAGATTGGCGAATGTCTCTTCGCGAAAAAGCAGTACGAGGCGGCGGCCCGCGAGCTGCTCAAAGTGGATATTCTCTTTGCCTATCCCGAATGGAGCGCAGCCGCACTCTATGAGGCCGGGCGGTGTTTCGAGAAGCTCGGCAAGCCGGTCGAGGCACGGAGACACTTCAAGCAGGTGACCGAGCAGCACACGGAAACACGCTGGGCCGAAATGGCGTTGCAGCGGCTATCCGGACTGTCCAGTGCCGATCTGCCGGGGCGATGAGGCGAAGGCCCATCGGATAGGAAGCGTGCGCGGAACGTAAGAGGGGATTGAGGTCAATCCGAAGGAGCATTAGCCGTGAACTCGACAATCACTGCGTGGGTGCTGATCTTGCTGGGCCAGGCGGCGGATGCAGCCGGTGGCGGTGATTCCACCGCGTCCGTCGAGGTGCGGTCGGTCTGGGACTTCGTGGTCAAGGGCGGCCCGATGATGATCCCGATCGGCCTGTGCTCACTTGTGGCGTTGACGGTGATCATCGAACGACTGCTAAGCCTGCGCCGACGGAGCATCATTCCCCCCGGCTTCCTTCCTGGATTGACGAGGCTGCTCGGCAACGGCGCGGACGACAAAGATGAAGCACTCGAATACTGCCGGACCAACGGCAGCCCGGTCGCCAATGTGTTCGCCGCCGGCATCAAGAAGCTGGGCGAACCTGTTGAGGTGGTGGAGAAGCACATTCAAGAAGCCGGTCAGCGCGAAGTGCTTAGCCTCCGCAGGTATTTGCGAGTCCTTTCCGTCATTGCGTCGACAGCGCCGCTGATGGGTATCTTGGGTACCACTTTCGGGATGATTAGGGCGTTTCAGACCGTCGCTACCTCCAGCGAAGCGTTGGGCAAGGCCGAGTTGCTGGCCAAGGGCATTTACGAAGCGATGATCACCACGGCTGCGGGCCTGCTGGTTACGATTCCGGTCTTATTTGCCTACCATTGGCTCTTGTCCAAAATCGACGGGCTCGTCAGCGAGATGGATCAGATGACCGTCGAGTTCGTCGAGCAGTATGCTCAGCCTCAGCCCACGGATGACAAATTGGTCCCCAAGCTGCGCTCCGTCGAGGAATCCGAGGAGACCGACGAAAAGGAGAAAGCTGCCGCCGCTTCGGCCTAGCAACTTTCGCCCATCGGAGGGAGCAACACCGTGCTGATCCAAGCGAATGACACGACGACGGGCGTCTCGATCGAGTTGACGCCGATGATCGACATGGTCTTTTTGCTCTTGATCTTCTTTCTCGTCGCCACGACGTTTCATCAGACCGAACGTGAAATGCAGATCGCCCTGCCCGTAGCCAGTTCATCCACGCCGATCAGCGCAATGATGCAGGAGTTGATCGTTAACGTCGACGCCGACGGGCGGATGATCGTCGGCGGGCGAAAGGTCGGGCCGGACGAGCTGCAATCGATGGTTTCCCAGGCTGTTGCTGTCAATCCGGAGCAGAAAGTAACGGTGCGCGGCGACCGCCACACAGCCTATGCGAACATTATTACCGTCCTGGACATCTGCAAAGGCGCCGGCATTCAGGAGCCCTATCTCGACACCGTCTTGACGGACTGATGCGTGCGTGGGACCGCTCTAACCTGTGAGACCTGTTTGCAACTGGTCGATGTGTGGGACCGGTTTTCAACCGGTCGCCAACGGACTGACGTATCGTGAGCGAAGAGACGCAGGCAACTTTGAACCGCAACAGCCCACGATGGGGACGGTGGCTTTTCTTCGCGGTGGTTCTCGCCGTGCTCGTCGGGATCGGCGTGGCTCTCGTACGTCTGGTCCCCATCACCCACCGCTACTACACCGACGCCGACACGATCAAAGCGCCGGCAACGACCGCGCAGACGCGGGACATCCTGTGGCAGCCGCCCAAACCGCTCGCCGAGGTGATCAACACGACAGTCGACGATTACGAACCACGGATAAGTGCCGATGGATTGACATTGTTCTTCGTTCGCGGCAAGGCCGGCGAGAACGCGGACATCTATGTATCCAAACGCACATACGAGGGCTGGACGGAGCCCGAGCCGCTCGTTACCGTCAACACCGAGCATGAGGACCTTGGTCCGGAGCCATCCGCCGACGGACAATCGCTGTACTTCTACAGCGACCGCCCGGGTGGGCTTGGCGGTTATGACATCTGGGTGACACATCGGAACCGCGACGGCTGGCAGGAACCGATCAGCGTCGGCCCGCTGGTCAACTCCGAGTTCAACGACTACGGACCGGCTATAACCCCCGACGGAAAGACACTCTATTTCTCGTCCAACCGACCGCAGCCGGATGACCGGGAAAAATCCGATCCCAATGCCTGGCCGGCGATGATCCGCGAGGATCTGTTTCACCGCGACTATGACCTTTACGCAGCCGCCGTCACCGACCACGGGTTCGGCGAGGCCGAAACGATGACGTCGCTGAACTCGCCGTACAACGAGGGCGCGCCTGCCGTCAGCTCATTCGGCGACTTCCTCTATTTCGCATCCGATCGGCCCGGCGGGGAAGGCGGTTTCGATCTGTATCGCTCGCGCCGATTGCGAGGTGAACATCGACCCGCCGAGAACCTGGGCCGGCCGGTCAACACCAAAGCGAACGAACTCGATCCCGGTCTTGGATTGGGTGGATACGCTCTTTTCTTCAGCTCGGATACATTGCACGAGCGGACTGCGACGGAAACGCCGCGTGAATATAACCTGTACTACACCACGTCGCGTGAAGTGTTCTCCGAGATCGAACATATGCAGCGGCCGCCGATCAACTGGGCGGCGCTGTGGCGGGTCGTCGGACCGAATCTTCTGTGGGCCCTGCTGGCGTTTTTGCTTTTGCTGCTGCTATTGGCCTTGATGCGCGACTTGCGCGGTCGCCGTTTGAGTCTCCTGGCGAAGTGCCTCCTCGCGTCACTGATGGCACATCTGCTGCTGATGCTGTTATTCAACGTCTGGGAAGTGACCGCGACGCTGGCGAGGGAGTTTCGGCACGGGGGTCGGATCCGGATCGCGCTTGCCTCACCTGCTGCGGGTGACGCCCTGGCACGTCAGATCCGCGGACAACTGACCGACATCGAAACACCCACCCCGTTGGAGATGTCCCACCAACGACGTGACGTACCCGTGGAAGCGGACGCAACGCCGACGATGGCCGTACTCACACTTCAGCGCGGTTCGATCGACATGCCGGAGGATCTGACGGCTGATTTGACAGCGGCCGACGCTGCAATCGAGCAGCGTATCGAGCCCGCAGTCATTTCCGAGGCGTCCCCAGACACGCATGTGCCGACGGCGCTCGAAGTGGCTCTACCAACCGAGCAAGCGTCTATACACGCAGCCGAACCGGATCCATCCGCACACGTTGCGCCGGTGGACCTGGAGCCACCGGCACGCCCATCAGTGGCTGCGGCGATGAGTGGACCGGTCGAGGGAGCCGTCGACCTGGCGCAGATCCCGCCGAGCTATGACAATACTGAGGCACCATCGGATGCGCCCACATTGGCTGCAGTGTCTCCCGGGCGCGAGGCCGACCCGAAGCAATCATCCGTCAGGGACAGCACTGCGACTCTCGCATCGCTTGACTATCCGGCGATGACGGATCTGTCGTTGTCGCAAGCCCCGGTCGATCGGATGCCCGAGACGACCGAGACGGCACCGAGGATCACCCTGCGGGCCAGCGCTTCCCCGCGATACGACCTACCTGATAGCACGTTGTCACAGCCGCCTGAGGGGCGCATTCTCAGGATCGAGCCGAAGATGACCGGCGTGATATCCGAAGACTCGACGTTCGCCGAAAGACCCACGGCTCATGCCGCAGATGTATCACCATCACCGGCGTCGCGCGAGTCTCGCCGCGCCCCGTGGTCCGATCCGGCCTTACCGCCGTTGACCGATTTTGCGCTCGCGAAGCTCGAAACGGCCTCCGCAACCCCCACGACGGAACAGATCCCACAGCCCACGGTGCAGACCGCCGTGCCGCCGCGCCGAGTTCTCCCAGCCAATGCCATAGTGGAGGCCGAACACGAGACGCAAGTCTCAATTGACCCTCAGCAGATCGACCCGACACCCGACGGATCATCGCTCGCGGCGGTGCCTGAGCCGAATACCTCTGGCGCGACACCGATCCGGGCGTTGCGCGATATCTCCACTACGTTTCACGCCAAGGCGACTCTGCCGCCGCTCGCGGGTCTTGCCCTGCCGTCTTTGGAGCAGTCGAGCACAGCGCCGCAGTCGGAGACCTCGCCGCAGGTCGCATGGGTCACCTCCAACGCGCCGCGCGCGTCGCTGGCGGAATCGCTGACTTCCGCGGAGGATTCCGTACCCGCAGTTGCTCTTGACGTGCCTCAGTCGTGGCATCATCAGACGGAAGAATCGCCGGCTCACTTAGTCGAACCAGTAACCCGCGACTACGGTGTCGAACGCCTGGCGCTTCTGAGCACGACGCCGTTGTCGGCCCGTGATCTTCTTATCCCGGATGAAACCGCGCTGAGTCTGAGCCTCCCGACCGAGGAGGTCCCACCGGCAAACCCCTATGTACAACGATCAGCCCCCGACCGGTTGACACTCGTCGAGCGCATGGGCGGCAGCGACAGGACCGAGCGCGCCGTAACCGACGCTCTTGGTTGGCTGGCGAGACACCAGAGCAAAGACGGGCGCTGGGACGGCAAGCACTTCGACGATCAATGTGGTGGGTGCGGCGGCGAGACGGACATCGTCGTGAATCACGCTTTGACCGGACTCGCTTTGCTTTGCTTCTACGGTGCGGGTCACACGCATGTTAGCGACGGTCCCTACCAAGAGAACATCGAACGCGGACTGCGGTGGCTCATTGATCGTCAGAAGCCCAACGGTGATCTCCGCGGCGAGGAGACCATGTACACTCAGGGCATCGTGACGATCACCCTGTCCGAAGCTTACGGTATGACCGGTGATGCGTCGCTGGCCGAACCGGTCCGATTGGCCGTCCGCTTCATCGACCGCGCCCGCAATACGAGGGTTGGCGGATGGCGATACGATCCGGGACAAGTCGGTGACACCTCCGTACTCGGGTGGCAGGTCATGGCGCTGAGAAGCGCGAGCCTAAACGGCATCGCAACACCGGCTGCATCCTTCAAAACCGCTCGTGAGTGGCTCGATCTGGTGTCCAGTTCGTCACGCCCGGGTCTCTATGGCTACCAGCCGCACCGCCAATATACCCCGGCCATGACCGCGGAGGGTATGTTCACCCAGCAGTTGCTCGGTCTGAGTCGCGAAGATCCGCGTATGCAATCCTCCGCCGCATTCATCTCCGAGCATCCTCCAGATTGGGAATCTACACCCAACACCTACTACTGGTACTACGCAACGCTGGCACTCTTTCAACATCAGGGAGAGCAGTGGCGTAAGTGGAACGACGCACTTACCGGGCAACTCCTCAAACATCAACGTAAGGATGAACCGGCTGCGGGCAGTTGGGATCCGGACGGTGAGTGGGCCGACATCGGCGGGCGAGTCTATCAGACAGCCATGTGCACATTGATGCTCGAAGTGTATTACCGGTATCTGCCGTTGTATTCGCTGGACGGATCCGTCGACCCGATCGGCGCAATTCGCGGTTTCGTCAGTGACGCATCGACGGGCAACGCCCTTCCCGGCGCCGCGGTTCGGCTCGTCCTGCCCGATCGCTCAGCCGTATCGGTCACAACGGGTACGGACGGCGGTTACTCACTTCAAGCTCCCGAGGTACCCGACTTCTTCGCGTTGTCCGCATCGATGGATGGTTACATTCCATCGACCGCCAACGTCGACTCAGCCATGATACTGGGGACAACTCTCGCCGTGGACTTCCAGCTCGCTCCGGAGAATCTGGCAATGGTTGCAATCGAACCCGTACCGGACGTCCATCATCTCGGCGACGACAACTTTGACGGTAGGATCAACAGCCAGTTCCAAAAAACGAGCGAAGGAAGCCGCTTTGTCGCTCAGTTTGAACTGGTGGATGCGCAACTGCCGCCGCACTTCAACAAGGCCGAGGTCGCCCTGTTGGCCAAAGGCGTGCAGCGCAGTCACAAGATTCTGATCAACGGGATTGTCCTCGATAATCGTTTGGACGACGCCCCCTCCGACGGCAGCTTCGGGGAATTCATCGCGCCGTTCGATGCATCGCTCCTGCGCTTAGGCACCAACACCTTCGAGATCATCGCCAGACCTAGCAGCAGCGACATCGACGACTTCGAGTTTGTCAACGTCCGAATCGACCTGTCACCCTAGCATGTGTTTCCACCACCTGCATTCCATTCTCTACCTCACAAGTCTCGGCCACATGGGCCTGATAGCCGACACCGGCCGGCGACAATTTTCGGAAGCAAAAGTGGGTATTCCGGCCCACAGCAAACTGGTTATAATAGAGATAGTATTGCAGTGTGGCGAGATCGAAGTCACGGCTTTGGGGTGCCGTGGTCGATGCGTTCCCACACGACGAGTTCGGATCTTGAGCCCCGACATCCTGGAGGATTTGAACATGTCCATTCATGCAACTGAAACAGACGTTTGCACGGAGCGACGCGGGATCATTATGGCCGGTCTGACCGCGCCGATCTGGTTATCGGATTACGCCACCTCGGCCGCGCAGGAGAATCCGGCACCCTCATCGTCACAGCAGCCGCGCCGAGACAGCGTCACCATGACTATCGTCTATGACAACAATCCGAACCCGGACCGATCGGAACTGATCTCCGAGTGGGGATTTGGCTGCTTCATCGAAGGGTTGCAGAAGACCATCCTGTTCGACACCGGTGGTAAACGATCGGCCCTGTATGCGAACATGCGTCAACTGAACTGCGATCCAAAGCGCATAGATGCTGTCGTTCTGAGCCACATCCACTGGGACCACACGGGTGGTCTGCCGTCCCTCGCGGCGCAGCGAACCGGCATACCCATGTACGTTCCTGTCGGCTTCCCGGCGGCCTTCAAGGAACATGCGCGGGCACTTGGATACACGGTGATTGAGGCTGATGAGCCGGAAGTCGTCTGCCCCGGTGCCAAAACGACCGGCACGCTCGGCAAAGGCGCCATTGAAGAACACGGGCTCTGTGTCAGGACCAAAAAGGGTTGGGTACTGATTACCGGCTGTGCGCACCCTGGAGTGGACAACATGGCCGCGCAAGCGCAAAAAATAACCGGAGGCCCGATCGACACGGTCTTCGGCGGATTTCACATGATTCAGAAACCGACCTCGACAATCAACGGCGTGATCAAACGTTTCCAAGAGCTGGGCGTACGCCAAGGCGCGCCGTGCCACTGTTCTGGCGATGACGCGCGAAGGCTGTTCAAAGAGGCCTACGGTGACGAGGGCCTATACGCCGGGCTGGGCACCGTATTCGAGCGGAAACGAGCAGCAACCGGCTGACCTCCGGCGCCGGAATCTGCAGTTCCCGCACCAGGTTGTGGGCAAACAGTCCCGCCGGTAGATACAACTGATACGAATTCTAGCCGAGTAGGGCGGGTCAACAGACCCGCCGGAAAAGAACGTCATTCCACTTTGTCGGGTCTGCTGACCTGACCTATAGCTCGCTATACAAAAGTGCGCCGTGGCAAGGTGCTGGTCTTCAGCGGGTGCGAATCCCGCCCGGTAA
>CAZJTP010000107.1:0-14945 GCA_964548955.1 uncultured Phycisphaeraceae bacterium
CAGCAGCGGGCTTGAAGCCCACGCGGAGCAACCAACTCCTGCAGCGTCCCACAACCCAGAACGTGCTACGCGATAGTGAAATCTGCTATAGCCCGGGTCACTACCGTATAAGTCGCATTGCAAGTACCTGACCATGCACACACACCGGGCCTTCTCTAACGCCTGCGACGCAAGGCCCGGTTGATTTCGCGCTCGTGGTCGCGGGCTTGAAGGTCACGGCGTTTGTCGGCTAAATGTTTGCCGCGGGCCAGACCCAGCGACACCTTGGCAATTCCACGATCATTGAAGTAGACTTTAAGCGGCACGAGGGTTAGCCCCTTCTGTTCAATCCTGCGGCTGAGCTTGTGAAGCTCGCGGGTGTGTACGAGCAGTTTCCGGCGGCGCAACGGGTCGTGGTTTGTGGTGTGGCCGAACTTGTAAGCGGCGATGTGGCAGCCGATGAGCCAAAGCTCGTTGTCGATGACTTGGGCGTACGCCTCCTCGATGGACGCATTTCGGTCGCGGAGGCTTTTGACTTCGGTACCTTGCAGGACAACGCCGCACTCGATTTTTTCGAGGATGTGGAAGTGGTGTGACGCTCTGCGATTACGGCAGACGATATTATCGGGCGTTGCTTTTTTGGCCATAAGTTCAGTATTTACAGGCCGTTAGCAGAAATCACGGACGGGTTCTCATTCGCCCTATAAGTTTGATCGATTCTACAGAAGAGTGTAATGGTTGCAACGCGAGGCTGCCGAATCGGTTATAATGTTATGGACGAGGTAGGTGAGCTAGTGGGAAAGGCGGCGTTTACGGCCAGCCGGGAGTACGAGAAGCAGCTCGTCGGCCGGGCACGGGCAGGTGATCGGTCTGCCATGCGCGAGCTGGTTGAGCTCCACAAAGATCGTTTGTTCGGCTTCATCTGGCGGATGGTCCGGCAGTATCACGACGCCGAGGAGATATGCCAGGATGCCTTCTTGAAGGCTTTTGCCTCGCTGGACTCCTTCTCGGTCGAGTACCGCTTCAGCACCTGGCTGTTTACAATCGGCTACCGCGTCTGCCTCAACCACCTGCGACGTAAACGGGCCCTGACCGGGGAGCTGGATTTCACCGCACTGTCATGCGTGGACGATGAGGCGCCAACAACCTCGCTGGAATCGGAGGAGGCGCTTCGGTTAAAGAGAATGCTGTGGTCGGCGGTCGATAAGCTGAGCCCGCCACAGCGAGCGACGCTGCTGCTGTTTTATCGGCACGAGTTTAGCTGTTACGAGATTGCCCGGGTGCTCGAGCTGCCGGTCGCAACGGTGAAGAGCCATCTTCATCGGGCGCGGAACCGTTTGCGCGATTTGTTGGAGCCGGTGACCGAGGAGGTTTTGCTGAACTTCCGCAATCGCACGGGATCAGCCGGGTAGAAAGTGTTGGACCGGGTCGGCGGGGCTTGGCTGGCACTAAACGACTTAGATCGAATATGTGATGGACTGCGAACAGGCACGACAACTCTTTGATGCGTACCTTGACGGGGAACTGTCACCGGCGCTGGCAACGGAGTTGGGAGCTCACCGTCTAAAGTGCGCACAGTGTCGGCGAGCACTGGCGTTGATGGAAGTCAGCGGGCATATCATCGCGTCGGATCGTGACCCCGTCGCGCTTCGCGGCGGTTTCTCGGATCGGTTGGTCGCGTGCGTCGAACCCAAAGCCTCGCAGCGGATGATTCGGCTGCGCCGGTCACTTTATGTGGCCGGTCCACTCGCCGCCGCAGCCGTTGTTGTCCTTGCTTTTCTCGGTGTCTTTGACCGTAGTGACCCTAAGTTCGCCGGTGAGAAGGTTGAATGGGTGGATGTGGGAGCAATGCGACCATCGCAGGATCCTTCACCTCAGGAGTACCCGCCGGAGTATTCACCCGCCTCCGCCGATGAGCGGCTCTTGACAGAATGGATTGAACAGACGCAACGGAACATGGCCGCCAAACGCCGGAGCGGAGAGTCACTTCAGAAGGCGTTGGACCTGACAATCCTCCAGTTGATCGACATTCTCAACCAGGCCAAGGATGCGTCGTCGGGCGAGGATCATTTTCCTGGGGCGGATGTCGATGCCCCGGATGCCCCGTCCAAACCGGTTTCCTCGAACAGTGAAGACGTCGAGGACCTGTGACTCTCACACTCGGGCTGTACGGCCCGACACGCCGGCACCGAAACAGCTGTAAGCCATGGCGAAGCTTCGGATCAATGTCGTTTCGTGGTCAGTGTCGCCGCCGCACATGATGTTTCTCACACACAATAGCATATCCTGTTCCAGATCAGGTGTTGGTCAACAGCTCCTGTTTCGCGCGGCGGATGCATTAGAGCATTTTGCGATTTCATGTAGCGGTTTTGGGTTCTTGGAAGAAACGCTCGTCTCGGAGATTCCGCGCGGGATGAAGACCGCGGCTCGCTACGTAACAACAGAAACCACTCTAAAACCGATCGGACAATCGTGCACTTCGGTCGCAGCGACCATACATCGACGTGTTAAAACAATGGTGTGCCAAAGGCGTGTGCGGTTCGGTCTTCGAGCTCTCGCCCTGCTCTGTGTATGGAGTGTCTCCGTATCAGCACTTGGTGAGGAGGGAGCCGGCAGTGGATCAGACTCGATTCCGTTTGCGCAATACGTTCCCGCTTCCTCGAAGTTGTTTGTCGCCGTCCGTCAGCTTGGTGATGCTGATAGCGCCTTGCGTCGTGCTCATGCCTGGCGGTTGTTGCCGCTTCTCTCGGGAAGTTCCACAGCAGACGGCAAGACGCATGACCTTCTTCAAGCCGTTACAGGAGTCCTCGGGTTACGTGCCTCGGTCAAGCTTGACGAGCTTGTGAAGTCGGAGATGGCCGTTGCCGCGCCCTCCTGGTCTCAGCTTAGCAGCGCCGTGTGGCTCATGCGCATTTCGGACGACGCAGTTCTGGATCGATTATTCCCACGCCGACAGCGTAAAGGGCGCGGCGTCACCCGCGGCGTGCGCTTCTTCCAAACACAGGATGGCGTTACGGTCTGTGTGCGCGATGACGTTGTCGCCGTGTCACGCCGTTGGGGCCTGGATTCCCCACTGTACCAGACAGTGAACCTGATGGCCGGACAGCGCGGCCACGTTCTCGCCCAGTCTTTGCCCTTCCGGGCGTTGAAGAAGTACATGCCGGCAGGCGACCTTGCGGTGGCCTATCTTGTGAGGGATGACACGGTACCGGCAGAGACGATGTTGTCACTGCCCGGTTGGCCGATCGTCGATCGTGCCGTCATCGCTCTTTATGAGAGAGAGGGTCGGCTCGATGTGGCGATCCGGGCAGCACTGGCGACGCCGCAGCGCAAACCGAGGCTGACACGCACGTCGATCGAGCAACTGCTGCGATTGCCGCAAACAACGCTCTTCGCATCGGTTACCACGATTGATCTTGACTACGCCTATGCAACGGCTGCCATCAATCCCCCGGCAGGAAACATGGGACGGTACCTGGCGTTTCTGGCGGCGATTGCGGGTGCGTCTGATCCGGAGTCCAAAGCCCGACCTCGACTTGGTCCACATGTGATTGTCGCTTGGGGGCAGGATTTACGGGAAGGCGGATCGACGCCGCAGCTTGCGGTAATGATGGAGTGTCCCGACGGGCGTGCCGTCCGCGACTATGTTCGCAGAATTGCGGACAGGATCATTCAACTGGTGCGGGCGGTGGACCAGGCCAAAGTTGACGGCGCGCTGACGGTCCAGGAGAGCAGACATCTTGGAATCCCGATTTCGTACGTTCCGCTTGGGACCTACGCCGAGAAGTCGAAGCTTCCCTTCATGGGTCTGCTACGAAACATCGATCCGGCCTGGACGGTTTCAAACGGCTGGCTCACTCTGGCGCTGAGTCGAGACCACATCGAGCGCGTTCTCGAGGCGCAATTTGGACTTGTCCCCACATTGGCTACCGTACCCGACGTCCAATCGCTGCGCAAACACCAGTCCGCTCGGGCGGCCCTATCAATCATCCAGGCCGGACTGGCCACGGACGTGCTCGATCAATGGCTAGCAGCCCATCGAGCCGGCTCGGCGTCGCTGCTCAACCCAGTCTGGTGGCGAAGCGGATCGCGCTCGCCCCCGGACAGACAACCGCGGCTTGGGATTGGCATGAAGGTCGTCCAAGAGCCAGGTGTTGTTGTCGTGGCGCGCGTGTATCCTGAGACGGCCGCGGACGGAAGCCTGCAGCCGGGCGACCGCATCCTCGGTATCGACGGGCATCTGCTGTCATTGACATCCCCGAACTCGGATTTGCGGAGGCGGTGGACCGCAACGACGGCCAAATCCGGACCTACCTTGCGCGTCCAGCGGGACGGCACGGCGATCGACGTGGTTCTGCCGAAGAAGAAGGAGGAGAAAGAGAAGGAGGCCCTTCTTTCAACCGTTCGCATTGAGCCTGCCGACGCAGTTCGAGAATTGGCATCGCTCGGGCGCACGATACCATTCGCCAGCTTCGTCGTTTACGTTTCCGACGAGATGAGCTACTCGGCGGGATTGTCGCTTAGATTCGCTCCCGAACACATCTCCAAGACGACCACGCGTGAATGACACCTGTACGTCAGCCGGTTCTCCTGCCGGCATTATCCACGTTGGGCAGAGCCCCGTCGAGGAAGAATGCGGAATTCAGAATGGCGAATTGCGAAGAAAGCGTCAAAGCGTCCAATCCTCAGGAATTTCGATTTTTTGATTCTTCGACGTTTCAACTTCTCCTTGTTATTCAACGGGTCGGCTTTCCCACCGTGGCTCCGTCGGTTCCTCGAACATGCGAACGTAGCTCTCGTACCGTTCCGGGTAGATTTCACCGCGCTGAACCGCATCCTTCACCGCGCAACCTTCCTCGTGTATGTGCGTGCAATCGGGGAACTTGCAGTTCGGCACGTGATCTGCGAACTCGACAAAATGGGACTCGAACTCGTTCCGGGAGATTATGGATAGGTCGAAGGATCGAACGCCCGGCGTGTCGACCACGTAGCCGCCAACCTCCAGGCGGATCAGCGTCGCATTGGAGGTCGTGTGCTTGCCCTTGGCCGTCTGCTCGATAATGTCACCGACCTTGAGCTGCAGACCCGGCTGCATCGCGTTGAGTAGGGAACTCTTGCCGACGCCGCTTTGCCCTGCAAAGACACTCGCCTTGTCCTTCATCGCATCTAGTAGTGACGCAACTCCGTCACCGGTAACAGCACTCGTGTACAGCGTTGCGTAGCCGAGGGCGGCGTAACGATCGAGCAGCTCTTTCGCCCGGCCGTCGCGGTCCAGGTCGAGCTTGTTCATACAGATCACGGGTGTTATGTCGCCGGCGTGAGCGGCCACGATGTAACGGTCGATCAGGTGCGGTTTGGGCGGCGGCTGATCGGCTGAACCGACAATCACCACCTGATCGACATTGGCGACCACGGTATGAATGCGTCGCCTGACGCGGCGCTGGAGCACGCTTTGGCGCCGTTCGACCACCTCAATCACGCCCTCCCGGACGGAGGTCTCGCCCTTAGGCTCCACGCGGAACAGCACCCGGTCACCCACCGTCACAGGATGTCGATCTTCGATCAGCTTGGTGCGAAGAACGCGCCGCACGGTGCAAGGCCGGATTCGCACTCCGTCGTCCACATCGGCATACAACCCGCGCATGGCGACGACGGTCCCATGGTGAACCCCTTCCGGCAGCTCGCCGGCCTCATCGTGAACCGTAATGGTCCGGCGCCGCGACAGCTCTCCCTTGCCGGCCAAGCTCTCGCTTCGATCAGAGTCGACCTCATGGTCCTGGGCCTCACGGGCCTGCTGCGTCCAGTCGGTTTTGCGACGCCTCACCGATCGGTTCCGCCGAAAGGATACTCGGACCTTCTTTCCGTCCTTCGCGCGCCGTTTGGGGGAAGATGAGTCCATATCAATCGGTATTGTCTGAAAGTGCGGCAATGTGTGTCAAGCGGTCCTCGGTTAATCGGGATTGATCGCACGCACAGGCGGTGTCACCATTGCATCGGATACGTGGTGGGAATATAGTGACCCATCGCGTAGGAAACGGCGCACGGAGGTCGTCACATAAAGCATCGTAATAGGCGAAGAAACAGCCATGAATACCCATTTTGCCGACCGTCTGGTAAATGCGATCCGCAAGAAGAACGCTCCGGCCTGCGTTGGATTCGATCCGCTGGTCGAACGATTCCCCGCCAGCTTGCTTGCTGACGCCGGCATCAGGACGACGCGTCAAGGAGATCCGGAGAGCGGTACCAGCCATGGGGCGATCGCGGAGGCCCTACTCAACTTCGGGCGGGAGGTGATCCGCATAGTCGCGCCCCATGTTCCGGCGATCAAGGTCAACATCGCGTTCTTCGAGCGGTACGGCCACGAGGGGATCCGAGTTTACTTCGAGCTCGTGCGATGTGCCCGGGACGCGGACCTGATTGTTATCGGTGACGTGAAGCGTGCGGATATCGGTCACTCCTCGACGCAGTACGCCCATGCCCACCTTGGCGACCTCAAACCGGCCGGTCTGATCGCACCCGACGCCATCACTGTCAATCCCTATTTCGGCTTTGACACGATTCGCCCGTTCATTGATATCGCTCGTGATACGGGGCGAGGGCTTTTCGTCCTCGTGCAGACCAGCAATGCCTCTGCAGCTGAAGTTCAAAACGTCGCGTTATCGGATGGCTCGACGCTCTGCCAGCATGTGGCACGGCTAGTTCAGACCTGGGCAAGTGGCGAGGGGCTTGTCGGAAGCAGCAACTATAGCTGTGTCGGGGCGGTGGTCTCGCCGCGCGACATCGAGTCGACGCAGCGCATTCGGACGTTGATGCCCAACTGCCTGTTTCTCGTTCCCGGTTTCGGCGCACAAGGCCGAACGGTCGAGGAAGTGGCGGAGTGTTTCAACGCTGACGGCACCGGCGCGATTGTAAACGCTTCACGAAGCGTCATCTATGCATATCGGGACGAGCGATACAGCGAGACCTGTGGAGACGACTGGCAGGCCGGCGTCGACCAGGCGTGCCGCGACTTTGTCAACGCCATTCGCGCCGTCGTTGCCGGATGAACTGCGTCCGCCGGTAACGCGTTGCACAAATACTTGGACTATCGAGCTGGGCCGAGAATTCTTTCTCGGCCCATTCGTGCGAAAAGGGATTTTCACACTAGCATACATGGTCCACGCTTGTGTGGCCATGATAGCTCCGTACCCCAGCATAGCATCCCGCGCCTTTGGCTTGCGGGGTACCCTGCACGCCCACGTCCACCAGTCCGCGCCCCAACGCTCCCTTCCGTCCGATAGTCCAACAACCTTTTAGTGCCACACATCGTCACTTGTTTAACCAACAAGGCAAGGACTCCCTTAAAACGGACCTTCCGAATACAAAAATAAACTTGACTCGAATCGCCGCTCATGACAGCGCCAGGGCATCTGGCGCGACAAACTCGGTCCGGTGTTGGCTCCTGCTCGTTTTATATCCTACCTTTCGAGCGACGCACAACGCGGCTTCCCGGCATCGTAGGCCGGTGCGATACAGGGGTTACCACCATGGCATTGACAGTCACGAACATTAACACGCTACAACTGTTGCACATTCTTGACCGCAACACCGCGGCGCAAGAAAACACGCTCAAACAGCTGACGACGGGGAAACGCATCAACACAGGAAAGGACGATCCCGCCGGCCTGATCGCATTGTCATCCTTGAACGCCGAACTGACGGCGGTTGGGCAGTCCCTAATGAACAACCAGCGGACCGACTCGATGCTCACCGTTGCGGATTCCGCCTTCGAGGAGATCTCGTCGTTGTTGGGCGAGATTCAAACTCTGGTGATGGCCTCCACCAGTGATGCCAACCTGACCGCCAGTGAGATATCCGCGAATCAGTCGCAGATTGACGACGCCCTCACCGCGATCGACCGGATCGTCAATACGACAAACTTCAACGGCAAGAAGCTGCTCGACGGGAGCTTCAGCATTCAAACCGCAGGTGTCGCCACCAACAGCTACATCGACAACCTCCGCGTTTATTCGCGAAGCCAGTCCACCAGCAACACGACTCTTACCGTCAACAGGGTGGCGTCCGCCCAGCTCGCCACTGCCACGTTCGCAACCATGGACGGGGCAACAACCACCAGGACGAGCGGGACCACGGAAGTGATCATCCAGGGCGCCCTGGGGACGACCACGCTTACGATTGCAAGTTCGCTCACTCAGGCACAAGTCGTCGCTGCGATCAACGGAGCGAAGAGCCAGACCGGTGTTTCGGCCATTCAGAACGCGGCGAGCGTCTCACTCAATTCAACCACCTATGGGACCGATGCGTTCGTCGCTGTTGAGGTGCTTTCCGGAGGTGTGATCAACAGTTCGTACACGACGGCGACCGGTGACAGCGATACCACGAACGACGTGCAGAACGTCAGCAAGACGACTGGCACGGACGCAAACATCACTATCAACGGTCAAAGCACCGCGACCGACGGATTGGACGTCAACTACAGTGCCAACGGGCTGAGTTTTTCGTTCACGCTGGGTACGGACTTCGGACGGGGCAATACCGGAGCGACGACCTCCACTAGCTTTACCGTCCTGGCGTCCGGCGGTGCAACCTTCCAGTTGGGTTCGACAGCCAGCACGCGATCGACGATCGGTATCGACTCTCTCGCCACGTACAACCTTGGCGGGGGCAATGGGACTGCGCGTCTCTCCGAGCTGCAATCCGGTGGATCTGCCGACCTCAACACCGATAAGGCCACTGCACTGACCACAATCCGTGAGGCGATCAGCGACCTCGCCTCCACCCGTGGACGGATCGGTGGGTTCCAGAAGTTCCAGGTCGGCAGTGCGATCAATTCGCTGCAGGCCGCCCAAACCGGACTGACCGAGGCCGCCAGTGTGATCGGCGATACGGACTTCGCCGTGGCGACCGCTAATCTCAATCGGGAGACCGTGTTGATTCAGGCAAGTATCCAGCTTCTCGGTGTGGCCAATCAGCAAGCGGGCCAGATTCTGTCGCTGCTGATGTAGGAGTGCCATCGGGGCGCTGGAGCAATAGAGGAGCAGAGCGGTAGGGGGGGGACCGCTCGATGTCAAGGGCGCGACGGCGGTTCGAAGGCTCAGGCCTTCGGTCCGCCGCGTCGCTTATTCGCCCACATCCGCCGCCGCCATCACTGTCCGGCAAAACAGGAATTGCGAGCAACAGTCGCCGCTAATCCGTCAGCCCTTGCGTTTAGCGCCGATCCGCTTGCGAAGCGTCGCAACCGGCAGACAGTTCAAGATGTCCTTTACGGTCGCGCCGCCCCGGCGGGCCGTCATCACGCCATACCGCATCTCAGCAAGCTGGTCAAAGTGGTGGGCGTCGGTGTTAATCGCCAGCATCACACCAGCCGCAAGCGCCTGTTTGATGTGGACATCCTTCAAATCGAGGCGTTGCCAGGATGCGTTGACCTCCAGGATCGTATCCGTTCGCGCTGCCGTTTCCACGACCGCACTGATGTCCAGCTCCATTGGTGGACGCTGGTTGAGAAGCCGCCCGGTGGGATGACCGATGGCCGATACGTAGTGGTTCTCCATGGCCGCCAACGTTCGCTCCGTAGGATTGAGCTTGCCCGATCGACTTGGGCCCATAGCGGAATGAATGCTTGCCACCACCCAGTCACACTGGGCGAGCAGCTCGTCCGGATAATCCAGTGAGCCGTCCGCCAGAATATCGCATTCGCAGCCGACCAGAATCGCAACCCCTTTGACCTTCCGGTTCGCAGCCTTGATGTCGCGGATGTGTTGCTCCATTCGCTCGATCGACAGGCCGTTGGCGATGCTGCTGCTTTTGGTGTGATCACAGACCGCGACATACTCCCAGCCGAGCGCCCGGACACCTTCGCCCATCTGCTCAATCGTACACCGCCCATCGCTGGCGATCGAGTGGACATGCAGCTCGCCGCGGATGTCATCGAGCGTGATCAGGTCATCGGGCGTCGCCTCTTCATCGAATTCGCCGCGATCCTCGCGGAGCTCGGGTGGGATCCATCGAAGTCCCAACTTTTTGTAGATGTCCTCCTCACGCCGCCCGGCGATTCGAGACTCACCCTTATGCAGCCCGTATTCGTTCAGGCGCCACTTCTTGCGAACCGCGATCTCCCGCAGCCGGATGTTGTGCTCCTTCGATCCGGTAAAATACTGCCATGCTGCGCCGAACGACTCAGCCGGGACCACGCGCAGGTCAATCTGCAACTCGCGGTTTTCTCCCAGCTCGACAGTGACTGATCCCTTCGTTGCTCCGGCGGCCAGCACGCGTCTCACACCATCGAATGCGACGAAGTGCTTGATGATCCTCTCCCCGTCTTTGGCGTCACAGAGGATGTCGATATCACCGATCGTCTCGGCTCCGCGTCGCAGGGATCCGGCGATCTCCACGCGTTTGACGCCCTTCAAGTGCCGGACCTGCTCAGCGAACGCCTCTGCGATCGGCAGCGCAATGCCGAGCGGCGTTCGTCCCCCGCTACTCTCCAGAAACGCTATCCCCTCGGCGATTTTTCTTACACTGGTAGGACCCAGGCCGGGAAGCGCCGCCAACTCGCCCGATTCGATCACGCGTTTCAGATCATCAAGATCCCGGACACCGAGCTTGTCATACGCGAGCGCCACTTTCTTAGGCCCCATGCCGGGAATCTCAAGCAGCACGGGCAGATCTTTGGGAAGCTTCTTCTCCAATTGGTCAAGGACGTCGATGTGACCGGTCTCGATATACTGTTCGATCCGCCGCGCCGTGCCCTTGCCGACGCCTGGAAGATCGGTCAACAGTCCCTTTGCCGCGACCGTGGCGATGTCTTCAGGCGTATCCTTGAGCGTCCGGGCGGCCCGCCGGTAGGAATTGATGCGGAATCCATCGCCCCCGTCGATCTCCAGCAGATCGGCGATCCGCTCAAACACCCGTGCTAGTTCAGCGTTGATCATGTTCCCTCCGCGTGGAACGCCGCGACGCCAATGTCGAGGAGGCCGCGGTGCAAGGGGATTCTCACTCCACGATAAGGCAAAGGTGGCCGAAGGATCAACTCTCGAGGCGCGTGGTGCATACAGGGGTGAACGTTAAGTCAAAGGGTCGTGCCGTCCCTTGGAAGCGGCGTTGCTACGAACACGGTTGTTGCCCACGAAGAACGATGCTGCACGAAAACGCAATATGCTCTAGTCCTTCTTGCATGCTTCACGTGTGACATTGGTTGCGTAAGCCCCCGTAGGTAGTGCGAACGCAAGTCGGAGATAGGGGCCACGGTCATCCTTGCCGGCGTCGACACGTGTATCAATAAGTGGTACGCGCAGAGGACGACGAGCCCCGTCGAGCTTCGTACCGTCTTTGGTACGGATCTGATCTTTGGCAAGACCGGACCCGGCCAAAACCTCGCCTTCGAGGTCACCAGGATTTCCTCGAGCTTCGGTCATGCGCCGGCCGAACAGCGGGCCGGTGGGGGATATCTCAAACGCATCGCAGCGAGGCTGCTCCTTGACGGCATCCTCGACGCGAAAACATGCGCCGTTGTTGTGCTTCCAGGCGATATCGCCGGTTTCGAGACGGTCGATGCTCGTGATCCGCCGGGCGAGAACCTGATTGAACAAGTCACTTTGGACCGCAGAGACGTATAGTTTTCGCAACGTATGGTCGACGGCCCGCCACGTTTTGCGAGCATCACGAGCGGTTTTGATGAATGCACGACAGATTCGCGCTTGCTCTTGAAAAGCTCGCGGCCAGGCGGCGGCCGACGCCTCAAGATCATCCGCGTCGAACAGTTCGCGCGCTTTGCGTACATCACCACGATCCGTTGGGCCGGGTCGCCCCAGGATCAACGAGATCGCATCGTCGTAGTTATCTTGAAGAACCGCCCGGCCAATCAGGGTGTTATCACCGCGCGCACCGAAGCGCTGTGGTCCGAAGTAATTGGGTACGCCACGCTTTGCGAGCACGTCGATGATCGGTTCCACCAGCGACAGCAGAGACGAAGTCACCTCACGAATCTTGATGTCGAAGCGGTTCCCGGCAAGATGGCCCAGCTTGATCTTATTGCGATGGCGCGTGACGGAGAGCACGCGAACCCGGCCCAACTCCAGCGACGTGATGCGAGCAGGGTCGACGTGCTCGATGCTCAACCTCTGCCGTGTGATGCCGTGGGCGTCCTTGAGGCCGGCGTACCCGATGTCGCGGGGGTTTCGCCCCAGTGCCCGGGCAATGTGCCGGATCGCCGCCAGCGTCGTAAGCCCTCGCTTTTCGATCTCGAAGTAGATGTGCGTTCCCTCCCCGCCGGCCGGGTATAGCGGGATCTCCTCGACGATGAAGTCCTCGTCGTACCGCTTGATGACACCACCCACACCAGGCAGGTCAGCCGTGTTATAGGGAAGCATCGGCTCGAGTGCGTCTGCGTTGCTCATACACGGGAGTTTACCGGTGTCGTCCGCCCGGCGGAACGCGCACCTGATACCGAGCGTCCGCACGAACGGGTCAACGTCGATCACACGGGGATGGTCTGGCAGGCTTGGGCAGTGCTCTGGCGTTAATTCGGGGCATGTTTCGAGGTTCCTTCCTCCACGTGGTAATCGCGTTTATCACGTAAAAGAATTAGCACGTTTCGGGATTCGGTACAATCCCAAGCCCGTATGGAATTCCACCCGGGACAACATTAGAGGCGAAGAAACCGTTACTCCGAGGGTCCACAGAAACAGCTCTGGAAGACCCTGAAGTCAGCAAGGTCGATATCGCCGTCGCCATCAGCGTCCGTGAACAGGCAAGACCCGGCAATACGAAACCCGACGTACTCGACCTCAAGTGGCGGGTCCGGCATAACATCGCAACAGCGGTACGACGCGTGTAGGGCTTCTTGGTTGGAGTAGAACGACCCGCCCCGGACACCACCACGAGCGAAGTCAATTGCGAACTCGTTCACCTCCCACACGTTCCCGGCCTGATCGAACGTGCCGTAAGCGCTATCCGACGGCTTGGCCGGGTACGCACCGACGTCGGTCAGGTCGCCGAGGACAGAATCGTAGTTGGCCGAGCCGTTTACAAAATCCGTACCCGGCGGAGCCTCGGCCGTCGGGATTGTGTCCGATTTCGTGGGATAGAACCAGTAATGGTCGTCGCCGGGTGGTCCACCCTCAGACTCCAGCCGGGCGTCATAATAGGCGGCCTTATACCACTCGTCCTCGCTGGGCAGGAACACCCGCGCGTCGGGCTTGCGAACCAGGTCGGAACCGAGCGACATGTCATACGCGCTGTACTCGGAGCAGTACGTTGAGCAGCGGGTCATGGTCGAAGGTCTCTATGCATAGTAACAGTCCTCCGCGACGCAAGGGGCAGCTCTTGTACTCTTGCATTCGGCTGGCGGCTTCAATCCGCTGCACTCGCCGGGACACTCAGGGGCGATTGGTGCAGTGAGCGCTCTGCCGGAATCCGAAAGAAGCAGGCGTACAGCACCGGCACAACGACAAGCGTCAGGACGGTGGCGAACGTCAACCCAAACATGATCGTCACGGCCATTGCCACGAAGAACGCATCAGTCAACAGGGGGATCATGCCAAGCACGGTCGTCATCGTCGCCATGGAAACCGGGCGCAGACGGCTGACGCCGGAATCGACAATCGCCTTAAACGGCTCTGCTCCGCTGCGAATCTGCGCGTTGATCTCATCGATCAGGACGATGGCGTTTTTGATCATCATGCCGCTGAGGCTGAGAAATCCCAGCAGCGCCACGAAGCCGAACGGCTGGTTCATCAGGAGCAATCCGGAAGTGACGCCGATGATTGCCAACGGGATGGTCAGGAAGATGATCAGCGGTTGGCGTATCGAGTTGAACAGGACAATTACGACCAGCACCATCAGCAACGTCACGATCGGCAGTTTGCCGAATAGTGCGCTTTGTGCGTCGCCCGAGTCTTCGTACTCGCCACCCCATTCCAACGTATATCCCTGCGGCAACTCTATCGCCTCGAACTTTGGCCGGAGCTGCGCGAATACAACACTCGCTGGCCCTGACTTGGGGTCGCACTTGACGGTCAGCGTCGGCAAGCGATCTCTACGGCGAACGATCGAATTCTCCGATCGGCTTTCGAAGCCGTTCACCACCTGACTGATGGGGATGGACTGACCGGCGACCGGGCTCCAGATGCGGACATCGCGCAGGTTCTCAATGTCGCCGCGCTCGCCCTCCGGGCTGCGTGCGATGATGGGCAGCAGCTTGTCGCGCTCACGATAGACGCCGATCGCCGTGCCCTCGAAGGCGACCTGCAACGCCTCGGAAATCTCGGACCGCGTGATTCCCGCATTGCGGGCCGGCGTCTCGGCGACGATCGGACGGATGAGTGGGGCGCGCTGCCGCCAGTCATCCAGCACATCTGTTACATTGGGCTCGGCAAGCATGATTGCACGCGCCTCGGCAGCCTGCCGGCGCAGCACATCCGGATCCGGACCACGGAAACGGGCGTGGATCTTCTGCGCTTCACCCGGTCCATTCATGAACCGTCGTGGGAACGCCTGTGCGTCGGGAAAGGTTTCGTTCACGTATGCCTGCACATCTGGCAGCAGCGCGGCGATCTTCCGATAGTCGTCCACACTCACAAGCAGCATCCCATAGGCGCTGTTCGCGTCTTCTGGCGAGTACATCAGCAAGAAGCGGAGTGAGCCGCCGCCAACGAAGGTGGAAACGCCTGTCACGCCGTCCAGCGCGCGCACGTGCTCTCCGATCTGCTCCAAGTCGGCCTCGGTGCGACTGATGTGCGCGCCTTGCGGCAGCCAGTAATGCACCATGAACTGCGGCCGTGTGGAATAGGGGAGGAAGATCTGCTTGACGTGGCCAAACCCTCCAACTGCCAGCACCAGTAGGAGGACCGCCACCGTGACCGTTACCCAACGCGCGCGTATGCAAAGAGAAAGAATGGCGCGGTAGGCTGAACTCGACTTTTGCCCTTTTTTCCGTCGCTAGGCGGCGGGAGCGAGGGCGTATAGTA
>CAZJTP010000108.1:0-14762 GCA_964548955.1 uncultured Phycisphaeraceae bacterium
CGCACACTTGGGGCACGCCGCAACACGAGTTCTTCGACGATTTTGTGTACACTCACTCGGCGGATCCGACTCTTCTTGCCTTCGGTTGGACGTTCACAGGCGAAGGTCTCGGGGATGGCACTTGGCCCCGGGAGAATGTCGTGTTCCTCACCGAAGGTGGTACACGCATCATGCGACTAATAGCCCGGACGGGTGGCGATCAGTTTTCCGAGCTGAACGCCCTCTACCAGGAATTGTCTCAACATGACTATCTGTCGGATCAGTGGGTTGGTGTTTACGAGCAGATCCGCGCAATTACTGTTCCCGCGAGTTCCCAAGCGGGTATCGAAAGCCAGGCCGCCCGATTCTTGGAGGGTACGTACGTAGCACGAGTCAGACTCAGCAGTTCACCGGAAACCTATGAGGATCGCACCATCCAAACGTTCTTCTTATTGAATCAAGCCGATCCCTATGGTGAATGCGATTTTGAGTACCTTGCACATGCTCCTCTTTACAAACCTTGGGACCGTGGAGCGGGCCTGTACAAGACGACGTACGAGTACTGCAACGAACATGACTGCCCTTGCGCCTATGATCCTGACAGCGTCACAGCTCCGCGCGAAGAGAATCTCTACGGTTGGCATCTGTTGATACTGGTAATCAGTGATGGTACCGTCAGGTACTATGTAGACGGCGTCTCGTCTGCAACGCATGGCGGGCCGTTCTACCCCGACATCACGATGCATATGTGTTTTTACAACTACTTCCACGTGTTCTTCGGATCGTCCGTTGACCAACGTGAGCACATGATGGACGTAGACTGGGTTTATCACGCGAAGGACATGGTACTGTCAGCGGCCTCGGTGGAATCGATCGTTGATTACTATCGCTTCGTCGGAGTGGACCGAAAGGACTCACTTCCTGAGTGCTTGACGGACGTGCACTGCAACGATGAAAACGCGTGCACGGATGATGCGTGCGTTGGCGGTTCGTGCGACTATACAAACAATACGGATTCGTGTGACGATGGTATGTTCTGCACAGCAACGGACTTGTGTTCGGGCGGCGCATGTTTGGGGTCGGGCAATCCCTGTCCCGAGGTGTGCGATGAAGCCAACGACGTCTGCGTAGATTGCCTGACCGGCGATGACTGCGACGACGCGAACTCATGCACGGACGACACGTGCGTGAGCGGTTCATGCGACTACACAGACAACACAGATCCCTGTGACGATGGCATGTTCTGCACAGCAACGGACGTGTGTTCAGGAGGCACGTGTTCGGGTACGGGCAACCGCTGTCCCGGTCAGCTTTGCGACGAGGTTGGCGACCGCTGTGTTGATTGCCTTGAAGATACCGATTGCGACGATGGCATAGGATGTACGATCAACACGTGCAACGATACGACCGGCGAGTGCGAGTATCCGGTGGAGGTGGGCTCCTGCCTGATCGACGATGTCTGTTACTCTGAGGGAGCGACGAAGCCCGACAGCGAGTGCGAAGGCTGCCGACCGTCAGAGAATGCGACCGACTGGTCGCCGCTCGCAGAGGGTACCGGGTGCGGCGATCCTGCGGATACGGTGTGCGATAATCCCGACACGTGCGATGGACAAGGCGTGTGTCAGCCGAATCACGAACCAGATACTACCGAATGCCGGGTGGACGCAGGCGACTGCGACGTGCCTGAGTACTGCGACGGAGCCGGCACCTGCCCGGAAGACAGCTTCGAGCCGCCGGGCACGGCATGCGGTGATCCGACAAACGATGCGTGCACCGATCCCGACACGTGTGACGGTCAGGGTGCCTGTCTCGGCAACAACGAACCGAATGGAACGTCTTGCGAAGACGGGTTGTTCTGTAATGGCATGGAGACCTGCTCGTCGGGTACGTGCGTGGACGGGCCGGATCCTTGCCCGGGCGTTTGTAACGAAGACAACGATTCCTGCCCATGTGGTCAGGACTCGGATTGCGTGGAGGATGAGCTTCCCTGCACAACGGTACGATGCAACCAAGCGAGCGGCTGGTGTGAATGGCCGGTGGACTCTGGCAATTGTCTGATAGCCGGCCTGTGTTACGGCGATGGTGATACAAGTCTGGGCAACGATTGCCTGGTCTGCGACTCATTGACCAGTGTAGATGCTTGGACGCCGGCATTGATCGGCACAGCATGCGGTGACGACAGCGACACGATATGCACGGATCCAGATACGTGCGACGGATCCGGTACTTGCCTGCCGAACCATGCCCCCGATGGCACATCGTGCGAGGATGATCTGTTCTGCAACGGCGCGGATGCGTGCAGCAATGGTGCGTGCGCGTCTCCCGGCGATCCTTGCGATCCTGGCTGGGTATGCAACGAAGACTCTGACGTTTGCGAGTGTGACGATGCGGGCGACTGCGACGACGGCGACTCATGCACCGCTGACTCATGCGTAGACGGCAGCTGCGTCCACAGCGCGATCGATCCGTGCTGCGGGGACGGCACGTGCGGCGGAGGAGAGACATGTAGCAGTTGTCCGCAAGATTGCGGCTCATGCCCCGAGCCTTGTCCGAACGGGACGTGCGGTCCCGGCGAGGACCCATGCAATTGTCCGCAAGACTGCGGGCAACCGCCAACGAGTGAGGTTTTGGGATCCACATGCGATGACGACCTGGACAACGACTGCGATGGTCAGATGGACTGCGACGACGAGGATTGCCAGGAGTGCACGGAAGATTTCGATTGCGATGATGGCCGGTTCTGCAATGGGACCGAGGTGTGCGTCGAATGCTGGTGCGGTCCAGGAACGTCTCCATGCGCAAACGATGAGTGTTGCGACGAAGCTGCAGATACATGCACGCCAGGACGCCTGTGTACGTCGGATGCGGGGTGTGATGATGGCGATCCTTGCACAGTAGACACCTGCGTTGATGGCTGTTGCGTAAACACGCCTGATTGCCTTAGCAGCGGCGAATGCGATGACGGTGATCCGTGTACGATCAACATTTGTGATCAGGGCTGTTGCACGTATGAGCCAGAGTGCGATACGGACGCAGATTGCGGCGACGGGGATCCTTGTACCGTCGATTCCTGCGACGACGGTTGCTGCGAGAACACCACCATCATATGCCCCAACAACCAGGTGTGCGCCGACGGTGAGTGCGTTTGGACGCTGGCGATACGTGTTCGCGTGGACGAAGATTCCGACGGGGATGGTGAGCCAGAAGCCGGAGATCCGTTTCCGCTGCAAGACCAACACTACGGAGACGGTGTGAGCGCTGAGCTGCCGGTTCCAGATCCTCCCTGTGACGCTGATGAGCTATGCGTGTTCATGTACTGGGCCGGTGATGATGTTCCTGCCGGACACGAGACAGACGATCCGCTGACGTTGATGCTAGACACGAACAAGAGCGTCATGGCTGTCTTTCAAGTCGTGTCATGCATCGACCATGCGGATTGCGATGACGACGGGCGCTACTGTAACGGCTCGGAGCAATGCGTAGAGGGTGAATGCCTCTCGGCTGGAGATCCCTGTGCGGAGGGGCAGATCTGCGACGAGGCGCTCGACCTCTGTTGTCGCCCGGGTCTTTGTGGAGCGGGTTGTGGATGTACGCCCGGTGCCCCAGCCGTTGGCCTGATCTTCCTCGGACTGATGGGTATGAGGTTCGTCGGTCCCTGCCGAAGAACAAGAGGTAGAAGATGACAGAGACATATAGAACTCAGGATAACCAAACGTACTTGGTGGCTGGGCGTGGCGCCCTGGGCTTGGTCGGCATGCTTGCCGCTGCTCCGGGATGCGGTCTTGTGCTTCCGCCTCCTCCTCCTGAGCAGCCCGGTGTGAACGCCATTGTTGCGGTAGTGGAGGATGCTTACGACCAGCTAGAGCAGGCGTAGGGTGTGTTCCTTGCTGCCGACGGTGTCGAAGACGCAACGATGACGCGCGCCCGGAGCACGCTGGGGGCCAGCCTGGCGACCGCGTTCCGCTCGCCATCGGAGCGGGAGTCGGGCGATGTGGGTGCTAGCATCGCGCTTGGCCGGTTTAAGCTTGATGACAACGGGCGATTGAGTGTGGTGGCGAGCATCGTACAGGAGAACGGAGCTCAGCGATGGTGCACCGAGTATACCCTTGAGCGCGACGGTGCCGATTGGGTCATTGCGCAGACAAATGATGCATGGCCAGATTGCCCAATCAACTCTCAGGGTGAGGCAACCTACCACGCTATCCTGGAACGAGCACGCAGCGCCGAATGCCTTGGTCTTTGGACGAACGTGGGAACTTGCGAGGAGTGGCTATACATCGGGGAGGGCCTCGGATACGGCGGGTCGATATACTACTTCGATGGGAGGACAGGCCTGCCAGTTGCGGAAGAGTGGTGTACTGATGTGGATGAAGGTGACGGCCCCTGCCGCTTCGTTTTTGGCAACGTGGAATGTGTGCCGAATATCACTGAGATCATTCCGTGCGACCGTTAGCCGTTGCCGTCCGCACGCAATCGTGGGCAAACAGAAAGGAGCTGCAGCGTCTAGCGCTCGCCACTCGGTGAGGTTGGCGCCTCCCACGTACCGAAGTCGGAACCAAAGACTCCGCGCGGATGTTGCTCCCATGTACCTGAGATCGTCACACCCACCAACTCCTCGGTCGCTGCTCGCTGCCCGTGATATGTAATCGCCACTCCGGCCGGGAAATCTACGGTGAATTCGATGTAGCCGTCGGCACCGGAGCTTATCACAGCTTCACCGGTCCCAAGAACGAGATCAATCACACGGGCTCGAGCAAGGTCGTTGCCCTGTTTCTCGAGCTCTGCGATCGCACCCGCGCTGTCCTTCCCCTGGATGACGTGCGCGGAGGGCTCAGTGCTTGAGCCTACGGCGCCGCGTCCGCAACCACCCGGAAGGACCAGCAACAGAAGGACCATGGGTAGCGCATTCGTTCTAGTCGGGCTCGAAAGCAACATGGAGAATCCTGCCATGACGTTGGGTCGCTTCATCACAAAGGCTATCGGTAACCCGAGACGGCAAGTCGACTCGGCCGAAACGCCGGCGCTGTCATTTGCGCTCGTGCACCGAGGCGACCGTGGTTGTCTAGTCACGAGCCGGCCTGGCGACGTGGTAGATCGACTCAAATAAGTACGGTTAGGAATTATCGGTCGTATGCCTCATTGGAGGGGAACGACGGTCGCAGGTCTCACGAACCTGAAGCAGACGAGATTTCGGGCCATCGAGAGCGCTCAGTCATCGGCTCGTGCCTCGGCCGGGCCGAGTCTTGATCGCGCATCTCAGGCACGTGGTTTCGGGTCGGGCAACGAAACGATTACGGGCACTTTTACGGGTACTCCGCCTGAATCCCTTGTCCTTCTGTGTCCTCTCGTGTACCCTGGTGTCACTATGTGTCCCGCATCGATTGGCGATGCGATCAAGATGTGGTGTTAAGGACGTTTAAGAAGGCTTCCCGGAAGAATCGATTCCCCCCGCCTCCATGGACGTACCTTCCCCGCTTGAGCCTTCCGTGGTGTAAGGCTCGCTTCACATCTTGCGCCGTTCTTGCCTTCTTCCTTCCACTGGCCAAGCGGATGAGCCGGCCGTCGGATTTCAGGAGCATCGGGTTCAGCCTGGCGCGTCGGTCGTGCGCGACAAGCCTCCGGCTCTTCGCCAGGTCCTTGGCACAAGGAGTACACCCCGATTGTCTGAAATCGGGACACAACGACATGCCCGAGCGGCCGGCTGGAAAGAACCTCGAGGACCGCAGCTCCGATAATCATAGGGTTCTCGGCAACTGGAATGCCAGCTGAGGTCTTCGGGATGCACAGGCTCTGTTTTCGATGCGCATCTGGCTCAAAGTCCGGTAGCCGTTTCCATTCACACCACGGTCTTGCTGCCCGCGGCGTTCCTGGTACGCTGCTAAGCACCTGTCCGACCTTGAAACGGGAGCTGTGCCCATGATCTGCTGCCCGAAATGTGAGCGAGCGAGAGGCACAACGCCACGGCCTCCTTGCCCGTGAGGGGCCGCTGGGTGGCAGCCGGTGGTCAGGAGAGACCGAGACCCAACCGCAACGCGTATCTCTAAAGTCGGAGGTTCTAATGATGTCCTTGCCGCGTCCGCTGTTCGTCACCACTCTGCTTGCCACAATAGCCCTTGTTGCCGGCTGTCCAGTCGGCCTCTCGGATGCAGAGTGTATGGCTATTCTTGAAGGCTGCCTCGACTCGTCGGCAGAAATTGACGATCCCGTCGAGGCTATCTGTGAGTGCGCCCGTGAAGTGGCTAGAGGTCTGAACGGTGGCTGCTGTGCGCACCCGTGGGGAGATCAGCTGAATATAGATGGCCTTACGCGATGCACGTACGCGGAGCAGCTTGCGGAGGATCTGATGATTCTCTGCGAAGGCGGTTGTCTTGTCAATCGAGACTGTGATGACGCGCTATTCTGCAATGGCGCCGAAGTGTGCATCGACAACCAATGCGTTTCAGGCCAGAATCCGTGCGAGGTGGAAGAGGAATGTAATGAAGAACAAGAGCAATGCGAAGGCGGCGTCGGTGACATGTTGGTGAGCCTCGCCAACAATTCGCCCAGCTTCAACGTCGATGTTACACTGTTCTACCATAACGATGACGATATCCCTGACGCGCTCTTGACTGAGATCGGCACGGAGCGCAATTTGACGATAGGGCCGGGGGCGAAGGCCTCGTTCAGGGAATACTGTGACAACCTGCAGGCAATTGTCATCGACGATGCTGACCTTGTTGTGGTCGGCGCCTTGGGGCCCGAGACGAGCAGCGAGGTGCTTCACGTGGATGAGCATTTTGAATGCGGCAGCGAAATTGTCTTTACGTTCACCCATCCCGACGTGATCTTTGACTTCGATGTCACAGTTGAGGTTTACTGACGGAACTCTGTAGTGAATCGAGGAGGAGCGTGTATTCGGGTTATCCCGGGCGTCGGGCGTGGGTTACAGGCGACTTGAGGCGCGTACTCTTCTTGAGCGATAAGGCCCTGCATGCGTGGAGGTTGAAGATGGAGAGCAATACCGCTCGCTATGATCCCTGGACAAAGGTATGCTTCTTAAACGTCGCGCTCGCGGCCTTGCTCACGCAAGCGACGATCATGTGGAACGCTGGCTGCGACTCAGTAGGTCCCGGCGAAGCCACATCAACTACCTGGTACGAAGCTTGGGACAACGCGGAACCGGGTACTTACATGCCATCTGCTTGTGATATTGCATCTGACTGTACGTTTATCGCAGGCGATGCTTCCTCCTGGTTCCTTGGAGATACCGCCTCTAACGACGACGAGTGTGAGCCAGATCTTAACATGGCAGAAGTCATATCGGAGCAGGGAAGCCAACGGCTCAGACTTACCGTTGGCCAACCATATTATGATGACGGCTGTCGCGATGACATTTTCATAGGCGCTGTCGATCCCTATCCTTCCGTGGCGCTTGCTCCCAACACCCACATCTCGTTTCATGAAAACGGGGAGATGATTAACCCGCAGCCGCATTCCGGCGTTCTCGGCAGTGGCTCTCTGTGTGGCCTCCCTCCCTGCGGGGATAAAACATACTTGAAGCTTGTGGACAATCACGATAGGTCCCTTCTCTACATCCTGCAACGCTCGGAGCGTGATCAACCATTTCCCGCCGGTATAAAGCCTATAGTCATCGGGTTACTCGCGGGAACATACCATGAGATCTTCTTGGATCCCGACGAGACGTTCTATGAACGAAATCTTTTCGACGACTTCAGCCAAATAGAGGGTTTTGATGGAGTCAATGCCAGAATCACCGGTGTCGGCTTTGAAATGAATGGGGCTGGCTCCTGCACAATTGATGACATCTTGATTACCGAACGATAGCGCGCTGGCACGCTCCGGCACCTTGATGTCAGCATGCGATGTCGGGTCGGAGCTCTGAGCAGAGACGATAGCTCGGCACAACGTGCCACGCCCGAGTCGCGGGAATTGGCCAGTGTAGAACAACGTTTACGGGGCAGGTGCCTCAGGCGAACAGGCGTTATTGTTGAACTCGATGATAATGTCCTCGCACGCGTCGCCCGGAGATGTGCTGGTGTCGTCACAGGGTACCATCGTCATACAGTCCGCGTATTCGGACCAGTTACACTCACTCCGTTGGGGCAGATTCTCGCAGAGCTGCGACGCTTGTTCATTAAGTCCAGCAAGCACTTCCGCTGGTGGGTCCCCCGAGAAGAAGCAACTGAGTAGATGGTTCATCACCCGACGGCATGCCGCTTCGTCGCTTTCGGGGCCGGCTGGACATCCCGCGGCCAAGCCAGACACAAGAGCACACGCAATCAGGATTTGTCGTTTCATGGCTGTTCTCCAACGATCGGATCTCTTATCTGCAAAGCCTTCAAGTAGCATCCTACGAGAACAGACTGCCGGGCTCAAGCGAGAACGACCCCTGTCGCCGCAAATCGCGCGCATTTGTCCGCTTCATGGGGGCAATCCTGCCCCTACGGCTTCCAGGACAACGATTGCGGCCCGTACCGCCGCTTGCTGAACACGAAACCGCCTACCGCGATGATGAACACGGCGGTCAACGCTAGGCCGACTCTACCCACAGCAGGAGCGGATTCGCCTTCGGGAAACAGGATGTAGGGCACGTCCCATGTATGCCCTGGTCCTGGCCATCCGGTGCAGTGTTCCGATAATTGCGCCCCTCTTGCCGCCAGAACAGCCGGATGAGGTTTCCAGAAGGGACAGGCTTCATCGCTAGGGTACCGGGCCAGTGAACGCCCGCTGGAAGCTGGCGAAATCGGTCAGGTCTATGTCCTGGTCGCCGTCACCGTCAAAGAAGTCGCGGCAAGCAGTTCCGCGCATCACAAAGCCAGGGGCGTTGGCGGGTCCGCTGAAGCACGTCGTAAACGCTGCGAAGTCATCTAGATCCGCGTTATGGTCCCGGTCAAAGTCCGCCAGAGCGCTGACGACAATCACGTTTGCGACGGCCATGTGTGCTCCGTTGGCAGCCGTGATGACGGTCGAGCCGAGTCGGTGGGCTGTAACGACTCCGTCGCTGTCGATGGTCGCGACCTGCGCATCCGATGTCTCGTAGGTAGTCCCGAGAACTCCGGGTGTCAGGTCTCGTTCGACACCGTCGTCATAACTGCCCACGACACGCACAGCTTGGGCAGGCGCATAGGCAAACAGATACAGCGTTTCGGGAACCACGGAGATTCCGGTCAGCACAGCTGGCACATTAACGGGAACCACTACTTTCTTCGACTCCGCCAGGTTGTCATCAGCGTCGAACGCAACAGCACTCAGGCAAATCTCACCGATGGCACTCGAGGGGACTTCGATCTCCACCTGAAACGGTGGCTCCTCGTCAATCTTCGCATCATTGTTCGACACCACTAAGACACGGACGGGAACGAATCCGCCGCTGGATTCGACCGATACTAAGACCTCGGCGCCCGGCGCCACTGGGGTACCCGGGACTGGAGATGTAATTTGTATGCCGCTGCCTGCGGTCCAGTTATGCTCCACCAGGTCACACAACGGTTCGGTTGTTTCCCCAGAACTGCGTGGGGGGAAGGCCGATGCAAACACGGTGTCGTCGTCTGTCGGCATGTTAAGCAGTTCGATCACGCGGTCACCTACCCTCGTTTCGGTCGTCACGGTCGTGTGGATCGCAAGCGCGGGCGGCGCTACGCTTAGCCTGAACACGCTCGTCCAACCCGATCCCGTTCCCAACCCGCCTTCCTGGCTAATGCGTCCAACAATGAAGTCGTGTTGGCGTTCGGGTGGGAAGAGATCCTCTGGAAGCACACCAAACGCACGTAGGATAGCCAGCAATGCGGCCATCTCAATTGGAAGCATGCTTTCGACGCCCGCCTGGAGAATGTCGGAGCCGCCCCTACCCACGATTGCGTGGGCCGGAACCTCTGCACTGGGCAGCGTAAGCAGGACGTCGCTTCCTGGGCGCAGGTCCGCCACGGCGCCGCAGTCTACGCAGTGCGATGTTGATCGCATGACCCGATTGAAGATGGGGCCAACCACGGGAGTCTCACTTATCGCTACCAGAACGTCCGCCAAGGGTGAGCCAAAATGTGGTGTGTCCAGTGTGATTAGTTTATGAATATCTCCTTCACCAAAGTTGTCGTCTCGCCTGTAATCGCCGCTATTCTCAGCCACATACAGACGCGAAAGAAGCCCGCCCATGCTGTGGCCGATGACATCCGCTTGAGTTGCGGCAATACCCCTGCCACGCATCATGTTCACTACCCTGTCCACGCCAAGACGAGGCCAGTCAATGTTCGAGCGAAATTTGTCAGCATGATAATACCAGTAATCTTCGGCGTATACGGTGAACCGAGAATCCGTTTCCAGAGGCCAATCCCACGTGTCTGCAGCAGACCAGAGACCATGCAGAAGCATCACCGGCGGACGGACAAGGGCAATCTGGCGAGCTGCCGTTGTTTCAGCGCCACCGCCAGACGGCGTGAAAGTCATGTGAATGTTGAGTGGGCGCTCAGCCAGGTCGTCATCAGCCGGCTCCCGAACGAAGTCCTGCGGTGCAACCAGGACCGCAAAGGCCATGTGCCGCCCTTCGGCCCACTCTTGGGTAGCGACAGCCAAGGTTGTATCGCCCTCACCGCCTGCGGGGGCTCTCAATGTCCCAACGCCTGTCGCAAGGCCGTTTTCGTCCAAGATGCGAAACTCAGCCGTCCCAGCCTCAGGTAGCCCTCTACGTACGAGTACGCGCGTGACTCCGTCCGCCGCCAAGCCTACGATCGGTCGGCCGCCAGAAGCAAGCGCTGCTGGCGAATCAACAACATCGCCCTCTGCCATCAGGTCGGGGTTCGGATCGACTACAGTGATGCAGCCCACCTCATGATGCGCCAAAATGTCGTCAAGGGAGGTTCCCGGACCGTAAAGCTCCTGAAAGTCATAAGACAACTCACACAGGTCGTTGGGTTGTGGTTCAACAACAGTCCATATCTCGCTAAGACTGTGCGTGAGTTCGTCCCAGCTTTCAGCCGCCGTATCCAAAATGTCCCACAGAGTGGCCGCAACTGCGCCATCATCATCCAAACCGCTTACTGCAGGATCCGGTACCTCCATATCGATCTCCACATTAGGCGGTTCCCCCGGAGCGGGCGTATCAAGAAATATCGGGTCGTCCTGAATCGCCGCCTGAAGGAAATAGGCCCAGCCATGTATCCAGGCACACCCTGGGTCAGATTCCCCGCCCCAACCGTGACCCGGACAGCCCCAGGTGTGGGCAGGGAAGAGCCCACCGTATAAGTGATAGAGGACGAAATACCCGTAGGTGTTTAGGAGAATGTCCGGGTCCTGCTCGTCGCCGGATGCGACGTGCAGGATTTCATTCGGTATCTCGAAACCTGTGGACACGTCCGGGAAATAGACCGTAAGATTATGTGTATTATACCATCCCACTGAATGTGCTAGATAGTCGTACGCATCGTTTGCGAGCAGATTATAGATATGTTGCGCACCGTTGTATTGTCCCCGCCGATCGATGATATCCCAGTGAACGGTCCCGATGCAAATGTCTTCGGCTGGCAAGTCATAAGTGTGCGTCAGGTATAAAACATCAGTGTTCGTAGTTACCACTACCGGATAGTCTGTCGGCGTACCCGAAAGCGAGCCACAGGCGTCACCCTCGTGTGTTGGGTCCGAGCAGGTCAAGATGACAACGTATAGGTCGACTGGATTGGCAGAGTCGTTGGTCAGGCAGAACTGGAAATCGCCATTCTGGTCAGTTGCTGTAGCCGTAATGAAATAATCGCCAAACATCGCTATTTGCCAAAGCTCCACTCGCGCGCCGCGAAATGGTTTATCTGTGCAGTCACCAAGTGGCACCGTTATAGTGCCTTGTCGATCGTGAGATGACGAAGCGTTGGGGTGGCACGTTGAGTGCGTCGTTATGCTGCGTGTAAGCCAGCCATCGCTGCACCCCGGTTCGGCGTAAAGAAAGTTCCCAGTGACTGTGAGATTCGTTTCCCCGCCGCATGGAGGCAACCCGGCCGCTGTTATGTCACCGGAAGATCGCTGGGCTATATCTGACTCTATTGCGATCGTACGAAGCGTCGCGCCATTTCCCTCGACCGTTGGACTTGCCGCTAAACGTTCCAGAAACTGATCTTGTGAATATCGCCGAGCCGGCCTTCGAACGCGGGCTTGTGTATCCTCTTGATTTCTGGTCGCAGAAATGGTGCTTGTCTCGTCTGAGCCTCTCAGGCCAACCTCGCCTGCAAGCGATAGTAATGAGGGTACCATGATAACGGATGTCGATATCATTGCGATTTGTCGTGTCCAAGTCATAGAAGTGTTGCTCCTTTTGCGGTTGGTGTCAGGTAAGACCATAAGGCGTATGGCGGATATCTCCCCCACGGGACGGTTCCCCGGTTACAATAGACGACATTGCCTGTTTGCCGCCCAGCAGTATCCGAGCCAGTATGCGGCTGGGATGAAGCCGAAGCGGCTTGGTCTGTAAGTCATTGCGCATCCAAAGTCGTTCCAGTGGGCCCATGATCTCGATACGGTGGTTAGTAGATTCGATGGTTGTGTTGCTTGCGGAAGACGCACTGCGGATTAGAGCTGCGCCGCGATTCTGCATCCAGGCGAACGCGCCAAATATGTCCGAGGTCGGGACGCCGTCAACGCAGATGCACTGGTGGGAACCCAGAACGCAATCCGGGTGCTTCCAGTTCGTGCAGTCCAACCAGTCGCCGGATTGTGCTATCCACTCGTAGTTGTTCTCGGGACATTTAGCTAGCGCGGCCCCAGGCGGAACAAGGCAGAGAGTACGAACCACGGCCACTTGCAGGTGTGTTCCGCAGGAGGATCCGCAGTTCATCGTAACCCGCCTTTCGCAACTCCCGCTGCTTCAGGCGTTTCTTAGATGGCCGGAGGCGGTGGGCAAGAACTGTCGTCAGACCATCTAACATCCGGACCGGCAACATCCGCACTTCCTGGGGTTCGCCTCTCGCCTCAAGGGTCGCCCGGAGGCGATCTTACCGATAATAGGCCTCTGATGTCAACGAAAGCCGGACATCACTGGCTTGGCGACCGTCGCGAGTTCCGATAACCCAGGGCGTCAAGCCGGATGCGCGTTCAGCGTCCCGTACGAGGGGTTCACGGTGATGGCGTTGACGCCAAGCAGCCGGGACAGCATCGACGGCGTCGTCCGTTACGCAGGAGCGTTCGACCAGGTGTGGTGGGAGCGGCATCTTGCCGTCTGGGCCCGGTTCCCTGCCGAGGAACGGGAGTACCCCAAAGATGGCCGTTGCCCGCAGGAATCTGCCCGGACATCAGTGCCTGATTCCGCAAAGCGTCTCCCTACGTGGCTACACGCTCCAGGATCTCGTGCCAGCGGATGACGCGGCCGTGCTATGCGAAGACGCGACCCGGCAAGTGATAGCCAGGCTGACGGTGTCCCGATGGCGTTCCTTGGCCCCGCCTCTCACACGGATCGCAGGGCCTTCTTCTTCCCGTGCCAGTCGGGCACCGCGGCCGTTTTTCATATAATCCCCGGGGCTTGGGGGCTAGCCGCCAACGACACGGCGGGGACGCTACCCACAGATTCTGCGGAATAGCCCTATTCATGAACCGTCAGACTATCGTGATCGAGTGCAGTTCCGTCGATCAGGTCATGCACGCCGGGGGATCGGCGAGCTGCGGGTGGGCCGATTTGCCATTTTCGTGAACGACACCCGAACCGAGGTCGTCCGTGTTCAACTTCCACTGAAACCGCGTCCATCTTCACTTGACGTGTCCCGGGACGATACTCTACAATGAAGGCCTTGTTTAGGTACAATGGTCTCGGCGGGGGCGACGGCTGAGAGAGCTTGGCGTCCCGCACAGGTCGGTCGTCAGGCAGGGACCGGCAGCCGCCGCACATCACTGAGGCCGCGAACACCGTCGAAGCTGGGCACGGAGCGCGTCCAGCGAGCGCTTAGCCGGAGACGGTTGCTGTGTGCCACTCATGCTTATCCCCGGACATTCGCAAAGACGAATCAGATCCCCGTCATTCTGATGGCCACCAAATGGCCGGAGCCGATCGAGTGCTACGCAAGACGCGAATCGAAATCGAATCATGTTCTTCCATGGCCGCGTTGAGTTTGTCAGCCGTCGCAGGTTGTGGCTCAATAGCGGGCGGGTTGGGTTCGTCGGGGGATCAAGCCCTACTGGCTGGCCGGGCTGTCCCGCTTCCCGACAGCGGCGCTACGACGCTCGCCAACACGGTCTGGTGTGGTGAAGCCTCATGTCGGTTGGCCGGCGACGTCGAGATTTCGATCAACGAAGACCCCACCTTCCCTGCCGAGATCGAGCTGAGGTTCGACGCGAGAGGCTTTCCGATTGGCTTCTTCGACGGTGTGTTGGCTGTCGACGCCCTGGACCCCAGCAGCTATCCCATGTTCGGGTTGGGACTGATATACGGAATGACTGGCGATGTCGCCCCTGTTCCGAAACGGGCCGATTTCACGCCCCGATCGTTCGACCTCGCGTACACCCGGAGCTTCTCCTACGAGATGATGGGAGCCAGCGTGGAGGGCGGAGAACTCGCCACCCTCGAAGGAGCGCTCAGCAGTAATAGTAGAGAGCTCACCGGTGAGCTACGCGTCACAAGTTGGACGTCCGCCTCTTACGAGGGTGAAGGGGAGCCCCGCGATACAGGACAGCGGTGCGCATTTGCACTGCACTAGGCCTAAGCTCGACTTTTGCCCTTTTTTCCGTCGCTAGGCGGCGGGGGCGAGGGCGTATAGTAGCACGTCCCTTATTGGCCGGGATAGTTTCGCAAAGGCTTCGTGATGCCGGGGTGCTGCAAA
>CAZJTP010000109.1:0-3576 GCA_964548955.1 uncultured Phycisphaeraceae bacterium
TTTGCCAACCGCCCCGGACCCACTGTCGGACATCCAACGGAATAATATCGCCGATCACGAACAGCATCGATCCAAGCAGCTCACACCGGTGTCTTTCGTCCCATCACCTTTTTGCGGGCAAGCTGAAACAGGTGATGACATCACCTTGACGCCGTAATGACATTGAAGAACAGATCAGCCACGATGGCATTACCCTGCTCACTGAGGTGGTTGCAGTCGACGTAGTTGTCCGGATCGGCGCGGATGAGGTCATCCTCGGCGGCGACGTCGACCAGGATCGCTCCTTGATTGGCTGCGGCAGCCCGGATGTGCTCGTTGAGGCGGGCAACGTATGCATTCGCGTTGACTGCCTGTGGAGGTAACAGAAGATTAAACGGTAGTGCGTCGCACTCGCCGATGCTCTCCCTCAGAAAATAGTATGTGGCCACGTAGACCGAAAGGCCCGCCTCCCGCGCCGCCGCAATGGCCGACTCGATATTGGCCTGGCTCTCGCTTAATTGTCGGGCCAGCTCGTCGGTGATGGGATAGTCGGGATCATCGGGCGAGAATAGAAGAAACCAGTCGTGTTGCGAGATGAACTCGGTGATGTCGTTACCGCCCTCCCAGTACAGCAACACCTCGGCACCGGGATAGATCTCATCGGACAGCAACAGTTCTAGACGGACAAGGCCTTCCTCGCTCGTCTCACCGCTTTTGCCCTCGTTGGCGAACGCCTCGAACGGCTCGCCCAGAAGCGTCCTCAGCATTTCCGGATAGCCGCCCGCAGACTCGTCGGCCGTCGCGGAGTCGCCAAAGGCGATGTAACGAATGGCTGGGTCAGGCACACGTATCTGAACACAACCGGCTCCGAACAGAGCGATAATGCCAAAAGCGAACACAAATAATCCGCATTGGCGCGAGTTCCCCAATCGCGGCGTCATGTGGTGCATGGCGAGGATTATACCGTCTCGAAATGATCCTGCGCCGAGGTGGGCACAACACTGTTGCCGCTCTATGACCCGACGGTGAATGTGGTGGTTACCGTCTTGTCGTCGTTCGCGGCCTCCGTCGGATCAGGGGCAATCGGTTGGCAGACGTCGCCGGCAAGCAACTCGTCGAAATCGATGTCCGGATTATCTGCTCCAAGCTCGCTTTCCGGTTCCGCCATCGGAGGGCACGCCGATGTTCCGATAACTATCCTACCACGGCAGGCTAGCGTCTCGACGTTGCCGGCGGGCTTAACCCACCCAGACCTACGAGGAACGGCTAACAAGTGGTGGTTTATCGAACGTGGCTTGAAAACGCCAATTGCGTCGGCCGGTGCGATGTCCCCACCGGGGAGTGCATCCGTCGATTGCCGCTGGGCGTTGTCCGACGCATCTTGACCTGGAACCTTGACCTGCGACAGCCAAGTCCGCTATACTGGAAGCGTGGAGTCGGAGGATTCGTTTCCGGTGTGGAATCGGGCATGCCGACGCGGATCGAAAGCTCCACCGGGCGTTCGATGAGTTTCACACATGTCGGACGTTCGGCGTGCCTGTGTGTGACGATGCGCAGGATGGGTCAGGCCGATGGTTCGGGGGCGACTCCCCCGATGGTCGCGTGGTCCCGTTTCGGAAAAGGAGGTGATTCGTGGTCTATAACATAGGTTGGCTGCCGTAGGCAGCAGACGGTGCTGCCTTCGGCAGCGGACAAACTTCGGCCCGCCCTTCCGTAACCCGGTTGAGGCGGGCCACTTTTTTACGTGGTCCGCGACCCGACCGGCACCTCGTTCTCGACAAAATCCCGTTTTGCCGGCTAATCGATGTCGAAGAAATGGCACACGGGAGCCCCCGGCGCGACTCCAGCGACAGCAAGCCAACAAGTCAACCTGGTGAGCATGAACACGCTCGTGCGAGAATCCTTTCTCGCACGAATGGCCGAGAAGGGATTCTTGGCCCAGCAAGCTCGGGTCACGATCATCGTCGCACTACTTATGAGACGCGATACTCTGAGGGAACGAGTCGACCGGGCAACGCCGTTGCATGTCCCTAACGATGGGACGATAATGCCGGGGCAACCGTACAAGCGTCCGAGAAAGATCAAACCATCCAGACGGCCCCTCAACATGCCGGAAAGGAGAATCATCATGACAACCGCGATCAACCGTGCTTTGTATGTTGTGCTACCCGCCATCTTTGTCGCTATGACCGGGTCGGTTCGGGCTGCTCCGGGGGATGTGAAGGCCACGTTTGACGCCCCATGCAAATACCCGTCCGGATTGGCAACCGATGGACGGCATCTGTTCGTGGCCGACTGGCGAAGCGCAAAGATTCACGCGATCAGCCGCTCGGACGGGAAGGTCTTCCGCTCCTGGGATGCGCCGACGCTGAAGCCTCACGGGCTGACGTACGCCGAAGGCAAGCTCATCATCTCCGACGATCACACCGGGGGCGTATATACGCTCAACCTCGATAGCGGTGTTGTGGAGAACACCTTCCAAGCACCGGCCTCGAGGGCGGCTGGGCTGGCCTACGCCGACGGAACGCTGTTCATTCTCACCGGGGGCAAGATCTACAAAGTACTTCCGGACGACGGGACGATCCTCGGCTACTTCGACGTACCAAACCGATCGTGCCGGTGCCTCACTCATGACGGCAAATACCTCTGGGTCAGCGACCGGATCAAGGACGAGATCTACATGGTCGATTCCGAAGGCGGGAAGGTCCTGGGTATTCTCAAGGCACCGGGACCGTATCCAGCCGGAGTCACCTGGCTCGACGGGCATTTGTGGAACGTCGACTTCCAAACCCGCAAGCTCTACCAGCTTGTCATCAAGGACGCACAACCATACACGCTGTCGGATACGAGGCGCGCGAGGGTCGAATACTTCTGGGCCCTTAACAACTACGGTCCTGGTGAGGTCACCGGTTTATCACTCAACATTGCCCTGCCAATGGAGCTGCCTAATCAGAAGTTGCTGACTGACTTCACATTTTCGAGCCACCCGTCCGAAATCGTCCAGGACCGCTGGGATCAGCGTTGCGCCCTTTTTGACTTTGGCCGTGTGGCTACCGGTACCAAGACCACACTGACCTACTCCGTCAACACGGAGGTTTCCGCCATTCGATACCTGATCATCCCGGATACTACGGGCACGTTGGATGACATTCCAAGCAAGATTCGCAAGGAATACACGGTCGACGGCTCGCGTTACCGGATCAACAGCCCATATATTCAGGAGACGATCAAAAAGGTTGTCGGTGATGAGAAGAATCCCTACTGGATCGCGCGGAAGATCTATGACTTCATCATCGACCGTCTCGAGTATGAGATGATCGGCGGTTGGGATATCCCCGAAGTGGTTCTTAAGCGCGGTAGCGGTTCGTGCTCGGAGTACACGTATACGTTCGTGACTCTCTGTCGAGCGGCCGGTTTACCTGCCCGCTATCAGGGTAGCATCGTCGTCCGCAGTGACGACGCCAGCATCGACGAGGCGTTTCATCGCTGGGCACAGATATACTTGCCGAACTACGGCTGGGTGCCGGTGGACGCCAATCGAGGGGATGGGAAGACGCCGGCCGACCAGGCGCACGGATTTGGCGAACTCAGCAATCG
>CAZJTP010000109.1:3676-14702 GCA_964548955.1 uncultured Phycisphaeraceae bacterium
GACGGGGTCGATCACTACAAGCCAAAGGACAACCGTCTGGATCGGCATTTGGACGGTGATCTGCGCCGTCCGTTGCAGTTGGCGGCACTCGATCAGGATGCCGTCGGGAACGCCGGTGCTGTCGTCGTGATTGCCGCTGTCGAGGAAAGGACCGCTCGCAAATACTCAGAGCGGGCCGAGCGGTACTGCTTCATGGAAGCCGGCCACGTCGGTCAGAACATCCTTCTGCAGGCAACGGCTTTGGACCTCGCGGGAGTCCCTGTCGGAGCTTTCGAGGATGATAAGGCGGCCGCGGTGCTGAAACTGCCGAGCAATCAGCGCGTGCTCTATCTGCTCCCGATCGGTCATCCGGGCGGTTAGGGTAAGACCGCGTAAGCGTTGGGGAGTCTTACGGGTTGTTCGGCTGGGTCGATTGCCCGCCGCTGGTTAACTCGCGGATGCGTCGCGTGGCGAAGCGGAGGTTGCCCTTGTGGGCGGTCTCATGCTGGGATGCAGCCTGGTATAGCTCCAAGGCCCGATCCCGGTCGTGAAGGCGATAATCGTACACGACGGCGGCCTGAAATCGGGCCGGATGAGGCGTCTGAGGATTCCAGGTATACGCCCGTTCATACCACCGCACGGCAATGAGCTCCTGACCGGGCATATACTCCTTATGAATCTCGCCCAAGAAGAACGCGGCGTCGTCGATTTTGTCACTGGCCGGGTACCGCTGGATGATCTCACGAAACACACCGGCAGCCTCGATCATCCGGTCTCTGCGATACAGTCCCGGCACATCGTGTCCGCCGCGCCGCATCAGACCGCTAGCCTCATCGTAGAGCGCGTCGGCTTCACCGATTTCTTCCGTCGGTCGCAACACGTCTGAGGCCACTTCAGCATCTAGCAAATAGTAAGAGGCCTTGACGCCGCGCAGCCCCTGCAACTCAAGCGCCGCCCAGCCTTGCTTCGCGGTGTACCCGTGAAATTCGTAATAATCGTGGAGCCGTTGCAAGGTGTGGTGGTACTGCTTGCGGTGATCCACGAGCGCCTCGACGAGATCGACTTCCCGCGCGTCTGCGATGGCGATGTCGATTCCCTCGCCGGCCCGGACAAGCCGGGCTGGGGTCGTTGACGCTCCAGGTTCAGCCGGCCACTGCGACCGCGCCCCTCGACCCTCGACATTGCAACCGGCCACACCTACTGCAACGCACACAGACAACGCTAGTACATTCACGCCCTTGGTTATGCCGAACATGGCCTCTCCTTGGCTGTAAAGTTATGGGCTTCTCATCTTCTCCTCACCACTATTCCAGCACCACCGGCAGGTGTCGTCAAGACGCCGCCGCCGCGGGATATTACCACTGTGCCTCCTCGAACGCACTCATCCGAGGGGCCGCTTTGGCCGGCTGTGCCTTGAGAATCGCACTGGCAAGCGTCATATCCCCTTTCGTCGTGATTTTGATGTTCGTCGGGGTGGATTTCACCACCGCCACGGGGTGACCCGCCAGCTCAACAAGCTGAGCGTCATCGGTAATCTCTTCCTTGATCTCGCCCAGGCGGGCGTAAGCATCAAGAAGCAGATCCTTTCGAAACACTTGCGGCGTCTGGGCCTCGTAGAGCCCGGCACGCAACTCCGTGCCCTCAACGACCATCGATTCCGCAACGCGCTTGACCGTCCCGGTGATCGGCGCAGCCGGAATGGCCGCCCCCGCCTTGACCGCTTCGGCGAAAACCTCATTGATCATCTCGGTCGTCACGCACGCCCGGGAGGCGTCGTGGACGGCCACAAACTCCGCATCATCCGATACGATCTTCAGTGCGGCGGCCACCGTGTCACATCGCCTGTCTCCACCCTCCACGAGCTTTACCCCCATAAAGCCCAGGTTGGCTGCGTACTTGGACTTCATTGTGCCCATATCCTCAGGTGCGATGGCCAGGATGGTCTGGCAAACGTCCGGGCGGGTCACAAAATGTTCGACCGAACGGAGGAAGACGGGACGCCCGTCCAGCTTTGCGAACGTTTTCTTCTCCACCCCGCCAAACCGCTCAGCTTTCCCCGCCGCTGCAATGATGACCGAGAACTTCGACATCCCGTTGCACTCTCCCTACGCGAGCAGGCGATCAACCACACGCCCTATTGGTTGCGAGGGCCCATATCTCATATATACCGCCGGGCATGCCTCGCCGCCTCTCAATTGTACCAGCAACGTTTCGGATCAACTCTTGTCCAATGCTTTTGACCGCCGCCGTTCCGGTGCGGCCGGCGAGTTATCCAGTCGTCCAAAGATCATCCGCCCGGCCGACGTCTGCAATACGCTCGTGACCGTCAAATGGACAACCTCGCCAATGCGGTCTCGGGCACCCTCAGCTACGACCATCGTCCCGTCATCGAGGTAACCGACACCTTGCCCGACCTCTTCGCCCCGTTTGATAACTTTGACTTCGAGGGATTCGCCGGGCAGCACGACCGGCTTCATGGCGTTTGACAGATCGTTGATGTTAATAACGGCGACCCCGCGGAGTTGCGCAATCTTGTTGAGGTTGTAATCGTTGGTAACAACCTTGCCACCCAGTTGTAGCGCGAGGTCAACCAACATCTCGTCGACACCGGCGTTCTCCGCGCTGCGTTCCGGCACGGTGTCCAGAATACGAATGCCGATGTTCTCGTTGCTCTGGAGTTTGTTGAGCATGTCCAAACCGCGCCGCCCGCGGATGCGTTTCAGCTTGTCCGAACTGTCCGCGATCGTCTGCAGCTCCTGCAGGACGAAGCGTGGAACGACCAGCTCTGATTCGATGATGCGCGTGTCGGCTATATCGGCGATCCGACCGTCCACGATCACGGACGTATCCAACACCATCGGGCGAGTGCCCTTCGTCTCCTTCACGAATTCAACATACGGAATCACGAACCGAACATCGTCCTTCGTCTGGAGGATGAAGCTTACGGCCAGGTAACAGCAGACCACGCCGATACCGAGCTTTATCGCGCTTACGATGGAGGCCTGGGAGTCGGTCAACTCACCGGGAACGTTGGCCGCCACCAGAAGATTGATGATGAGCGACAGACCATAGGCCACGACCATTCCCCCGACCAGCCCGAAGAACAGACCCGATATGGCCGTCAGCGATTTCCGTGGAATGAAGAAGACGTCCACCGCAACCATGATGACGGCGACGACGACGAATCCACCGACAATGAACAGGCCCTGTCCGGCCAACGGGCCGGTTGCGATCCGCGGATCGGACGCCAGGCTCCATCCCACCGCTCCCAGCGCCAATACGAAGATGACCCGCAACACGTGCGTGAACATCTCTCCGGGGCCGGCACCGATGTCCGGCGGCCCGAGGGATTGTGATGGCCTTGATCGCATGTTGAGAATCCTATGCGGCTGCCTCACATTGCGGGAGCAATGCGTGCGGCCAGCGTGAGTATACACGCGGATTGCCGGGCATCAAACTTTCCGCCGAGGCTCCTGCGATCGGCACCGGTTTGACGCGTTGCCGACTGAGATGGACGGATTCCTGCCGCCTCACCGGGGACGGGGGGCTCTTGGCCTCGTTGTTCTATACATGCCACGGTTTTGCTCCGGGGTCGAAGCTGTTCCAGGCCCAGGCGATGTCACGCGTACGTTGGAGACCAAGCCAGAGTGTCTGAGGCTCCGGCGGGTCGCGGCGGTTGGGGTAGTTCACGTAGCCACCCAACTGGGCGATCAGGCATAGCCGACCGGAGCGATGACCACCAGGCGTAGGGGCTGGTTCGCTCCCGCCTTCTTCCAGAGCACCGGCGTGATGGTCTTAGCGCGAAAGGTGTGTGTCTTCCCTGCCCCGGAGGCGGTGACTTCCTCCCACTCAATGGAGTCGTCTTTTGTTCCGGCGTTGGAACCTGCACTCCGTACTTGCGTTTGGCTCCGACGGCCGATTGGCTCACTTCATAGCTTCTCCTTTCAGACACCCATGTCCAGTTCAACAATCCCGACATGATGCCTCGAAGAGAGCGTCTCTCAAAATCCTAGAAACTACTGCATAGAAAGGACACCCAAAAGGGCCAAATCCCAGGCGTGGGCTCAAGCCCGCGGCCCGGTACGCAGAAACCGAGAATGCTCTGAGTACATATTTCCGAAAGAAAACGGACGCCGGTATGACCGACGTCCGTCTCCGCTCACTTCCAAATCGCTGCTCGGGCTTTATGGAATCATACTCATCCTATTGACCCATGAGCTTCATATACTTCTTGTAGAGCTTTGGGCTGCGCCGCGCCAGATCGTCTTCATCCTTGTAGATCTGGACCAGCTCGGAATCACCCTTGCGGATTCGCACTTCGATCGTTCCGTCCGTATCCACCTCGAAGGTATGCTCCGGCTTGCCCAGGTAAAGTTCATGCGTGAGCAACGGCGACTCGCTGCGACCGTCCCTGGGCCAGGCCATGGGAGGCCAATGCTTGAACTTGAAGCCCTTGGGGAATCCTTCACCCTCGCGCCACTGCTCCATGACCTCTTTGTACTCCTCCATGGCGCGCTCGTAGCTCTTCATTGCCTCACCGAGGCTCTCCTCCAAATGGGACTTCCACTCTTCGGTAGCCTCTTCCCACTTGTCGGAATCGAACTCGAACGCAAACTCCGGAACCTCGATGTCAATATCAGGAATCTCAATGTCGGGAATCTCGATATCAATCTCAGGAATCTCGATGTCGATGTCGGGAATCTCGATAGCGTCGAGATTGAGGTAAACCACTGCGGATTCACCCGCCTCATTCCACAGTTCGTATGCCTCCTTGTCGGCCTCGCGCAGCTCATCCTCATCATCATACACATAGGTCGTCGTCGTTTTGTCATCGTCTCTGTCAGTTCTGGTGACGGTGATAGGACCGTCGCTCTGACCGGTGATCATGATCGTACTACCGTCACGCATGACCTTGGTCGTGACCACCTTCTCCTCCCCGGTAATGTGGACTTGCGTCGATCGGCTGCCGCTTTTCGGCAGAAACATCTTGATGCTGTTGGGTAGATTCTTGAGTTCCTTCAAATCGCCAAGGTCCTCGACGATCCATTCACCGTGGTTGCCTCGTCGGAGCATCTTGCCGCGCGTTTTGATACGTTCCTCCACCTCGGCCAGCGGCCCACCTTCGAACTTCAATTCGAGTTTGCCAGCCTTCAACTCAGCACGCGACCCAAGCTTGACGGTCACGGGCTTCTGATCGCCTCCGCGCAGAATAATAACATCGACCTCGTCGCCCGGCTTGTGCGACTTGATCAGATCAACCGCTTTGCCGACCTCTCCTTCGACCGCTTCATCGCCGATTGAGAGAATCACGTCATGCAGTTCAAACCCGGCGCGGTCCGCCGGGCTCTCGCTGACCATGTTGACGACGATGACGCCCTCATCCTCGAGGTCAAACTGAGTGGCCAGTGCTTCGGGCACCCTCGCAATGGACACCCCGAGCCAGGCTCCCTCCTTGGCCTTCCCCTTGGATTTCACCTTGGCCTTCACCTTGGCCTTTACCTTGCCCGCCGTTTTGTCAGTACCGACCCAGACCGTCTTGCCCTCGCTGCGTCCATCATCGCCCGCGTCGCTGACCGTGACGGAATAGGTTTTGGCTCCTTTACCCCCGGTGGTGACGACCACATTGTGCTGATCACCTGCGACCTTCTTCACGTCAGGGACAACGAGTATCCGCTCACCGTCGCGATCGCACGCCCAGGCCACCGTCGCGGAAAAACACGGCGGGGCCGCCGCCAGAAACAGACTCATCAAAATCGTCTTCATGGGTTCACTCCTTTTTGTTCACATGTTTGCGCAAACGACTCAGTCCATACGCTGTACCCAGACGCTCGGCTCTCACAGCTCCTCCGCCGTCATCCGCGCCAATGGTTCCGGCTTTGGCCACTTAATGGTCTGAATACGATCGACCTCAATCCAGTAGATGTTCCCGTCCTCCCCTATCACGCCGATGATTTCCCGGCCCATGTTGCGCCGAACACGGTTGGTTCCCACGGTTCGCATCAGCCCCTCCGGCTGTGCTGTCTGCCGGTCGACCGGAACCACATGATTCACCCCAAGCTGATTCTTGTGCGCCATCGTCGAGCCAGATGGGGTTGGCGCAGGAAACCGAGCCACGACAATCGCGAGCAACGCGGCGGCAATCGCACCCGGAACCAGCCACCAACCACGATGGTAGCCGGTAGCTAATTGTGGCTGCGATCGACTCGGCAGACCGGCTGGATCCAACCCAATGCGCTCTTCGCCAAGGGTATCGTTCAGTGCGGCGCCAGCCAGTTCATCAATCCGCTTATACTCCTCCATCAGCCGATGCGCTTCGGGATTCCTGATAAGCTCGCGATTCAACCGGAGTTTCTCATCCTCGCTGAGCTCGCCGTCCAGGCTCCGAACGATCAGCTTCTCGATGTCTTTATCCACGCTCGCCATCGATCTAAGGCACCTTGTCTCTGAGATAGTCCCGCAGCAACCGGCGAGACCGGACCAACCGGGTCTCCACCGAGTCAACCGGCATTCCCATCACGTCGGCGATCTCGCGGTAGCTCCAACCGCTCAGATGCCGCAACACAAACGGTTCGCGGTACAAGGCCGGCAACGCTTGGACCGCATCCAGGACGTCTCGATGCCTCTCGTGATCGGCCGGACCGCCATCCGACGTCTCGGACGAAGCAGGTGGCAAATCCGCCGCGAGTATCTGCATCCGCCTGCGTCGCCGGGTAACATCTCGACCGGCGTCGACCGCCGCGTTGCGGGCCAGCCGATAAAGCCAGTACCGCCAGCTCTTCGCGTCACGGAGTTCACCAATCCGTCCCCATACGGCTGTCCAGACCTGCTGTGCGACATCGTCCACAGAATCACGGTCGCCCAACACACCGTAAATGACCCCACGCACCCAGCCACTGTGCCGACCCATGAACTCGCCAAATGCGTAGCGATCGCCTGCACGGATCGCCCCGATCACGGGGTCTTCGGCGTCAAAGGCTTTGCGCTGGGCCATGGCCATGATCACTCAAATAGACGTTGGGTCGTCCGCCCGCCTGTCAATTCAGAGGAATATTTGGGTTATTTCGACCGAACACTGCGACGGCGGCCCTTCCCCCGGGGCCCATCCTACCACCTCTTGGTGCATGGACCCATAAATGCGATCGGCAACGCGGGCTCGGATGCCCCCGTACCAAACGTGTCGGGGCAGGTGACGGGACCAAAGCTCGACGGAGCGGTGACCGTCAACTGGTTCCGCAAGTCTTGTGGATGGAACTGGGCCAACACCTGCCGTTGAACGTAGTCAAGGAGCTGAACAGCCACGCCAGGCGCGCGAGGCGTATGAGCGCCTCTGTGTAAGCGGCGTCACCATGCGCCGCGAAAGATTCGTCTGGGGGATGTGAGCTACGACGATCCGGTCAGGCTTGCCTACGAGTGCAAGCTTCTGACGGATACGAACAAGCATGTGCGCGTATGGTGTGGAAACTCAACTGACGGAGATGCTTGGCGGGGTGTTTTGCCGGAACGATTGGGAGGCCCGAGCCGTGGTTCGGGAGATCTTCCAAATCCCGGTGACCTCACACTATCCCAGGGTCAGCTTCATATCCACCTGGATCAGCTCAGTGCCCCGCGATACACCGAGGCCATGATGTCATTGTGTGGTCAGATCAACGCTCTGGACACCACCCTGCCAGAAATCGACTTCCGCATCCGTTTCCACATCAGACCACGGCCCGAACCCGGTCAAAAATGAACCGGGACAGGTCAGGAGGTCTCGAGTCCTACCCATACAAACGATAGCTTTCAGCCGTCTGTGCAGACGACTCGTACATGATGTTCAGATGGGCCCGGAGAGACTGCATCGTTCAGTTGAGGAGAGGAATGTTCCGTGCACGGGAAGGGCGCTATGACCTGCCGTTCATCAGATACTTGTGAATGGATGCGGCGCTGGCCTTGCCGTCGCCCATGGCCAGGATGACCGTCGCACCTCCGCGAACGATGTCGCCGCCGGCGAAAACGCCGGTAATGCTCGTCATGTTGTTCTCGTCGATGATGATGTTGCCCCACCTGTTGATCTCGAGACCGGGCGTGGTCTGAGTCAACAGAGGATTGGCGCCCGTCCCGATCGCTTCGATGAATACCTGACAGGGGATCTCAAACTCACTGCCCTTAACAGGCACGGGGCGTCGGCGGCCGGAGTCGTCCGGCTCGCCCAGTTCCATTTTGATGCACCGAACCCCACGGACCCACCCGTTGTCATCGCCGAGGATTTCAATAGGATTGTTCAACAAGCGGAAGATGATCCCCTCCTCCTCAGCGTGCTTGATCTCCTCGTTTCGCGCCGGCATCTCCGCGCGCGAGCGGCGGTAGACCAGGGTCGCCGGATTTGCACCAAGCCGCTTGGACGTTCGGACCGAATCCATGGCCGTGTTCCCGCCACCGACCACCACGACCTGCCCGGATCTGATAATCGGCGTCTCCACCTCACCCTCGGTGAATTGGTAGGCCCCCATCAGGTTTACGCGCGTCAGGAACTCGTTGGCGGAGTAGACTCCCTTTAGGTTCTCACCAGGGATACCCTGGAAGACCGGCAGCCCGGCTCCATTGGCGATGAAAACAGCGTCGAAGCCTTCCTCGCTCATCAACTCGGGTACGGTATACGTCTGGCCGATCACCACGTCCGTGACGATTTCGACGCCACGCATTTTCAACATCTCAACCTCGGACTCGACAACGACGTTCGGCAAACGAAACTCCGGGATACCGTAGACCAATACTCCTCCGGGCTTGTGGAGGGCTTCGAAGACGGTAACGGCGTGCCCCAACTTGGCGAGTTCGCCCGCACAGGTCAGCCCGCCCGGCCCCGATCCGACGACGGCCACCTTCTTACCGGTCGGCGGCGGTGGCTCGAGCAGGTCCTTCCGGTGCTCGCGAGCCCAGTCCGCCACGAAGCGCTCGATGTGCCCGACGGCAACCGAATCGCCCTTTTTCCCCCGAACGCACAGCTCCTCACACTGCGTCTCTTGCGGGCAGACGCGTCCGGTGATCCCCGGCAGCACGTTATCCCTCAGCAAGATATCAGCCGCGGTTTCAAGGTCGTCATTCGCCACCGCTTCGATGAAGGCGGGGATATCGACGCCAACGGGACAACCGTTGATGCACTTGGCATCCTTGCACTGGAGACACCGTTTCGCTTCTTCGTGCGCCGTCGATGGGGAGTACCCCTGATTAACCTCGCGGAAATTGGTTGCCCGTGCAGCGGGATCCTGTTCGGACATTCCCTGCCGGGGTATCTTCATGCGTTCGGCTGGTTTCATATCGGCGTCTCTTGCACTCCATATGTTTGATCAAGCCGGTGTCTGGGAGTCTAAACTCTCGGGGAGCTTGCACTTATGCCTCTCGTGCAGACGATCCCACGCGATCTTCTCATGCTCGCGATACGTGGTGAGTCGGTCGGTCAACTCGTCGAAATCTACGGCGTGGGCGTCGAAGTCGGGCCCATCGACGCACGCAAACTTCATCTTGCCGTCGATCGTCACGCGGCAACCGCCGCACATTCCGGTCCCATCAACCATGATCGGGTTGAGCGAGACAATGGTCCGGACGCCGAAGGGCTTGGTCACCTTGGCGATGGCCCGCATCATCGGGACAGGCCCGGCCGCCAACACGCAACCGATCTTCAGGCTCTTGTCCTCGAGCAACTCTTGCAGCTTTCCGGTCACGAAACCGTTGTATCCATAGCTGCCGTCGTCCGTACAGGGGTAGACCGCGTCACAGTTTTTCGCCAGCTCCTTCTCGAAGATAACGTACTCTTTCGACCGGCCGCCAATCACCGCAGAGACGGTGTTGCCCGCCTTCTTGAGCGCCTTGGCCTGCGGGTAGATGACGGCCGTACCGACCCCGCCGCCCACGAGCACGGTATGGTTGAAGTTCTCGATCTCGGTCGGCTTGCCCAGCGGGCCCACCACGTTGGCGATCGACTCGCCCGCTTCAAGCTCACAGAGCATCTCGGTCGTGGCACCCACCACCTGGACGACAAGCGTGATGGTCCCGGCCTGTGCATCGGAAGTGGCCATGGTCAGGGGGATACGCTCGCCGCCCTCGCAAACGCGAATGATAACGAAGTGCCCTGGCTTATGACGCTTCGCCACGCGCGGAGCCTCGACCTCGATCAGCCGGACCTGCGGCGCCAACCATTCAGCTTTCCGTATTCGAAACATCCGGTTCCTCTCGCCTACAGACGCCCACCGCAACACGGCGGACGTATTCACTCGGTCATAGGGTTTTTGTTGGAGGCCAACCTCTCCGGCCCGCCCGGCGTGAGCGACAACCTCACTGTTCGCTGGCTGCCTTGCAATTGGCGCACCAGCCGACGAGGCAGCAGGCACCACACAGGCTCTGCTGAGAGAACTTCAATTAAACAACACAGGCTTGAAGCACCGACCGATGCTATTAAACAGCTAAGCAGCCCCGCGCCACCGGGAGTCTCGTGGAATCCTACATCAGCATGTGATGTTATAGAGACACCGGCGGTTTCAGGCAACCCCACAGTGGGCCGTCATGCCAAGGAGGGGTGACTGAGGGCTTCGAGAACAATCACGGGCGCCGGCCACTCCCAACCGGCTTGAGTCCTCGGCACTCCATGGCCGATAGCCTTCATAGCATAAGCCTCCTTTGCGATAAACGGCCTCTTTACAATCCTGCTATCGTCATTGTGGGGCTTACTTTATGCGCCTTAGAGCATTCTCCCTTTTTGTGTGTCGGGCGGACCCCCCTCTTTCCCCCCTTGGCAAGGGGGGATGAAAGGGGGGTACGCTACACGAAATCGCAGTCTGCTCTAAGTGAACCGTATTGGGTTTAGGGCCCTGCCGGCGTGCAACCGGCATTCTCCTTGGCGATCATCGCGTTTCGCTTCAGCATTTCGAGCGTCGCGCGCTTCATCGCGCTGCCGCGCAGGTGCTTGCGATAGTCATCCATCGACCAGCCGAGAACATCATCGAGCTTAGGCTGCGGCCCGGGTGGACGAATCGCAAACCGCGGCTCGCGTGTCATCGGAGCGCGGCGGTTGTAC
>CAZJTP010000110.1:0-14614 GCA_964548955.1 uncultured Phycisphaeraceae bacterium
CATCACCGTGCAACCATTTGCGGAGACGAGGAATCCCGCCGGCGTATCGGGGCACTGATCACACTTGTCGCCCACGCCATCCCCGTCGGCATCAGACACGGTCCAAGTGTAAGCTGAACCGGACCGGTCACCGAAGTCATCATCACCATAGGCACCGATGACGGCGATGTCGTTCGACAATCCAACGGACGAGCCAAACCAATCCTCCTCGGCACCGTCAGGGGCAAGCAGCTTGGCTTCCTGCGGCCAGACTTCAGGTGAGAGCTGATCGTACCGGAAAACATACGCAGCTCCGGCCGATCCACCGTTTTCATCCTCGCCGTAGGCTCCAACCAGGGCGGTCGTGCCCGAGATGGCCACAGCGTAACCGAACACGTTGGCTGGCTCGCCGTCCATCGCTTGGAGTTTGGCCTGCTCCACCCACAGAAAACCCTCAGGAATGAACAGTTGACGCCGAAACACATAGGCAGAGCCAGTATTCCCGGCTTCGCCGCATGCACCAATCAGCACGGTTAACCCGGAGATGCTGACCGCCTGGCCAAAGTGGTCGTTGTCCGAGCCTGGGGGCGGTAGTAGTTTGGCCTCCCATGTCCAGGGATCCTCACCCCCCTCTTCGTATCTGAGCACGTAGGCCGCACCGGCATTGGTGCCATGATCGTCGTCACCCGGTGCCCCTATCAACACGGCCGTTCCTGAAATGGCAACAGACTGACCGAAACGGTCATCGACATCGAGGCCACTGGCCGCGAATCTGCCCACCGTCACCCAATCTCCTGCAAAACGGCAGTGACTCTGGGCGGCCGGGTCTGAGCTTCGACACGCGGATCAGCGATAGCCGGTTGCAGATCGTGCCTCTGTCGCCTGTTTCCTAACGATAAGTGCCCACTCAGGCCGCGTTTGACGACTGCCCGAGCGGTCTGAGGGTACCTACACCCCTCGGTTTACGCTTGACCAAGTTGGCGGGGTTTCCAAGGCCGGCGCGCTTGGGATTCGTGCCGATCCGGTACACAAACGTAGGGCAGCTCTTAATGGGGCACTCGCGGACTTCTTTCGGGCTGAAGGCGGAGCAGTCGAGACATCGAGCCCGTATCGCCTTGAGTGGTGTCATATCTGGTCGCTGATCCTTCGGCTTCCGACCGAATCTGTACGGATATAGTGGGCAGTCCTTGCAAGGGCACAATCGAACCTCGTGTGCTTGTCCAAGACAGCAATCGAGGCACTTCAGCCGGACCGCTCGGAGTGGCGTAATGTCGCTCATGGCCGCACCCCCTTGACCATCGCCACGATGCCCGCCCGGACGGCCTCCGGCAGCTTGGGCCAAACCTTCACCACCGCCGCAAGATCGGGGTCGTGAACGGCCGTCGGTGCAGCGTGTACGCCGGATTCTGCGCCGCCTGGTTCAGAAACCGTTGTTTTCTCCGGGTAATATTGAGGGGGTTCGAGTCCCATCGTCTCCAGTTTACGCAAGTCACGCCGAACATAGATGTTACATGTACCCGCCGCGTCGGGCGGTGCGGCCTGGAAAACCCGGTAAAACGGTACATACCGTTTTAGGAGATCGCACGATTCCTTGAACCATCAAACCGCCGTCCTACCGGAAGCACATCAACGATCAAATCGTATTCGATTTCATGTAGCGGTTTCGGGTCCTTGGAAGAAACGCTTGCCTCGAAGAATCCGCGCGGGCTTCAGGTCCGCAGCTCGGTACACAGAAACGGGAAATGCTCTAAAGCCCGACCTGGAGGCGTATCTGTTCTCCCCCCGCAGACGCTGCGGCAGAGTGGATCTTTCATCGTGATGGAAACCGACATCGTGGGGCGATGGAAGCGGATATGTAACGCCGCTGGTGTGGATGGTGTGACTATCCACGACCTGCGACGCACATGCGCAACACGCCTGCTTGACGCTGGTGTTTCCGTCAAAACGGTGCAAGGCCTGATGGGGCATCGGACCGCATCGACTACGTTGAGAAATGACGCTGGCGTAAGCGACCAACAGAAACGGAATGCTGTAGCGAAGCTGAGGCGTATCGAGACTGCATGATTCCTGCCACAGTTTTGCCACCAATGGGCATATGTCCGATAAAACTAGGCGAGGCGGGATTCGAACCCGCACGGGGTATTACCCCAGGGGATTTTAAGTCCCCAGCGTCTGCCATTCCGCCACTCGCCCGGCCTTGTTTCGCAACAACTCACAGACTCCCGTCCCCTGGGTGATCGTCAAGTAACTGGATCGCCAGCGGGGCTCGGTTCGGCGCGTCCAGGTAGCACGGTGTTCGGCGGCCGCGTGCATGGTACCCGATCGGCGGACGTTTTCCACGGCCGACGAAGGCCCCCAAGCCCAGACGACATGCCTCCACGGAACCCGTCCGCTGATGCGGAGGATCAAGGGTCGTGGGTCATGCGGCCTTGTCGCCTTCTCCCTCGTACCGGTACGATGGCTCCGCGGACAGGTTCGGTACGAAGCCGCCGGAGCCGGTGTCCAGCGCGGCCCGGCGTTTTCCTTTGGCTCGATCGGGTGGGGCCGCCGCCGAGCACGACCATGGTGAGTAACACGGCATCTCTTGAAGACGAACACGTCGCGGATCGGACGCGCCGGCCATGGCGGCGTTGGGCGGAGCTGATAGCCGCGGCGGCGGCGATCGTCTGCTTCGCCAACGTGTTGCCCAACGACTTCTGTTACGACGATGATCCGATCGTGCGTCTCAATCCGAAGGTCAACAATCCCGGCCAGTGGCTGGCGATCTGGGCAACCGATTACTGGTCCGAAACAAAGGAATCCTCAATCAACCGTGATCTTCTATACCGACCCGTAGCCCTTTCGTCTTACCGTCTGGTTCGTGTGGTCGGTGGTGTCGATCCCCGGCTGCACCACGTGGTCAACATGCTTTTGCACGCGCTGATTTGTGCGCTGGTCGTACGATTATGCCGAAACGTGGGTGGGTCGGAGGCGGCGGCGCTTATTGCGGGTGTGGTCTTTGCGGTGTTGCCGGTTCACACGGAGGTTGTTGCATCGGTCGTCGGCCGGGCGGATTTGCTGGCGACATTGGCTGTCTTGGTGACGCTGCAAGCTCATCGGCGGTCGATGCTGACGACGACGCAATCTCACGTGTTGTGGTGGCGCGTAGCCGCGGCGGCGGCGGCTTTTTGCGCGATGGGTTCCAAAGAGATCGGGATGAGTGTCGTGGTCCTGGCGGTGCTGTTTGACGGATTCTGGCATCATCGATTCCGCGAGACGAGCGGCGGCAGGGGTTGGTGGACGTGGCGCACACCGTTGAGGCTTGCATATCTTTGCATCCCCTTAGCTGTCTATCTGGCTCTTCGATATCAGGCGCTCGGAGGTCGTCTTTATCAGCAGCCTCCACTGACCAAGACCGTGAATGTGCTTGTGGACGCACCGTCGTGGCAGCACATACTCGGCGTTCTTCAATGCTGGGGGATGTACTGGGCGAAGACCGTCTGGCCCGCCGTGCTCAGCGTACAGTACACGATCAATGGAATCCGCTTGGCGACAAGTCCGGTTGACCCACACGTGCTGATCGGCGCGGCGGCAGTGATCGGGCTCGCGGTCGCATCGGTCGTGGCCTGGCGAAGGGGCACACGTAGTGTCGCCTTTCTGTCGGTGGCAATCGTGCTGAGTTACCTGCCGACGTCCAACGCGCTGGTGCTCATTCAAGTGTTCTTCGCCGAGCGCATCTGGTATCTGCCTTCCGTGTGGCTGGCGATTCTTGCGGCGCTAGCGGCTACGCCGGTGCTGTCCGCCAAACATGGACGCGCCTGGTGGGTGATGTTTGTGGTGAGCGTGTTTGGCATGACCGGGCGCTGTTGGCTCCGAAACGCCGAGTGGCGGGACAATGGGACGCTCTACGCCGCCGCCTATCGGGATCAACGCGATGCCGTCGGCCCGTTGCATCTGTACGGTCAGTGGCTCGCAAGTCACAACGACTACGAACGCGGCGTCGAGCTGCTCGAACGTGCGATCGAGATTGATCTGGGTTTGACCGATGCACACCGGGCGCTTGGTGACGCCCATCGTCGAGCGGGGAACTTCGAGGCGGCTGTGCGGCATTTGCAGATCGCCGATTATCAGGTTCCGGGTCATCCGCTCACGGTGGCGCTTCTTTCGCAGGTCAGTCGTCAGCTTGCGGATGGTGACGATGAGCTGAAGCGCCTCCGGCGACGAATTGATGACGATCCCAGTGATGTCGATGCGGAAGTTGCGCTGGTGCGCAGACTGCGCGATCTGGGATTAGTCCGCGAAGCCCTCGCCCGGTTGGAGAAACGGGAGGGACAGTTTGCCGATCACTTCGCCTGGCAGGCGGAGTACGCCGTGACGCTCGTGTACCGCAACAATCGTGATCGAGCGATCGAGCGGTACAGAAAGTGTCTCGATCTTGCTCCCGACGATGCCCAGCTTGGGGTCGAGCTGGCCATGCTTCTCCTGGAGCGCCGCAGCGGTGATGATCTTGACGAGGCGTGGCGATGGGCGGCGCACGCGTTTGCGCTGGCGCCCGGCGCGCCGTCCGTCCTTGCCTGCCGTGCGGAGCTGCTCGCATTGCGTGGTGATCTATCGGCGGCTGTTGAGCTCTATGAGAAGGCCATCCAGGTTTTGCCGCCCGGCAGTGAGCGGCGCCGCATTTTTGAGCAGCGGGCCAAGGCGCTGGGGCGATGATGCATGAAGCAGAACCTCTGGTAAAAGTGCGCGATCTTCGGACGTACTTTCGGGTCCGCCGCCGCGGGTTCGGTGGGGACGTCGGGTATGTTCGCGCGGTCGATGGTGTGAGCTTTGATATTCAGCGTGGGACGACGTTGGGCCTGGTGGGTGAGAGCGGGTGCGGCAAGACGACGCTCGGCCGAACGGTGTTGAGGCTCGTCGACGCAACCGCGGGGCGTGTCCGGTTCGACGGCGTTGACGTTCTTGCGGCGCCGCGGGCCGCACTTCGCCTGCTTCGCCGCGATATGCAGATTGTCTTTCAGGACGCCTCGGGCAGTCTCGACCCGCGCATGACCGTGGGGCGGATCGTTGCCGAGCCGCTGACGCTGTACGGCGTTGCCGGTGGACGGAAACGGTGCGATCGCGTCGCGGAACTGCTGGAGCGGGTCGAGCTTCATCCGGCCGACGCGGATCGATATCCGCACGAACTTTCAGGCGGACAGAGACAACGAGTTGGCATCGCCCGCGCGATCGCGCTGAATCCGAAGTTTGTCGTCTGTGACGAGCCGGTCAGCGCGCTGGACGTGTCGATTCAGTCCCAGATTGTGAACCTGCTCGATGATCTCAAGCGAGAGCTGGGTCTGACATATCTGTTCATCGCCCACAATCTGGCTGTTGTCGAGCACGTCAGCGACCGCGTGGCAGTCATGTACCTCGGCAGGATCGTCGAAATCGCCGACGCGCTCGAGCTGTACGACCACCCGCAACATCCCTACACGATTGCCCTGCTCGCCGCAGTGCCGGACCCCAATCCCGACCGGCGGCGCGATCGCAGCTCGCTTCCGGGTGACGTGCCCAGCCCGACTGATCCTCCCACCGGGTGCGCCTTTCATCCGCGATGCCGCCGCGCCGACAACGAGTGCCGCCATATGACACCGGTTCTTCAGAGGCGTCCGGGCCTGTCGTCCGGGCATCTTGTTTCATGCCATCATCTTGGCAGGGTATCCCCGTCCGGTCCCGTCTTGCGGTGATCGTCCGCGCGGCCCCGGCAGGTCGCCTCTTTCAGGTGTGATGGTTTTTCAGTGTCTCGGCGACGGGTTGGAGTGATCAGCGCGCTGGAGACTGATCAGCAGTTCCGTCAGGGCCTGTGGGTGTCGGCCGACGCGCCCGCCAAAAATGGGTTGGACGGTCTCCGGCACGTCCAGGCCCGCATCGGCCAGCACCGGCGCCACGGCCGACTCCCAGTGCCGACAAAGCTCGTCCTCCGGCAGGCAAATGCCAGCCTGGGCGAGCGGAACGTCCGCTTCGGTCGGCTCGAACAGACCCAGCGCGTGCGGATACATAAAGTGCAAGACAGCCTGCAACTTCCCGCGGTTTTCCTCCATCGAGCGGCAAAGTCCAAGCACCCACCGGCGACTATGCGTCAGATGACCGCGTTCCTGCTGCTGCAGCTCCATTGCGAGCCTGGCGAGTGGCGTCAGCGTGCCGTCACAAAGCGCGGTAAGCCGAACCATCTTGGCTGTGTCGTAAAGGAACTGGCGTAGAATGCTGAACACCCAGTCCTGATTGTTCGGCAGGCACACCAGCGACGCGCAGCGAAACTGACGCGAGCTTCGCGTAAGGATCAGCGTATCGCAGTCGGGCTCGCCTAACTGGTGGAGCATCTCATAGTACGCCCGCGCGTGGTCAATCTCATCCCGGGCCATTGACGAAAACGCGGCGTACTCATCCGGGATCGAGGTCGAGGCGGCCCACTCCGAATTGCGATGACCTATGATCAGCTCATCATCGGCCAGGCGATAGAGCAGATGGACGACGGCCTCGCACATCGCGCCCGTTAAGGATTCCAGTGAATCATAGGTTGCCATAACATCACACCTTGCTGGTCGAAGATATGACGCACACCGGCTGTGTGGTATCCCCGCCGCCACGGCGGCATCCCACGCATCGCCGACGGTTCCTTCGGGCGTTGCAGCATGGCTTCCGTCGCGGCATCGTCCCTTTGCATGTGGCCGGCGCTTGCTTTTACAAAGACGATAATGACCCGTCACGATGTCGTCAAGCAGGGGTGTTCCCGGTGGCGCCGTGTGAATCCATCACCGCCGCCACACATACTCTCTCGACAACGACTGGTGAAGCTGCGATACTAAAAACCGTCTGATGGAACTTGTGGGACCGACTTTTCCCAGTTGGTCAAGATACAGACTTAAGAGCCTGTCCCACATGAGTTTCGTGAGGTACGCAAGGAGGTTTCGTCCGGGAGCGCCGGCCGATGTGACCGTCCCATGAAGCCTGAATCGCTCATTCAACTGATCAGCACCGGCAATACCACAATCGTTGAAAAGGAGTGGATGCGCCTCATCGAGGCGGCGGACGTGCCGCCGGCGCGTCTGGCCGATTACCAGGGTGTCTTAACCGAGCTGTGCGCCGTGGGAAAGACCACACTGGCGGAGGAGTTCGCGTGGGCGGCTATCGAAACCACATCCGCTCGCCTGACACCGCGGGAGACGCTGACGGTTGCGGGACCGTTTCTTCTGGCCCTTGACCAGAGCGAGGTGCTCCGGGGTTTGGTTGTGGAACTTTACCGGTCCGCATACGGCGATCACGAGTGGCTTGACGAGCTGCTTGCCGAATCCGGTCTGGGTGGTGGTCGACCCGCGCGACGCGCCCTGCGAACACTCGATGTGTGTCTGTCGGTGACGGAGGGGGATTTTCTCGCGGCGCGCCACGAAGACGGCGCGGCGCGTATCGAGAAGATCGATACGGCCTCCTGGCAGTTCACCATAACCGACGGGCAGGCGACCGAGACACTTGGAGCCGTGCATCTTGCGGACCAATACCGGCCTGCGCCGGCGTCGGAGTTTAAGGTGGTACGGAGGTTCGCGCCGGATGAACTTGCCAAGCGGCTATGGAATGACCCGACGCCGATCGTCATCGACATCTGCAAACAGCATGAGGATCACATTGACAGCGATCTGCTCGAGGCGATCCTCGTACCGGGGCTTCTGCCTGAAGCCGACTGGAAGAAATGGTGGATGCGTGCCCGAACCGCGTTGAAGAAATGTCCGAACATAAGCATTGAGGGCCGGTCGCCCTACGATCTGACGTACGTCGAGAAGCCGAACTCGCTGGAAGAGGAAATGCTGGAGGCGTTTGAACGCCAGCACGACCCGCTCGCCCGGCTCGATCTGGTGGAGAAGTACGTCCGGGAATGCAAGACTCGCGGAGAGCAACGTTCGGAGTCAGCGCTGCGACAATGCTATGACAGTTTTACGGAGCGCGCAAAACGGGGCACCCGGGAGGGGGTGGTTCAGGCCGGTCTTTTCTGGGTGATCGCCCGGCGGCTTGCTCAGCTTGCCGGTATCGAAGACTGGCCGGACGAAGCGATCGGACTGTTTCGCACGTCAACCGATCTGAAAGCCGTTTTTGGGGAAATCGAGAGCGACGCACTGCTCGATATTGCTTGCACGTTGCTGGTGGAAGCCAGGCCGGACGACTGGGCGGATCATCTCGCGGCTTTGCTGCCCATGCTTCCGCTGACGGTTTGCGATCGGACGGCGGGGCGGCTGATCAAGGCCGGTCGCGGCTTAGCTGATCTTGAGCTGATCGTGCAGCGGATCATGGGTTCGCCCGTTGAGCATTTCGAGGCGTTGCTATGGTTGTGGGACGGTCCTTCAGATACACAGAGGATCCCGGTTCCGGGGCCGGTAACGCTCCTGTCACGAATCCTTCGCACGTTGGACGACTGTCGACGTAGTGACAGGATTCCGCGTGAGACCACAAGAAGGCTGGGCGCACGTGCCCGGGCGGTTCTTTCGGCCCGCAAGTACGAACGGTTCGACCGGTGTCTCGATGAATTGGAGCCCGACATGGCCGGTCCGCTCCGTCAGCAGATTCGCCGACTGGACAGCTTTGGGCGGGCCTTGCGGGAAGACCTTGTGAGACGGCTGGACCGTCGCTTCCCACCGATTCCGTCGGGGCCCAGAGTTCAACCGTGGGCGCTCGACGACGTACTCTATGTGACCAAGGACGGCCTGGTCCGCAAGCAGGAAGAGATTGAGCATCACGTGAACGTCAAGATGAAGCGGAACGCCGAGGCCATCGGGCGGGCTGCCGCCATGGGTGATCTCAGCGAGAATTCCGAATACAAGTTCGCGCTGGAGGAGCGTGATTTACTACGGGCCCGGCTCGCGCAGATGAACGGGGAGGTGGCCAAGGCGCGGATCCTCACGCCGGACGACGTCCCCGCCGACTATGTGGGGATCGGCACGAAGGTCATCTTTCGCCGCACGACGGACGGGCAACCCTATGAGATGTCGTTCGTAGGACCGTGGGAGGCGGACCTGGACAGGTCCTGGTTCAACTACGGGGCTCCGGTCGCCCGAAAGGTCTTAGGCAAACACATCGGGGACGTCGTGGAGTTCGACCACGGTGACGTGGCAGGCAGCTACGAGATTGTGGCGCTGGGAAATGCCCTTGCTGAGAATGAGTGACAAGGCGGCACGCTCAAAGCGTTTCTCCTGAACCGATCCGATGACACGAGCGGACCGCGTCTTTCCAACTGGAGAACGAGACCATGAAGGCTGCGATTATCGGCTTGCCGCAATCCGGTAAATCAACCCTGTTTTCCGCCGTCACCGGAGTAGCCGTGGACCCATACGCCGCACGGGAACCGCACCAGGCGATCGTGCAGGTTCCCGATCCGCGGCTGGATTATCTGGCCGATCTCGGCAAGCCCAAGAAGGTCACTGAGGCCACAATCGAATTCGTCGATGTGCCGGGTTGTTCGCTGGATGACGCAAAAGGGCAGGAGGAGTGGCGCCGCCTGCTTCCCGTGGTGCGTCAGGCAAATCTGCTGGTGATCGTGACGCGAGACTTCGAGAACGCAGCCGTACCGGCCTACCGCGACCGCGTCGACGCCAGGGCCGACTTTACGGCCGTGTGGGATGAGATGATCTTCGCCGATCTTGATGCCGTCACAACCCGTATCGAGCGGATCGAAGCGGCCCTCAAGAAACCCACGAGATCGCATGAGGCTGAGAAACGCGAACTCGCCTTGCTGACGCGATGCCGTGAGGCCCTTGAGTCCGAGGCGCCGCTTTCCTCGGTAATCTCGACGGAAGAGGAACGTCGAGAAGTGTCGAGCTTCGCGTTCCTGACCGAAAAGCCGCTGGCAGGGGTGCGCAATGTGTCCGACGACCGGGCAGCGGACACGGAGCACTGGGAAATCCCCAACGTACAAGAGACCATCAGCCTGAGCGCTTCGATCGAGGCGGAGATTGCGATGCTCGATCCAAAGGATCGGCCGGTCTTTCTGGCTGATCTGGATCTAAACGAGCCCGCAAAAGACCGGCTCATCCGCACGTGTATCAGGGCCTGTGATCTGATCTGCTTTTTCACGATGAACGCTGACGAGCTACGGGCCTGGCTGGTGCCGGCGGGCACCACGGCCGTCGAGGCGGCAGCCAAGGTCCACACCGACCTTGCTCGTGGGTTCATCCGTGCCGAGACCGTCTCACATGACGACCTGGTGGCCCATAAGGACATGAAGGGTGCGAAGGCAGCCGGCCGAGTCCGAAAGGAGGGTAAGACGTACGTCGTTACGGACGGCGATCTCCTCCAAATCCTCGCGAGTACGTAGAGCAAGCAGTCTTTTCATGTAGCGCCGGCCCCTTGTGGGCGGCGCAATGTGCCGTGAGTGCCAGCAAGGCGGCACGGCCGGGTGGCATGGGTCCGCGCGGACCCGTGTGGCGTACCAAAGAGCCTACTCCGTTAATCCTTGGGGCACCGGTTTTCATCTGGTGAAACACACGGGTTGCGAATCCGTGCCACATTGCCTACTCAGATAAGCTTCAAGGCTGCGGGCCTTTGAAGAACACCTGAAACAGCGCGAAGTCGTGCAAGTCCACATCGCCGTCGAACTCGAAATCGAACGCTTCACAGCCCGAATCATACGGTCCGTTGTCCGGACCGGTCATGCAGGCTTCCCAGGCGGCGAAGTCGGTCAGGTCAACAGTCTGATCGCAGTCGTAGTCCCCAATGCCGAACTCGTACGCGCCCATGTCCACGCGGTCGCACAGGATCCGTGCGTGACCGTCGAGGTCGGTAGTGACCTGCGGCGGCACGGCCTCGTTGTCCCCGGTGTTGATGCAGGGCGAGTCGGCCTGCAGGTGGTAGTCGCCATCGACCCAGAAGCCATCGTCCGGATCGCCCGGTGTGCCGTTGTCGTCCCAGTACCCCGGATCGACAAACACCGGGTCGTCGTCGATGTTGCCGTTGGTCCCAGTGGGGTCGGACAGACCCTCGTAGTCGTACTCGGTGTTGCTGCAGACGCAGTTGTACCGTAGCGTCGGGGTGCCGGCATAGTATTGGTCTTGCCGAATCCCCGAAGAGTTGAACGCGACAATTGTGTTCGCGATTGTCGGGGAGGAGTAATCATACAGGTACAGCCCGCCGCCGCCGTACTCGTCAGCGCTGTTGCCCGTGATCGTGTTGTTCTCGATCGCAGGGGAGGAGAAGGCCAGGTACAGCCCGCCTCCGCCGTCAGCGATGTTGCCCTTGATCGTGTTGTTCGCGATCGTCGGGGAAGAACCGTATAGGTACAGCGCGCCGCCGGAGCCGGCGCTGTTGCCCGAAATCGTGTTGTTCGCAATCGTCGTCGGGGAGGCTTCCAACAACAGGCACAGCCCGCCGCCGTAAACGGCTGCGATGTTATCCGTGATCGTGTTGTTCACGATCGTCGGGGAGGAGGAGTACAGGCACAGCCCACCGCCGTAGTCGCCGGCCTCGTTACCCGTGATCGTGTTGTTCGCGATTGTCGGGAAGCTCCAGCCTAGGTACAGCCCGCCGCCGCGGGTGTACGAGCCGAACACCGTGCCGGAGCCGTTGGTGATCGTGAAGCCGTCGATGGCGCCGACTGCTGCGCAGCCCGCTCGCGCGGTCACCACCGAGCCTTCCTGCTGCCCGTCCAGAGTCGTGAGATTGGCGTCCCAGTTTCGCTCCGCCCGCACCGTCTCGTAACCGGCAAACCCGCCGTACAAATACGCATAGGGATGGAGTGTGATGCGCTCCTCGTACGTGCCGCCCTGTACCCACACCTCGCCGCCAGGCCCGAACCACATCCTGAGATTCTGCTGCACATGGCGGACCGATAAAGTCGGTGTAGACCAGCCCAAAACGGCGTTCGTCGCAGAAGTCTGACGCCGCGACGAGCTGCGCCGATCGCGGACTTCTTTTCAGCGGAGTTTGATACAATGGATTAGCGATTGCCCTCGACGGCGAAAGCAGTGGAGGGGTGAGAGGCCGTCAAACCCGTTTGAAGGTTCCCTCGCAACGCGATCCGGTCGCGCAATCGATGTCGGCCAAGCCCGGCAAATAGAAACAGGCGGTGTTCTGTGGAGCAATGAGATGAAATCAGTAACAGCAAGACTATTGTCCGTGGCTGCCGGCGTCTTGGTTTCCACGGGATCCAGCACTGCGGCTGAGCCAATCGGAACAGCGTTCACCTACCAGGGGCAGCTAAAAAATGCCGGCGTTCCGCTGACCGGCACGGCGGACCTGGAGTTCAGCCTGTGGGACGGCGCCGACGCCGGCGAACCGCCAGCCGGCGGAAGTCAGATCGGCCCGACGGTCCACGTCACGAACGTCGCCGTCACCAATGGCCTGTTCAGCGTCGAACTGGATTTTGGAGCCTCCGCATTCGCCGCCGACGCTCGTTGGCTTCAGGTCGCCGTGCGCTCGCCGCACGATCCGGGCGACACACAGCCCTTCACCACGCTCGCGCCGCGGCAGGCATTAACGCCCGCTCCCTTCGCCCTCGCGACCCGCGGCATCAGCCCCCGACAGGTGTCGGCTTTGGAGGTCCAAAGCAGCATGGGTGGCTTTGTGAACATGTCCAATATCACGGCGTGTCTGCAAACGGATGAGGACATCAAGTGTGACGAGGTGGTTTTACTCGATGTCGCCCTTCACGAAGGCGTTGAGATCAGCCTCGAGCTTGTCTCCCTAACATCCAGAGAAGAAGCACTTCAACTCGAAATCGAGAAGCGACCACAGCAGTCAGCTTCAAGCATCAAGGCGTTCACTGTGGACGTGAAGGTGACATTAGGGTCAGAGGCTCATGAGTTCTCGGTCTCACCGGCCGATCCGATCTACGGGTCCAAGCACGATTCGACGTGGCCGCACACAACGTGGGATTTCGTGGTGTGGCTGGCCGACGATACACACTTGCGGGTGGCGACCGAGCTTTCGACCCTCAAGTCGATCACCACGGAGTCCGCCGGCGCCATCACCGCCGCCCAGGTCGAGACCTATGGCGAATTCGCGCAGGACGTGAACGTAACCGTGTCCGTTACGAACATTGGCGACTACAGAACCAACTACATCGTTATGCTGACCGATTGTGCATCGACCGTCGATCCGGTCCCTGCCCAAGCCCGGATGTTTGACCCGGAAGAGACCGTGGACTTCGTGTTCAACCTGCACAACAGCGCTCCGTTCGGCGACGCCGACCAGTGCACGGCCACCATCAAGCAGCCCCACGGGAAGATCTACCCCCCGTTCACGGTCGACTTCCCGCCGCCCACCGCAGGGCTATCGGCTCCCGCCGCACAGCCCCCGCCCCAACCCAATGTTGACTGGCCTCCTGCCGCTCGAACAGTCGAACGTCTTGCCTCGCATCAACCATCGGTTGACGTCATCAACGCAAGACGCGGTGAGATGGCCGACCTCAAGGCTCGACTCGAGGAGCTTGAAGCACTCGTGGAACAACTGCGTTCCACGCGAGAGGACGGCGAATAATGAACAAGCATGCACGAACGACGATCCACATGCTGACCGCCACTGCGATGCTGGTGTCCGGCATCGCAATGGCGGACGAGTTCGAAATGACCCGCTGGACGATCGACGGCGGTGGGGCGATGCACAGCACCAGTGGGGACTTCGAGTTGTCCGGAACGGCCGGCCAAACCGATGCCGGCGCGTTGATGATTGGCGGTGAATTCGAGCTGACCGCCGGGTTCTGGTTTCGACAGGCCGAGGGCGACTGCAACTGCGACTCAGCCGTCAACCTTTTCGACTTCGACGCGTTTGTGGATTGCGCGGGCGACCCGGGTGGCGGGCTGATCGCACCCGAGTGCGTCTGCTTCGATTTCGACGGCGATGACGACGTTGACATGGTCGACTTCGCGCTGTTCCAGCGGCAGTTCACCGGGCCACATTGACCGAGAGGGGCATACGGTACAACATGCTGCGCGTTTCGTGCGCGAGTTCTCCCAACTCGGTCCGTGTGAGGGTCGAGTCGAGGAAGGGATGGCACCGATTGACACCTGCACGGCCGCCGAGGCGATCTGCTCACCTAATGGGCTCGCTTTTCTGCTTGGGGCCTTCGCCCGGCACGCTGGCACGCCGTGGCATCTATTGGCGTCCTTCACCGCCGCCACCATCGCTCAACGCTTCAAGGACGATCCGTTTGCAGGGCGCGGAGAGCTGGGGCCACGCCTCAACGACTTTGGCGAGACCCTGGTCACTGCAGAGCAACACCAAGCAGGACGCCAAGCCGTCTTCTCCGATGCACGTAAGTGCTTGTCTCCACAGTACTTGGAGATCTGGGGTTCGAGGTTCGATTCCCCCGGCCCCGCGGGCCTTATGGGCGGGAAACCTCCGAGCGAGCATCAGTGCCACAGGTATGGCAGCAAAGTGGTAGTACTACCACAAAATGCGCCAAAACGCGTCGAAATGCGACGATTTGCGAAAACCGCGGATTCCGCTAAGCTATTTCCAACAACGGCTTTAAGCAGTAGTTTCTAGGATTTTGAGAGACGCTCTCTTCGAGGCATCATGTCAGGATTCTTGAACCAGACATGGATGTCTGAAAGGAGAGCGTCATGGATGATGCTAGGCAACTTTGGTCGTGGTGGCAATCGTTGTTGGCGGCGTTTGGGCCGGTGTTCACGCGGCCCGG
>CAZJTP010000111.1:0-14463 GCA_964548955.1 uncultured Phycisphaeraceae bacterium
CAGCAAGCGAAAACAGGATCTCGGAGCGGTGGGACATATGTCAAGAAGGTGCATCCAGATAAACGCGGGGATTTTCAACGTATGCGTTACGATCTGGTAGACGGCCTTCGTTGCGATCAGGCGATCCTTAACGAAGTCGCGCCTTGCGAATAGCGGCGAGATGAACGGGCCGACGCGCCGACAGTAAGTACAGCCGTACCGGCCACCAGCTCAATCAATGGAAAACCCACCAGGTTCCGGCGTTTCGGTGGGCCAGACACCGGCGACGGTATGCTTAACCACATCGGCGTCAAAGTAGTTCGTGCTCATGCCCGCATCGACGACGATCCTTTGGGCGTTGATTCCGCTGGACCGCTCGGAGAGCAGGAAAGCGGCTGTTGCAGCGACTTCGTCGGTGCTCAGGGCTCGTTTCCGGGGGATAACCTGCTCGGCAAACATATAATGCTCGATGTATCCCGGAATCCCGGCCGAGGCGCTGGTCTTGAGCAATCCGGCGCAGACGGCGTTGAAACGCACTTCGGAAAAGCGACTGAAGGACTTCGCGAGAAAGGCAAGGGACGAATCGAGGGCGGCTTTGGCGGGCGCCATGTAGCCGTAGCTCTCGACCGCCATCCGCGTGGTCGAGATGGAGATCGTGACGACGCTCCCACGGTGGTCGAGTGTGTCCTTGAACGCATTGGCGATTGCGATCAGCGAATAGCAACTGATCGAAACGCACTGGATGAAGTCTTCCCGGCGAACCTCGTGGAACGCCCCGGAAAACGATTCGTAGTTTGCGAAGGCGATCGAATGGATGATGCCGTTGATCGTCTGATGCTTCTTGCGAACCGTCGCCGCCAACGCGGCGATCCTGTCTTGCTGCTCGACATCGCAGACGTACACCTCACGGCCGACGAGCAGCGAACGCAAACTGTTGCGGAGGTCCTCCGACTTGACGCTGTAAACAACCGTTGCCCCCTCCTCCTCCAGTAGGTGCGCGATTCGATACGCGACGCTGCGCTTGTTGGCAACACCGAATACAACGAACGTCTTGCCCGCTAGATCGAGAAAGCTCACGCGGTACCTTCCTCCCGTTGTGCCAACATGCAGACGAACGTTACGCGCACCGCCAGCTTGCCTTCAACCTTGGCCCGACCGGTCAGAAAGTAGGCTCCGTCCAGCTCCTCGTCGAGCGTCACCTCCACATTCAACGTCTGCCCCGGCCGGACGATCTGTTTGAACCTCGCGTCGTTGATGCGCGTCAAGACCGGTATACCCTTTGACGTCACGTCGGAACCGATTATGTGCGCGATCAGCAGCGCCCCCGACTGAAAGCAGGACTCGCAAACCAACACGCCGGGCATGACCGGCTGCCCGGGATAATGCCCACGAAAGAAATCCGATTCCGGGTCGACGTACTTCTTGGTGAGGATGCGCCGGTCTTGGACCTCGACGATCTCATCGACGAACAGAAACGGCGGGCGGTGTGGAATCGACGTCAGACTCAACTTATTGGCCATGAGAGGATACCTCCTTCGATCATCAGAATGCCCTTTCGGTCTCGGTGATCGAGGGTCCGCGCGGGCTTTGAGCCGAGGCTCGTCTACGTGCAGCGTGCTTGGTTGCGTGTTTAGCGGTGTCTATGGAGCTTTCGACTTCGTTCGCCACAATGACGCCGTAGTTGATTGCCCCGAGCCACCCGGACATGATGATGCCCACTGAACCGGTGTGGAACAGCCCCGGTATCTGCTTGGGCAAGTCCATGCTGACCTTCAATCCTTCGAACTTGGTGCCGAACGTTGCACCGTTCAAATGCCGCGTGTAGCGATGGAAGGTCTTGGGCGTGGAGGCTTCGACGTGGTCGAGCTTTCCGCGGATACCGGGCACGTACTTCTCCAAAACGCCGATTGTCGTTTCGATCAGATGTTGTTTGTCGCGTTCGTATTCTTCCGGGCTCAGGTGGGCCCAGTCCTCCCAATTCGCATTGGTTGACGAGACAATCACATAGCGATCCGAACCGGGCCTGGTGTCCGGATAGTAGACCGAGAACGTCCGGCTGGTCACATCCTTGGCGCAGAGGGCGATGGAGTCAAACTCGTTCTTGACCGACGTGAAGATCAGGTCGCCGATGTAGTCGATCGACTCGCCCTTACTCAATCCCATATAGACCTGACAACTGCTGTTGTTCAAACGGACCGCTTTTGCCTCCTCGACGAACGCCTCGCAGAAGTGCTCACATCCTGCGAGTCGCTCGATCGTCGCTTTGAGATTGGCGTTTGAGACGACGGTCCCACAATTAATACGCTTGCCGTCCGCGATCACGCCACAGGCCCGACCGTCCTCGACGATGATCCGCTCCACCGGTGCCCGTGTGCGCAGGTCGACGCAGTTACGATCCATCTCCTGTTTCATCAGGCCGATGAGTTTGTCCGTCCCTCCGCGGAAGATGTACACACCCTTGCTCATGAAGTTCGAGAAGACGATACCGTACGTGATGGCTGGATCATCCAACGTCGATCCGTTGGCGTACGTGATCGGCTCCATCAGCAGTCGCACGACGTCGGACTGGCCGGGGAAGAACTGCTCGAACAGCTCGCGAGTGGTCATGCTCTGGTCGTCGTAAAAATCCATACGCCGCGCGGTGTCGAAGAACCGCTCGACGGTGTCGCGCTGGACGCTGAACCTCTCAACCAGAATCCTAGTGAAGTCGGCCCGGTCAAAGGTCGTTTCCAGTTGAAACTGCGGGTTGTCGAACCGGATGCCTTTGAGCTGGACGATCGAGTCGGAGATTTCCTGAGTCCAATACTTCCGGCAGCTCTTGATCATCCCGACCGGAAAACCGTGCAGCGAGATGTCGAAGATATGCCCGCCACCGCGCCGAAACCAGGTCGCCAGACCGCCGAAGTTGTAGTGCTGTTCGAGCAACAGGACGGATCGGCCGCACTTGGCGAGGTAATTTGCCGCCGTCATCCCCGCCAGGCCGGACCCGATAACGATGATGTCATAGTAATTCTTTATGTCCACCAACCGGTCCCGCGCCACAATCCAGTCCTACGCCTTGGAAAGTACGTGCAAATTCGCCATCGTTATACCACTGATCATGGCTCCGATGATACCGAGATATCCCTGATCCGTCCCGCAGATAAATAGATTCTCAAGCCGCGTGCGTCCGTCGTGGAGCTTACGCGGCATGCCGTAGACCGCGCCGTTATCGTGCCCTGTGTACTGGCGGATCGTCCGGGGCGTGAACATATCAGTATACACGATGTGGTCACGAAATCGCGGGATGTACTTGGCTCCTTGCTCCACGAGCTTCTCACGACACGAATCCTTCGCCGCCGCATATGTATTCTTATCGAGACCGGCCCAGAGATCGTAGTCGGCCAGCCACGTAATCCGAAACAGCCCCTCCGACATGTCCTCATGCCGGTCGTAGTTGTTTGGGCAACAGACGACGCCGCTACGGAGATCCACCAGATCGTCGGGGACGGCGTAGTTGAACGTCTCCGCATCGTTGAAAAAGACGATCGTCGCCTCGTGGCCCAGGTGAGCGGGCGGCTTGTCAAGGACCACGATGGACTCGAGGAACGAAACACGACCGACATCATGCGAAGCCGGGTTGGTGTTGGCGTCCGAGCAGAGCCGCATGGTCTCATGGTACCCGGCTGAAGAGAATACAACATCGGCCGTCAGCGTCTCTCCGGTTTCTAGTGTCACTCCTGTGACATGATTACCGTCGACGTCGATGCGTTCGGCGCCGCACTCCATCATTAGTTCCCCGCCACAGTCCCGCAACTTGTCGACCAGCACCTTGATGATCGTTCGGACGCCGCCGCGCGGTCTCGCAAACCCTTCACAGAAGATACTCTTGAACATTATCACGAACTGCGTGAAGTCCATGTCATGTTCCTGGGCGTTGCCGTAGTACATCATCGGGCACAGGAGCATGTCGATCAGCACCGGATTGTGCAGCAGATCGCCCAGTACACGCCTCGTGGATCGATATGGGTGGTCGAAATCCGTGTCGTCATACTCGCGGATCACCCCCAGCGTCTGCCGGAACTTGTCGACATCTTGCGGGAATTGCCTTGCGACCTCTTGTGTCAGGACTTCGATATCATTCGTGAACCTCAACCGTCGGCCGGGAAATCGCACCTCGGAAAACCGCTGCTCACATAGATCAAAGTCCTCCCACGACAAACGGAGCTGCCGCAGCAGCTTAGTGAGCGGCGCGGATCCGGTGCCGGGCGGCACGTAATTCGTCACCGCGTGAAGCCCGACATCGAACTGCCTCCCGTTCCGTGTGTAATACGAGTTGAGTCCACCGCAAACGTGATGCTTCTCGACGATGCAAACGCGCTGATCAAAGTAGGCAAGCCGAATGCCGGCGGCAAGTCCGGACATGCCCGCGCCGATAATGACCGCATCGTAGTCCATGCGTTTGAAGAAGGCTCTGCCAGCCGCGCTCGTCGCAGCCGTCAAACGGTGGGGTACACGCGGGCAACGCGGCGCGAAGCGCTGCGTCAGCGCGTTGCGCTGCGGCGTTACAGCGAAGCAACGGCCTCGAGCTTCGGCCCAAGATACGAGACACAACTGTCCAGCGTAGCCAGTTGTGGATACTCTTCTTTCGGGACCTCGATCTTGAACCGCTTGCGCAGCTCCATCACGATGTCGAGGAAGTCCATCGAATCCAGGTCGAGCTGGTCGCGCAGACGTACCTCGCCTTTGACGCTCGACACATCCGCATCCGGCGCCACCGTCGCGATGATGCCGAGTATGATATCCTTGATCTTCTGATCGCCCATGCTTTCCTCAATACCTCAAGCAGCCCCGTCATGCATAGAACCGATACAACTTACCCCCCGTATCGTTTGACCACAACGGCGGAGTTCGTGCCGAGCATCCCGAACGAGTTGTTCATGATGATATCGACCCGGCCAATATCCTGCGGCTCGTTGAGCACGAGATTGCGCATCGCACAGGTCTCGTCAAGCTCCGTCACGTTAATCGTCGCGTGAACGATCCCGTCGTCAAACGAGCCCAGGTTGCCCGCCAGCTCCAACACACCGGCCGCACCCATCGCGTGGCCAATGAAACTCTTCGTGTTGTTGATGTACACATCGCGACAGTCGCCGAACACCTGCCGGACGGCCGCCGCCTCCTGCTCATCACCGATGACGGTGGCTGTCGCGTGCGTGTTGACGATGCTCACGTCCTTCGGTTCGATACCCGCCCTGCCGATAGCCAGCGTCATGCACTCCGCGACGCGCTGCCGGTCGGGAACCACCGGGTCAGCCGCATCCGAGTTCATCGCGTACCCGATCACCTCGGCCACGATCGGCGCACCCCGCCTTTTCGCGTCGCGCAAACGCTCCAAAACGAAGAGCCCGCCGCCCTCGGAGACCACGATGCCGTTCCGGGCCTTGTCAAACGGCCGCGACGCTTTCGTCGGGTCCTCGTGCGAAGCGAGGGCATCCTCACTGGCGAAGCTCGCAAAGATACCGAATGAGTGAATCGCCTCCGAAACACCGCCCGCGATCGCGAGATCGACCTCGCCAAGCCGCAGCATCTGGACGCCCTGGATCAGACCCGCGTTGCCAGCTGCACAGGCAGCTCCGATCGTGTAGTGCGGCCCGTGAAGACCCAGGTTCACCGTCACCTCCCCGGCCGGGTTGTTCGCAACCGTCCGGGGGTTGTGATGGTGCGACCAGAACTTAGTGTCATAGTCGTACTGACGGATGACGTCAATCTCATTCTCGGTCTCGACCGTTCCGTGTTCCGTGATCCCGATGAACGTACCAACGCGAGATCGATCCACACCTGCCGGATCGATGCCCGCGTGGTTCAGAGCTTCGCGAGCACAGTATATCGAGATCGACCCTGCCCGTGTCCCCCGGCGGCGCTCCTTCCGCCCCTGGTACTTCAGTTCATCAAAGCGGCATACACCGGCGAGCACCCGGCCCATGAACCGGGTCTCCATCTCGGTAATGCCGGATACGCCGCCAAGCAGATTCCGGCGAAACGCCTCCAGCGTAGCGCCGTTCGGGGATGTTAGCCCCACGCCTGTGATGACTACTCGCTCCAAATCCGACATTCGTTCCGCGCCAAACGCAGGTTCCCGCCATCGGGGCCAGCCTGCACAAGCCGCGAGCGGGTCAAAACTGCGAATCTTACCAGTATTCCCACGATTGCGGAATGGACTATGCTAAAGCTGACCTAACAGCCCGTTGAAAAACCCTTCCGCATGTGGAACCCTTCTGCATGTGGGACCAACTTTCCAGTCGGTCGGTCGACAGAAACGCCCTTTTGACGGACTGGAAAGTCCGTCCCACAGACTTTTTCAATAGGCTGCTAACCTGACTTGCCCGGTCCCGTCTCGGTACGCAGTGATGCCGCGAGCCGGCGGACACCCTCCCCTGCGGTCACTCCAGGCCTGTACCCGAAGTCCCGGGCCGCTGCCTCAATGTTAAAATAGTGAGACATGGCAAGCTGGGCAGCCAAGAATCGGGTCATCCACGGTTCTCGTTCCACTCTCACGAACCCATAGATCCTCTCCAGAGTTCCTCCGACGCGGTGTGCCGTTCGGTACGAGACCGTGCGGGTAACCTCCGGTGCTCCGACTGCCGCGAGGATTTCATTCAGCCAAGGCCACAGCACGACCGGTTCGCCCTGACTAATGAAATATGCCCTGCCGGCACACGGTGCACCGGGTTTGAGAGCATCAGCCGCCAGAAGATGCGCTTCGGCTGCGTTGTCGATATATGTAACGTCAACGAGATTCTTTCCATCCCCGACCTGAACGAGACGGCGCCGGCGCGCCCGCTCGATAACCCGCGGAATCAAATGCGGATCGCCCGGTCCCCAGATCAGGTGCGGCCGAAGCGCGACTGTTGCCAACGTCAGCGCGTTGGCTGCCAGAACCATTTGCTCCGCGACAGCCTTGGTCTCGGGATAGTCGGCGAGATAGTGTCGGGGGTAAGGCTGAGATTCGTCCACGCCGCAGAGTTCATCTTCTCCGAAGACAACGCTCGGGGTACTCGTGTGGACGAGCCTGGGGACGCCGTGTTGCCGGCACGCGTCGATTACATGTCTCGTCCCGTCAACGTTGATTTCCCAGAATGCCTTTCGCTTCCCCCAGATTCCGGTCAGCGCACCTGCGTGAAAGACACAATCCATGCCTTCACATGCTTTCGCAACTGCCGTTGCATCCCGCAAGTCCGCCTGAATTGTCTTAATGCCGGCTTTGTCATGGTGCGGGTATCTGCGGCGGCCCAGCACGATAACGTCGTCGCCACGGGCATGCAGCATCTGCGCGATGCGACTGCCTAGAAATCCTCCGCCGCCCGTGACCAGCGCTTTCATCGAAGCTGCTCACTCGCCCACCTTGCCAGCCCCTCCCGGTTGATCTTGGCGTTGTGACGCACATCAACGGGAAAGCCTCGGTGGAATAAGACGTTGTAAATGATATGCGTCAAATCGTTGGCCCGGCCCAGGTGCAACAGCTCCTTGCGAAAAGATGCCGCGCGCGGCCCGGTGGGGAACTTATCCGCTGCCGGTTCGACCACGATTACGGGCCTCTGCTTGGCTGGGTATCCAACGCCGACAAGTGCGGAGCGAAACACGTCAGGGTGCTCATTGAAGATCGCCTCGCATCGAACCGTAAATATGGTGCCATGCTCGGTCACCACGCGGTGCGACTTGCGGCCACAGAACCATATCCGACCCTGTCTGTCGCAGTAGCCGATGTCGCCGATTCGATGCCACACCCTATCTCCGTCCTTGATCTTCGCCAATGCGGTCGCCTCTGGCAGACCGAAATACTCCTTGGTCACGACGGGCCCGCAGACGACAATTTCTCCCGGCTCACCGTTGGGGACGAGCAGGTCGTCGGACCATGTCGTGATCGGTTCATCCATGATGCGAATCAAACGCAGGTCAATGCCCGGCAATGGTTTGCCCACGCACGTGCCTGCGCCTTTGCGGCTTTGTTCGCTGCACCCGTGGAGGACATCCAGTCCGCTGATCGACGAGACCGGCAGCGACTCGGTCGCGCCGTAGGGCGTGTGCACGTCCGCGCCTGCGCCCAGCACGCCGTGAAGCTGGTTGATTGTCCGGTAGGACACCGGCGCGCCGGCGATTAGGATTCGCCGCAGCGACGGTAGCTTGACACCTCGATCCACGCAGTAGGCTGCGACACGATTCCAGATCGCCGGCGAGCCGAACGTGTTGGTGACGTTGTGGTCACGGATCGCCTCTACAATCCTTGCGGGATCAACCCCCGCCGGCCGTGACGGGTCCATATCGGGAATGACACTCGTCATGCCCATCGCGGTGCTGAACAAGGCGAAAAGCGGAAAGGTCGGCAAATCGATTTCGCCCGGTTCAATACCATAGTGCTCTTGAATGGCCCGCACCTGTGCGTCGAACATGCCGTGCTCGTAGACAACACCCTTGGCAGGCCCGGTGCTGCCGGAGGTGAACAGAATCGCAGCCGTTTCATCAGCGGCCGTATCAGCCATGACGAAGCTTTCGCTTGCCCCGCGCTCCAATCCACGAAGCGTCCTGCCTCCCCAGAACCACCGGCGGCCCACCGTGACGACATGCTTGACGGTTCTGAACGGGCGACGACGAAACACCCGCATGACGTGCGCGAGTGGTATACCTACAAAAGCGTGCAGATCAACCTGCCGGATGCAGTCGAGCATCCGACCGACGCCCATACCGGGGTCGATCATCACCGGCACCGCACCGAGCCTGAACAATGCGAAGATCAATTCGACGAACGTGAATCCCGGCCTGACCATCACGAGTACGCGCATGCCACGGGTTATTCCGGTTTCGGCCAGCCCGTTGGCACAGCGGTTCGAGGCCGCCTCGAGCTCCGTAAAGGTCATCGAGGCGTAGACCGCCCGCCCGCTGCTGTCGCGTGACCGCGTAACCACCACCGCTGCCCGGTCGGGAGCATTCGCGGCCATTCGCGGAAGATACGACGCGATGTTGAATGTCGCTGACGAACCTGCGATCACAGTATCAGGCGGTCCTGTTGTTGAATGGTGTCTTGTCGTCGCACCTGCCTGCCCTGCCACCGGTTCGTTCCTCGCAACCTGAACGAAAAGAGGTCTGTTCATACGAGGGCGCTTCGCATACTACTATCCTGTTTCAGGAATCTCGCGACTAAGCGCACAGGGTGCCATATCCAAGCCAAAGGCTCCGGCATGTTCTGCCGGGAGCTAATCAGCATGGCCACGCATGCGTGGACCATGCCACCCAGGTTTGGCCGTGGCACCTGACCGATAGCCGTAGAACTTGTGAAACACGGTACGACCTTCATAAACGAAACAGCGCCATCTGCATTGTACGGGCTATGAGGAGAATCGCCTACCCGACTATCCGGGTTGATCCTCGCCGGATCGTCCGTATGATCTAAGCACGCATGTTTGGCGCACCGATTACAACGTTTCGTCGCAATACCCCAGGACGAGCGAGCGTGCGCACCGTGCTCGGTGCGATTATCATCTCAGTTCTGTTGCCGTGCGGCGCACCTGCGCAGTCCCGAATCGAGCATCAGCTTCGCTCGGCTCTTGCGAGTCTCCCACACTCCGACGTGCATGCGGGCGTGTGTATTATCGATATTGGTTCTGGGAAGACCATCTTTGCGGAAAACGCCGACACTCCTTTAACACCTGCCAGCACGATGAAGCTGTTTGCGATGGTGACGGCATTGACCGAGCTCGGGCCGGACTTCGCGTTCGAAACGATCCTCGCAACCGACGGCACGAACCTCATAGTCATTGGCGACGGCGACCCCGCGTTCGGTGACGAGAAGATCCACCGTCGCCTTGGCGAATCGATCACCGCCGATTTCGAACGATGGGCCGGTGTGCTGCTCGAAAGCGGTGTGGGCTCGATCCCCGGCGACCTTATCATCGACGAATCCATCTTCGACGATCAGTGGGCCCACCCCTCGTGGGAGGAAGGCGATCTGGACAACTGGTATGCCGCACCGGTCGGCGCCTTGAACTTCAACGACAACTGCGTCGACGTCACGGTCCGGCCGGACCAAACACGCGACGCACCGGCGTTGATCACAATTCAACCGGAGACCACCCTGGTCAAGATCGTCAACAAGTGCCGTTCGAGTGGCACTGGGACACCGGTGATCCATCATCCGCACGACACGTTCGAGTACATCGTCAGCGGACGGTGTGCTAAACACTGGCCGTTTGCATCCGTGTCGTTCCCAGATCCCGGTCTTCTGTTCGCGGATTCCCTGTGGACCGCGCTTGCAAAGAAAAGTGTCGCTGTGCGTGGGACGATACGGCGCAAACGCCTGCGTCTTGCCGACGGCACGGTGCCGCCCATGCTCACGATCCTCGGGCGGCGAACCACCGCTTTGTCCGACGTGCTGCTACGGATCGGCAAGAACAGTCAGAATCTCTTCGCCGAATGCCTGTTGAAGCGCACCGCCTACGCCTGGGCCAAACGGCGCGGGTTGGCAAACCCGCAAGGTAGTTGGCCGCTGGGCAGCAGGGCGGTCCTGGCGCTTGTGGAGCGATGCGGCATAAATACACAAGGCCTCGTGATCGCAGACGGGTCGGGCCTGAGTCGCGACAACACTTGTAGCGCGCGTCAGATGGCATCACTGCTCGCGTGGATGCACGCGCGGGGTGAAGGCCGACTCTTGCACGACAGCCTTTCGACCTCGGGCGTTGACGGTTCACTTCGCAAACGCCTGACGAATCTGCCGGGGCGCGTGCACGCCAAAACCGGGACCATGAAGGGTGTGAGTGCACTTTCCGGCTACGTCGACGCGGATACCGGCCGAAGATATGCCTTCGCCATCATTTTCAACGGCTATCGTGGCCCGAGCACACCGTACAAGCGGATACAGGACGACATCTGCCGTGTTCTGTCCGGCACACAAAACGGACACGCAGGCGGATGATCGGGTCTGAGATTGGTGATTGACGATTGCCGATTGAAGTGGTCTACGGTGTTGATCGTGACTCACCGGGCGTCAGTCCGCGACGACATGGAAGGTGGGTGGCGAGGTGTCCGGACCTTCCGGTGAGAACGTCCGGGTACTTACTGCTCAATCAGGCCGAGTATTATAGCCGATGTAAATGCTGACTGAAATCAAGTCCGGTTCGGGACAACATTAAGGAGCTGTAGTATGGCTGCAAACCGAGCTTCGTCACGTCCGCGTCTGATTCGCGAGCTGGTCTGTCCGGATATAGAAGAACCTCTAAAGCAGCGGGAGATCGCGCAGGAGCGGCGGCGATCCCTGAGGTATGCTCGAAACCTGCCGGGCACCTTGATCGTTGGCGAAGCAGAGCATCCGGTTACCTGTAAAGACATCGGCTATGGCGGCGTGCGCGTGGTGGCGCCGGGCACGGTGAAGGTCCCCTTGGGCAAGCGCGTCGAGGTACGCGTCGAGCTGGGCGAGCGATCGTTCCAGGACGAATTTTCGGTTCGGCGATGTGCCGGCACAACCGATGGAACAACGCTCAATCTAGCCCAGTAGGAGACACGTCTCTGCCCGAGATTGCGGGGGAATCGCATACTGTGTCCGAGCGGACCGGATTGCTCCGCCCCAGACACATCTGATAACCGCGCTTCGCGCTGAAATCAGTCATTGCCGCCCGGACGATATCGTACGTTGACATCTACTACGGCGTCTTCGCGATGCCGGAAACGTTCAGTCCGAGAACCGGAGCATGGGGATATGGTAACCATCAATGCAATCCACGCACTTCGTGAAAGCGTGCAGCGGGTTGACAACGTTGAGTTGAAAAACGAGCTACTCGGTCGGATCGCCGACATTCTGCATGATTTGTCCGCTCAGCACGACCAGATCGAGACCATGAGGACGCAGCTCGCGCGGACGCATGTTCAGGACGCGCCGCCCATAGTGATCGTGTACGATCCCCCGGTCTGACAGGCCCTTTAGGGTGCTCCGCTTGCGTTTGCTCCGGTGGCTGCCGCAAGGGGTGCACCCGTAGTTCACTTCTCCGCGAAACGCCGGTCTGCGGTGTGTTAGACAAACCCGCTACTGCTCGAACTTTTCACAACCCGGCGGCGTTATCATTCCAGGTCCAACATCATCAGCATTAGGCGATAGGGTTGGACATCGCTATACTACGACGGACGATGATTGGAGGATGATCCTGTTTCGCCGCCGATGTGCACCCCGACGGGATGCAGCGCGATGAAGCGAAAACTGTCTGAAAACTTGAAACGGATCGAGCAACGAATCCGCGACGCCTGTCACCGGGCCAAGCGGGATCCCGCGCGCGTCACACTTGTCGCGGTCACCAAGTACACCAGCCTCAACGTCATCCGCACGATGGTGAATCTGGGCTTCACCGAGCTCGGCGAGAACCGGGTCCAGGAGTTGACCAAACGGGCGGCCGCAATCAACGAATGGCTCAGTCGCAGCACGCGCGATCCCGGCGCCGGGGCCCTGTCACGACCGCACTGGCACATGATCGGCCACCTTCAACGCAATAAGGTAAAGACCGTGCTTCCCTGGATCGACATGATCCATTCCGTGGACAGCCTGCGCCTGGCCGAGGAAATCGATGCTCGATCCGCCAGGCTTGAGCGAGTCATACCGGTCCTACTGGAAGTGAATGCAACCGACGAACCCAACAAGTACGGCATCGCCGTTGCCGCTACGACACATTTGGCTGAGCAGATCAGCTCTCTGGAGCACATCGAGCTTCGCGGCCTGATGGCGATGGCACCGCTGACCGACGATGAATCCCACATCAGGTACGTATTCGGACGCGTGCGTGAGTTGTTCGACGAGATCGTCAGCGAGCGTATTTGCGGCCCGGAGTTCAGGGACCTCTCCCTGGGTATGAGCAGCGACTTCGAGTATGGCATCGAGGCGGGGGCGACGTACGTCCGGATCGGCAGCGCTCTGCTGGAGGGTATCCCTCTTACCGGCGACCCGGTCTCGATCAGGTGATGGGCACAAGACATCTTGTCGCTTACCCTTTTTGCCGTCATGGTTGTATCCAGAGGCCGCCAGCCACGTAGATCAGCAGACCCGACGAACATCTGCATCGAACCATCGAGCGCCAATCCGCAAACATGATAAATCGCGAATCCAAGTTCAAAGGACCTGCGCCACTCGTCCAAAATCGCATCCCTAAAGTCGGAATACCTGGATGACACACCCGCGCGGCACTTATGACCAATCGGCAATCTTCATCTGATACTCGTATTACACATGGCAGCGCTTCATTTGGCCGCGCCGGTCTTCGATGACAGAATCCCGCAGGGACGAAAGACAATAGCCCGGGACGTGAGTCCTGGGATAAGGACGGGCCATTAGAATCTCAAGCCCCAGCGGGGCGGCACAAGATGTGTTTCTTTCAGAGGGTAAGGGAGAGGTTGACGAAACCGGGCATGCGCAAGATGGATCCCCCGGGCATGATGTATGTGTGTGGGCACCATTTCTGTCGCCCCTCCCGGGGCTTTTGTTTATGGGGTCGCATCGCGACCCCGGGTTTCACCCGGGGCTACTCTCTATCCCAGGTGTGCCATTGCTCTGCGAGCAGTGTTTATTGTCTGTGATCAAACGCACGGGGTACGCATGGTGGCGCTTCTCTTGGGCACGCCACCCAGCCTCTTGCTATTCTATTCGCCCCGTTCGGCTCTTGATTCCACTAGCTTGTCGACAGATTTGGCGACGATCTCGGTAAAGGTTTCTCGAGCCGACTCATCCTCTGCCATGACCTCGCGCTCGATCTCGCCCTTGCTAACGCCCTTCTGGCGCGCCATATCTCCGATCTTATTGCGCATCTCGCGCTTCATCGTACCTCGACGTGCCCATGGAAGAGAGTACTGTTTCGATTGGTGAATCACACGCAGTGCCAAGCGCTCGAGCGGCGCCAGCCGATCAGCAAATCCGGGATCAAACAGAATCTTGGCAAGTGAGTTAAGCCCCATTCGGACTCCGGGGATTAGGCTCAAAAGGAAGCCAATGGCACCGACCTGAAGCACCGGTTCAGGGTCACCGAATCGTTCGCGGAACCCATGGCAGGCTCTCTGGAGTGATCGTGAGGAGGATATTACTACTGCGGTTCCACTCAGGTTTGCGTGCTGTCTGCGTTTACGGAGATGCTGCAGCAATGCCACCACTCTCCCGTCTCTCTCGCACTTATCTGATAGTCGCTGAAATCCCATTGTATCCAAGGTGTCTGCCTGTTTCATCTGTACTAGGTTATCTGATATCCTCTTCGCGAAGTTGCGGTCAATCCGATCCTCTGTACAAATGTCGATTCCTTCCTCCTGCAGCACCTCCCGGATACGCTCGCAGTCTTCTTCAGAGGATCCACGAAACTGTCCTATATACTTGCTCCATCTCTTTGGTGAAAAATCACCTTCTCCCAACGAGTGAAAAGTCCGAACGAACGCGTTGCTTAATACTACAGCGCCACATGGTCATGATCTATCCAGCACACACGAGGGCAG
>CAZJTP010000112.1:0-14432 GCA_964548955.1 uncultured Phycisphaeraceae bacterium
GAGGAATACCTAATCCGAGTCCTCAGCAAAGGAATTTAGATGCGATTGCCCTGGGTCGGTCACTCGCTCACGACCTGTCACTCGCTATCCGGGCTCGGTTCAACACTCTACCCACGAATCTGACGCTCATTCCCAGGAACGCTTTTGTCGGAAATCGGCTTGACACGGTTTGCCTCATCGGTATCATACCAAGTGCGGTGACAATACGTGTGGGGCAACACCCGTTACCATTCCGAACACGGCAGTTAAGCCCATGCGGCCGATGGTAGTCGAAAGGCGAGAGCAGGTGATCGCCGCATTTTTTTGAAAATACCCGCTTCGGCGGGTATTTTCGTGCGCTTGGCTTTGGTAGAGTGGCCCGGGACTGGTGCGGTCCGGGCACTTCTCCGGGCCCAAAATTAGGCATGATCGTGTTCGTTCAAGACGGCTAACCCCAGATTGGGAGAAGTACAACATGGCAACATTGTTGAGCAGCATTATTAGCGCGATTCTCAGCGGTCTGATCCCCTTGATCATTCAGTTGCTTTTCGGCGTCTTTACGGGCAGTACGACCAGCTAGAGCAGACTCCGTTTTCGTCTAGCACGTTCCGGGTTGCTAAACGCTACTAACTGCCGAGCGACCCGCGCGGGCTTTAAGCCCACGGCTCGCTGTAGAAAAACAGAGATTGCTCTAGAAGGCGCGATTGCGATTCTTAGCTGGACGGGCAGGCGGCGGGAGATGGCCGGGCGCTATCGGCGTTTAGCTGCTGTCAGCAAGGATGGCTCAAGTTGGTTGATGGCAATCGGGTTGCCCGACTGATCTACGACGCGGCGGTCCCCGCCTTGGTCATGGTCTGCGAGATCTTCTCTCTGAGCGACTCGACGGTGAACGGCTTGACGATGTAGTTGTTGACACCGGCCTTGACCGCCTCGAGGACACGGGACTTTTCAGCCTCGGTCGTGCACATGATCATGGGCACGGTCTTGTTGATCTCGCGAATCTTGCGGACCAACGTGATGCCGTCCATGTTCGGCATGTTCCAGTCCACGAGCAACAAATCTGGCACTTGTTCCTGAAAGATGGCAAGAGCCTGAACGCCGTCTTCCGCCTCGAGGACGTTGTTGATGTCGAGCTGCTTGAGAACATTCTTCTGAATGTTGCGAATGGTGCGCGAGTCGTCGACAAGTAGGATTTTCACGCGTTAGCTCCTGCTGTTGAGACCTGCCCAATCCCCTTGGACGTTTTGCTGACGAGCACCATACCCACCTCGGCGTGGAAGGTTCCGGCATCGGTCGTACAGGGGATGACCAACCGTGGCACGCTTTTGGATGCGGAGACATTGTGGTTGCGGCCGACGATCACGTTAGGCAACGAGATGCTGATGCTCAGATCCTCGAACTTGGACTTCGCGCCGCCCGCGACCATGTTCGCCAGCTCACCCACGGCATCGGCGAAGTCGGGATGCTCCGGAGTGATCTTAGTGCCCGCAAACGCCGTTGCGATTTTGGATGCGGTGTCGAAGGAGAAGTGCAGCACGACGCTGCCGGCTGCATCGCCTGACAATCCAATGACACTGGACACGTCGGTCAGCGGCTTGTCACCGGTCTTGAGCTCGGGCTTCCCGACCGTGACTTTCAAGCCGCACATCGTCTCAAAAGTGTTGCAGATCGAATTCACGAACGGGTTGATGTAGCGGACATCCATTGTGCTGGTTTCTCCGTGGCTGGACCGCAGCGACTTTCCACCGGAACGTTCCCTCCCGCTCCAAGTGCAAGCGTCTTGCCTTGGGTATCGACCCGTCCCGCCGCGAACTGAAACGATGCGTCGGGGACGCGAGTGATAACGTACTGTTCTTGGACGGCAAGTCCCCGGTACCAGGTAACGGTACTGCATTCCGAGGCGGGCTGGTTGTTTACCGGACTGGTGAAACCCGAACCAACGCGCACCACCGTTGGTCCGCAATTGCCGATCAGAACTGCCACGGCCGTTTTGACGATACGGTCATTGCGATTTAGCTGTTAAATGGTTGGGACAAAGTTCGTTCCGCCGTGCGCACCGGCCATGGCGGCGCACAATTGGGCTGCGGGGAACTCAAAGGTGCCAGGCTGCACGGAGATGTTGCGGTGAGTCAATCTACATCAACCGGAGATGTGGTTCGAACCATCCATCTTGATGACGACCAAGTCGCAAAGATCCTCGACGAGATGGATACTTCCGCCGCAAAGTCCCCCGACGAGCGGAAGATGCCGCGATACAGGTGCCGCATCAAAGCGCTCACGGTTCACATGCAGCATCCGGGTTCTTCCACCACGGTGCCGTACCAGGTTCCCACTCGCAACATCAGCGAGCGCGGAATCTCGTTCCTGCATGGTGGATTCGTGCATACAGGGACGCGCTGCCTGGTCCAGTTAATCACCAGCTACGGCACCTGGGACGATGTGCGGGGAACTGTTGTCTCCTCCCAATACGTCAAAGCCAACATTCACGAAGTCCACGTCCGTTTCGACGGCCAAGTCGATCCATCGGTCTACTCTTCAGCGGTCGTGCACAGCCGCGTGCTGCTCGCGGAAGACGATCAGGCTACGGCACGTCTGTCCACATTGCACCTGGAACAGCTCAACGCCGTCGTCGACCATGCGGAGAACGGCCAAATCGCGGTCGACAAGGCAATGAAGAATGCCTATGACGTGATCCTAATGGACATGGTGATGCCGGTGATGGACGGATTCGAAGCCGTGCGGGAGCTGCGCAACCACGGGTATACCAGTACGATTGTCGCTGTCACTGCGCTAACCCGGGATGATGACAACCAACGCTGCCTTGACGCCGGTTGCGACAAGTACATCGCCAAACCATTTAGGCGACAGCAGCTTGGTGATCTGCTGCAGTCGCTCCGCGAGGAGCCGCTGATCAGCTCCTCCTGCAACGATCTTGCAATGGCGGACGTCATCAACGCGTACGTGGAGGAGTTGCCGGGTAAGGTTCGAGCCATTGAAGAGGCGATGGTCAAAAAAGACGCGAATGGACTGGCCACGATCGTTCGGACCTTGAAGGCAGAGGGCACCGGACATGGCTTTGAGATCATCACCGAAACAGCCGCTCAGATCGAATCGATGCTGATCAACGGCACGTCGTTTGACGACGTTCAGAAGGACGTGACCGTGCTGACAAAACTCTGCATGCAGGCACGCTCCTCGGCCAACGCTTCACGCTGACTTTGAACGTGTAACAAGATGAGCTACGGGCTTGAAGCCCGCGCGGAGCATTGACAACCAACGATTCTCCGTACTCCGGTCACATGTCTCAGCGATCAGCCGGGTGGACGTTGTGTATTGCGTAACCACGCGATGGCGTCGTTGCTCAGACCACTCAGCCTGCTGCGATCAAGGGTTACGACCAGATCATTCGCTCCGTCGCCGTCCAGATCGACGACGAGAATGGAGTTGATGAACGTACCGCCCGCCACCTCCTCCGGGATTACATTAGGATCGGTTGTCGCCGTGCTGTCGGCCGGGTCTCCAGGGGGGCAGTCATCCACGATCAGATTCTCACTCCACTGATCAAAGACAGTTGGGGGCGACTGCGAGTCAAACCACGCAACGCCACCCTCCGCCGCGGCAATCATTTCGAGTTGTCCATCGAAGTTCAGCTCGCCCAGGGCCAATGCTTGGGGAACCCGTTCGGTGAACTCAGCCAGAGTGTAAACCTGCCATGGTATGGCACGGAGTGGAGAGGTCGTCGGCCCCTCCGGTCCCTTGAGCCATTGGATCACCCGGCCGCCCGTGGATCGCACGACAACATCGACGATCCCGTCAAGGTCAATGTCACCGAGTCCACGATGAGCTACACCTCCGGTCTCTTCCGTCAGATCACCGCGCGTGCACCCGATGACGTCGGCGCCGGTGGCGATCTGAGAGACCAGGCCGACCTGCCATCCACCGCCGGAGAGATGGAAGTCATCCGGAATGTCGATCACGGGGTTGCGATACCAGCGGACGTTCATGGTCTGGGCGCCGGGGAAGGTCGCGACGATATCGAGATCGCCGTCGCGATCGATGTCTCCCAGGGCTACGTCCTTAATGTGGCTGCCATCTTCGGGAGACGAGTCCGGGATTGTGCTTCCGGTCCAAGCGCCGTCGCGAACGGGACCCGGACCATTGTTAGTGAAGATGACGGCGCCTCGGGTTCCATCATCGCAGTTGGAGTTCCAGGCCACCACGATATCCATATCACCGTCGACGTCCATGTCACCAACCGCGATACTGGTGAATCCACCAACTTCGGGCGACGACCCGGCATCTCCCTCGCCTTGCAGGAAGGAGGCCTCCACTCGCACCTCCTGCCACGCCAACGCCTGGTTGGCTTGAGTTGAATCGGCCGGACCCAGGTACAAGACGATCAGTCCGTGGAGCCCCTCCACAGGCTGTTCGCTGTCCAGGCAGCCCGCGCCTTCCATCAGGGTTTCCTTGATCAGGACGGCAATGTCCGGTCGGTCGTCCTGATCGAAATCCGTAACCGCGATTCCCGCCACCATGACTGTCGGGATACTCCCGGCCAGCGTGATCGTCTCGAAGCTGATCGCCCCAGTACCACTTCGACCCTGCAGGTGAATCTGCACCGGTTGCGACTGGTTCCACGCGGATACAAGGTCCATCAGTCCGTCGCCGTTGAGATCGCCGGCCACCACGAATTGCGGACCGGCGGAGTCCTCGCTGCGCGGATCGATCTGGATGGCGGAGAAATAACTCCGGGTCCGTGCCGTGTTGAGGAAATCGTCGCCGCCGACAAGGTCGCCGTAGTCAACGCGACAGCCGACGAATGCTGAGGTCGCGGCCATGATCGATGCCGTCGTTACCGCCAGCAGCCCGGTGGATTTACGTAGCCAAGCGTTCATAGACCGTTCCCTTGGTAGAGTCCGTCATGCGGACCGCACGGTTGCGTTGCGATGATGGGTCCGCGGTGCGGACCCTGCGCTCATTCGCCTTGGTGCGGATAGGCGCCCGTGTGGTTATCGGCACAGAATCATGGTCCCTTTTGCAGTGGACAGGCGAAGGAAGCATGCAGCCTTGGGTGTCCGATAACACGCCGCGTCGAAGATTGCGTCGGACGCACACGATAAGATTGGAGTAAACGAGGGCGGGATCAGCCGACTCGGACGGCCAGCATCGTGATATCGTCGCTCTGCTTGGCGCCGGCGGCGAAGGTCGCTACGCGCTTGCGGACCTGCTTCACCAACGGTTCCGGATTGAGGTTACGCACCTCGGCGAGCATTTCGTGCAAGCGATCGGAGCCGAACTGCTGACGATCGGCGTTCATCGCTTCGATGACTCCATCGGTATAGCAGAACAGCACCAAGGGTTCAGGACCGATGTCGACCGTCAACGTGGTGTAGTCCGCCCCTTCCAGAACACCAAGCGGATAACCACTCTCAGCAGTCAGTTCCACGGGGGCAGCCTGGGAGGACCGAAGGATCAGCGGGAGGTGATGGCCTGCGCTGGCGAGGTGGATTCTCCGCGATTGCGTATCAATCAGCGTCAGCAGGCAGGTGATGAACTTGGACGAATCGGTGTTGCGCCAGATCAGACGGTTCCAACGCCGGAGCAGCACCGCGGGATCGTCCGTCTCCCCGATCGTTGCGCGGACGGCCGCTTGGAGATTCGCCATCAAGAGCGCCGCGGCAACGCCCTCGCCGGTCACGTCGGCTATAATGCACCAGACGCGACCGTCGTTCGTCTCGATCACATCGTAGTAGTCACCGCTGACGCGATCGCCAGGATCGTTGAGGGCTGCTATCTTCAACCCGGGTCGGTCCGGCAAGTCGGTCGGGAACAAGCCGGTCTGGATCGTGCGTGCCAGATCGATGTCATGATTGAGGCGGATCATCTGCTGCTGTTCTTCCAGGAGGTAGCTGTTGATCAGGCCGATGCTGACCTGCTGGGCGATACCGGCCAGGAAGTCGATGTCCTCGCTCGTGTACGAGGCCGAGGTGCTGATACGATCGCCGTAGATGACCCCGAGCGTTTCGTCCCGGTGGATCAGGGGTACACACATCGCACAGCGGATTCCGTGTTGCACCATGCTTACAGTGGGATCAGCCACCGCGGTGTCGTCATCAGTGAAGATCGCCCGCTCGCCGTGCTCCAAGGCGCGAACAAGCAGCGACCGGCTGATAGTCAGCTCGCCCTCCGCGCCGCGAAGGTTGCGTATGACGGGCCAATCCAGCCCACGTGCATGACGTTGGTGCACGCCGACGGCGCCACGCTCAAACTGCAACGTTTCGAAGCAGATGTCCATTGCGTTTTCGAGCAGGCTGTCCCGGCTTTGAAGCGTGGTGAGCCGCTCGCTCAGTTCGTAGATCATCTCCAGGCGCTGCTGTGACAGGGCCAAGTGTGTGTCACGACTGATGTAGCGGGTGGCATGGGTGACGGTTGCGTCCTCCGCGATGGTGACGGAACCGGTCGCCGATTCCGCCGTCTGGGCGAACACGGCCAGGGTGGAGCCGATCTGAACCCGGTCCCCGTTTGCAAGCAGCTTGGAGGCACACGGCAGGTCGTTAACGAGCGTCCCGTTCTTGCTTCCCAGGTCCTCGACGAGGTAGCCGTGAGGCGTCGGTGAGAACCGGGCGTGACTCCTGGAGGCGCTCGGATCATCCAGGGGAATCTCGCAGTTGCCATCGCGGCCGATCACAACGGGGTGACTGCCGAGCGTGTGGCGGATCTTGTGCCCGTCGGGTAACGTGATGATCAGCTCAGCCATGATGCCGGTCCTTCCGGTCATGCCCGTACGCGTACGATCAAGCCAGAGAGTATGATATAATAACGATACGCCGCGTCACGCGGTAGAGGGAACGGACGAGGATCGTACGAGAGGCTGCGTGACAGATTCGGCGGGTGACATGGGCAAGCTGTGCAGCACTACGCGGATGGCGGCAGTCCGGGCTTGCCTATGAGGAATCCGGCAAGCGGGCATGAAGAGGAAGCTTGCCCGTACAGATACCGGTTTTTCGCCACCCACGAGCAAGGACCACCTCGGATGCTTGCTCGACCGGTCGGGGTGCTTTATCGGGGGCGGTCCTTGACCATGTCAACCGGGTGCATACCCCGAAGCCATAGGCCTGTCAGGAGAACACCTGTCCCGTGTACGGAAAGGCCGCCTAAAGTGTCACGCTCCGCCTCTGATCCTTGTGGCACGCAACTTGCCCACTGGGCGGATGCGACCTATGCTACATGGCTCAATCTTATTCGCTTTGGAGACGAGCATGACCCGGCGGTTTATCAACGAATTGAAACCCGGAGAGCGAGTCGAGGACGAAGTCTTCGTCATCCGATCCAAAGACCTCCGCACCACCACGCAGGGCAGTCTTTACATCCATGCGATTCTCGTGGACCGCACTGGGCACCTGGTCGCGCGGCACTGGCAGGCTACCGAGGCCATGTTCCAGCAGATGCACGAGGGCGGCTTCATGCGATTCAAGGGGCGCGTGGAGAATTACAAGGGCAACTTGCAGTTCATCATCGACGCGATGCGCCTTGCGGAGCCCGGTTCGTTCGATATCGCCGATTTCCTGCCGACGACCGAGCACGATATCGACAAGATGTGGAAGCGGGTCGTGGAGATCCTTGGCGGAATCAAGAACCACGACCTGGCGGCGTTTACAAAGGAGTTCCTTGCCGATGAAGAGCTGATGGAACGGTTCCGCCGCGCTCCAGCCGCCGCAGCCATGCACCACGCCTACGTCGGGGGGCTGTTGGAGCACACGTGGAAATTGTTGGAGGTGGCGCTTCGGACAATCCCGCTGTACCCCGAGCTGAGCCTCGATCTGGTCCTCGTCGGGCTGTTCCTGCATGACATCGGTAAGGCCGCGGAACTGACCTGCGATACGGTGATCGGCTATTCCGACGACGGCCAGCTCGTCGGCCACATCACACAGGCGGTTCTCTGGATCGGGGAGAAGGCCGACGCGATCGCTGCACGAACCGGCAAGCCCTTCCCAAAGCCACTTCGGTCCGTGCTTCAACACATCGTGCTCAGTCATCACGGGCAATACCAGTTCGGAAGCCCGAAGCTGCCCGCGATTCCCGAAGCCGCCGCCATCCATTACCTTGACAACCTCGACGCGAAGGTCCACATGTTCCTCGCCGAGATTAAAAACGACCCGGATCCTGCAAGCCACTGGACCAGGTATAACAAAGCCTTGGAAACAAAAATCTACAAGCCGGACACCATGGGGACGCGCGACGGTTAGCTTGACGCAGCCGCATTCGCCATTACCCGACGACATTCATGAGATTCACACAGTTTACCGACGGTCAGGTTGAACAGGCGCTTGAGGTGATTGGTGTCGATTCGATCGACGCTCTGTTCGTCACGATTCCACCCGCGTTGCGATTGAAAGGCGACCTGAAGATTCCGTCCGGGGTCAGTGAGCTCGAACTTCTCAAAGACGTCGGCTCGCTGACGGCGCGGAATCAGGATTGCGATCAGCTCGTCTGCTTTCTCGGCGGCGGGGCCTACGATCATTTCATTCCAACCGTGGTTGATGCGTTGTCGATGCAGACTGAGTTTCTGACAGCCTACACGCCCTATCAAGCTGAGGCGTCGCAGGGCATCCTGCAACTGTTCTACGAGTTCCAGACCATGATCTGCCTGCTTACGGGCATGGAGGTCGCCAACGCGTCGCTCTACGAGGTCGCCAGTGCCGCAGCCGAGGCGGTTTTGATGGCGACGAGCATCACGCGGCGCCGCAACGTGATCGTCGCGGAATCGGTTCATCCGGATACGCGACAGGTTCTTGACACTTACCTGCGGTCGCAGGATATGGATATCGTGACCGTGCCCGCGCCTGACGGCGTGATCGATGAACAGGCTTTACTCACCGCACTGAGCGAATCGACGGCAACAGTCCTCGTGCAGTCTCCGAATCTGTTTGGCTGCGTCGAGCGGCTCGATCGGATCGTACCGATCGTGCATGATCGTGGTGCCCTGGCCATCGTATCCACGGACCCGATTTCCAGCGGTATTCTGAAACCGCCGGGTGCATTCGACACCGACATCGTGATTGGTGAAGGGCAGGCGTTGGGTGTTCCCATGCAGTACGGCGGTCCATATCTTGGCTTGCTCGCCGGGCGCGAGAAGTATCTTCGCAAGATGCCGGGGCGCGTCGTTGGAGAGACCAAGGATACGGAAGGTCGGCGCGGTTTCTGCCTGACCTTGCAGACTCGCGAGCAGCACATCAAGCGAGAACGCGCTACGAGCAACATCTGCACGAACCAGGGATTGCTCGCCGCTCGCGCGGCTGTTTACATGGCTGCGATGGGCCGACGCGGAATTGCCGAGGTTGCGTCACAATGTTTTGATAAGGCTCATTACGCCGCTACCCAGATCGCCAAGCTCAAGGGATATGAGCTTCGCTTTGCGGCGACGTTTTTCAAGGAGTTCGTCGTGCGGACGTCGCGCGGCGTAGAGGCTGCTCTGGCTGCGTGCCGGGCTCGCGGCATTTTGGGCGGCGTGCCGATGGCCCGGTTCGATGAACGGTTTAACGATTGTTTCCTCGTGGCGGTCACGGAAAAGCGAACCAGAGCGGAGATTGATAGCCTGGTCGCCGCGCTCGATAGCGCATAGGAGCGTCCCGGTGATCCCGCAGGACGGCGCTACCTGACAACGAGAATCATGAACGCAGTTCCAAACATGCGGCAGGAAGATCATCCCCTTCTCTTTGAGATCGGCTCATCGGGATTGTATGCAGCATCTCTGCCGAAGTCCGACGTACCGACGCTCAAACGGGCGGATGCCATCCCGGCTGAACTGCTCGCCGACGAGCCGCCGCCGTTGCCCGAGGTCGGCGAGTTGGACCTTGTCCGTCACTACAAGCGGCTGGCGCACCGCTGCTTCAGTATCGACGCGAACTTCTATCCCCTGGGTAGCTGCACTATGAAGTACAACCCGCGCATCAACGAACGCGTCGCCGCGATGCCGGGCTTTTTGAACCTGCACCCGTATCAGGATGAAGCCGACGTGCAGGGTATCCTGGAGTTGCTCTATCGCCTGCGCTGCGATCTTGCCGAGATTGCCGGGCTCGCCGAAACGACGCTCCAACCGGCGGCCGGTGCCCACGGCGAGATGACCGGTCTGATGATCATCAGTGCCTATCACGAAAGTCGCGGCGAGCGTCGCACGAAAGTACTCGCGCCGGACAGCGCCCATGGCACCAATCCCGCCAGTTGCTCGATGTGCGGGCGCGAGTCGATATCGATCCGGTCCAAGGACAATGGCCGCGTCGACCTCGAAGACCTTCGCGCCAAGGTCGACGAAGACACGGCCGCGTTTATGATCACCAATCCCAACACCGTCGGCGTCTTTGACGAACAAATTGGAGACATCGCCCGGATCGTCCATGCCAAAGGTGCCCAGCTCTACCTCGATGGGGCGAACATGAACGCGATCCTGGGTATTACCAGGCCGGGTGATTTCGGCGTCGACTGCATGCACTTCAACACGCACAAAACCTTCGGCACGCCACACGGCGGCGGCGGGCCGGGTGCCGGTCCGGTGGCAGTTGCCAAACACCTGTGCGAGTTCCTGCCCGTTCCACAGGTGATCAAACGAGACGACGGCACGTTCAGTTGGTTATCCGACCGACCCAACACTATTGGCAAAGTCCGTTCGTTTTACGGGCAGGTTGGTGTGCTGGTCCGAGCATATGCTTATATCCGGGCCGTCGGCTGCGATGGACTCAGAGACGTCGCAGAGAAGGCCGTCCTGGCAGCCAATTACATGGCGGCGAAAATGAAAGGCCGCTACCCGATCCCCTTCCCGCCACCATACGCCCATGAGTTCGTCACGATACCCGACTTCCCTGGAAGTGGCGTTACAGATATTGACATCGCCAAACGCCTGATTGACTACGGCATCCATCCACCGACGATGAGCTTCCCGATTCATCACTGCTTGATGATCGAGCCGACCGAGACGGAATCACTGGCCACGCTGGACCATTTCGTTGCCGCAATGCTTGCGATCGCCGATGAGATCGAGAGTAATCCCGAGGTCGTGCGCACCGCTCCGCACACCACACCGATCAAGCGGCTGGATGAAGTCACTGCCAGCCGTAAGCCGAATGTTCGATGGACTTCAGAATAACGAATGGCGAATGGCGAGCCGCGGGACCTGTCCTTGACGCGCGGGTCCGCGTGGCGAAGCCCCCGCAGCGGAGCTGCACCGCGTGTCAAGGATTCAGCCCGTGCGGACCACGTGCGGATTCGCCTTCGCTCTTCTCAATCGTTCGCTATTCGCTATTCGACATTCTTCATTTTCCAATTCCGTGACTAAACACTCCACCATTCGCATCCTTCACGATCCTTCCCTCAACGGTCCGACGAACATGGCCCGCGACGAGGCCCTCATGACGCGTGTCGGGCGGTCCGAATCACCGCCGACGCTTCGACTCTACCAATGGAATCCGCCGACGATATCGCTCGGGTACTTCCAATGCTATGCCGATTATGAGTCATTGCCCGCACCGGCTGGTGAGCTAGCCGTCGTAAGAAGGCTCACCGGCGGTGGTGCGATCCTGCATGATCTGGAGCTTACGTACTCTCTGACCCTGCCGGCTGACCATCGGCTTGTATCGAACGGACCGAATCGATTGTACGAACTGGCGCATGATGCGGTTATGGCATGCCTGGGCGACCTCGGCTTGGTTGCTACCCGCTGTGGAACGACCGACGACTCAAGCCCGACTCGTGGCCCCTTCTTCTGTTTCGAGCGCCGCCACCGCTATGATGTATTGCTAGAGCAGACTGCGGTTTCGTGTAGCGCACCCTCCTTTCATCCCCCCTTGCCAAGGGGGGAAAGAGGGGGGTCCGCCCGACACACAAAACGGGAGAATGCTATAGGTCAGGATAAGATCGCCGGCAGTGCTCAGCGCCGAACCCGCGAGGCGGTTCTCCAACACGGTTCCATCATCCTTGGAAACCGCTACACCCAACAGGCGACGGCCACAGTGCCGCTCCCATTCGACAAGAGCGTTCAACACGTTCGGTCGAGCTTTGCGGAACATCTTGCGGATGTGACCGGTGAATGCTTCAAGCACGGCGACTGGTCCGCCGCGGAGCTGGCATCCGCCGATACACTGGTCGGCAAGTATGCCGATATCGAATGGACCAAACGGCGTTAGCAGCCAGTTGAAGAGGTCCTCCCATATGTGGGACCGACTTTCCAGTCGGTCGTCGTGTCGGCAAAAACACCCTTTTGACTGACTGGAAAGTCCGTCCCACAGACTTTTTCAACAGGCTGTCAGGGAGGGTGGTAGGTGGATGTCAACCGTAGCTGGTTGCCAGTGCCGTCGTTCGGCAAAACACGGGCGGGCAAGCCGCCCGTGGCACCCAAGCGATTTTGCCTTGCCGTATCGGCATTCCGCAATCGACAATCAGAACTTGCGCTACATCTCCGACTCCGGGCGGCCTTCGGGTCGCGTCGGGCCGAACAGTTCCGCGGCGTTGGGCTGTTCGAGAATGAACTTCGCGTTGATCGAATGAACCTGAGCCAGATGGTACAGCGCGCGTACCACCGCAGTGTAGTCCAGACCCAGTCCGGTCACCTGGCCATCGAGCCCGATGTCGGCGTCGCGGCCCATCAGCTCGATCAGCGCCGGCAATTCAAGCGGCGCGGCAATCGGCGAAGACGAAGCGCCGCTCGCGACAACTACGCGCAGGACTGTCAGCGCCTCGTCATCCGCCTCGGCGTTTATCGTGACGCTTCCGTCCGGTTCGCGATAGAAGACCGGCGGCAAACACCGAAGATCATCACCAAACAGCGCGATGCGGCGCGAGCCCGATCGTTTAACATAGATGAAGTTACCCGATCCCAGCGTGGGCACCTGATCGAGAAAGAAGTTGTCCCCGGCGATGCGTGTGGACTCGATCGTCGGGTCACGGCGCTGAATCAGAGACTCGTAGGCGGCGATTTGTATGCGCGGGTCCTTGTCATGCAATAGCTTTCGAAGCGCGATCGCAGCCACTCCCATACCCTCCGCTCCCGCTAGGGCGCGAATCGCCTGAAACCGATACTCGCTCGCTGGATTCTCCGCGTGCATCACCATCGCATCACAGGCGATATGATCACCGAACCGCAGCCCCGCAGCGGCTGCATGGAAACTCACATGGCCTTTCGGGTGCGTGTACAACTCGTTGAGGATCGGCGAGGCTGCGCGACCCAATCCCTCCAGTGCGAGGGAGACCTGCTCATGCGGTGCCGTGGGGTGCGTGACTTCCTCCGCAAGCATCCGGGCCCGTGTCGCTTGAAACTTCGGATCGGCTGACAGGTACAGGGCGCGAACGAGTGCGAGAAAATGAGCGCCGTCTCCCTGGTATTCCGGTGGAATCGCAAGGCGTATGAATGACGGAGAGATGGCATCGGCTATGAGTCGTGGTCCGGCGAAGTGGGCGTTGATCCGGTCCTGTATCTGCCGGGCACGCGGGTACGACGGCTCCAATAACACCAACCGGACGCGGCGATCCTTGGTGGCTTCCCCTCCGCCGACGATGGTGCCCGTAAGCGGGTTCGATCTCGTCGCCGATTCCTTGTCGGAGAAGGGGTTCAGGAAGACCGGACCGGATGCACGGGCGAGAACCTGCCCGGAGATGGAAGTCGTCGGGGACGTCGCGCGAAAGACCTGCAGTTCCGTTGTGTACAACCGGCCGCCGCGCAGCGATTTCGTCTGCGTGCCGGGTAGTGCCGCAACCGCGACATCAAAGCGGTTGCCCTTCGCCGCAGCCGGAGGAATCTCACCCTGAACCACGACCACGGCCGTGTCAATGTCGTCGATCAGCCGCTCCGGCGTGATCTGCTTGACGCTGACGACCGTGCTCGCGAAGTGGTGTTGCTTGTACAGACTTTCGACCAGACGATCATACACCCGCCGCGGGCAGTCCCGCGAGCCGTTTTTCCCCAAACCCACCACCAGGCCATACCCGCGCACCCGCATGGGCCTCAGGCCTTCGTAATAGGTATACGCGCCGATCGTGTCACGATACGCGGCGGAGTTCGCCAGTGCGCTTATGCTCGGATCAACACCCAGGTCGAGCTTCGACCTGTCCTCATGGACCCAGATGCAGCCGCCGCAGCCACACACGGCGATAAAGGGAATTAAGATGTGCAAGTACCGGGAACTGATCCGTTTCATACAACACCACCCCTTCGCAGGCATGAGGAGCACGCGATAATCGCATTTATCACGTAGAGGATTTAGCACACTTCGGCGTGTGATACAAGCGCGAATACCTTGTATCGTCAGAGGCGTTGCATCGCCTGATCCGAATGTCGTGGGTTACCAGCCTCGGCTCGACCGCAACCCGATCAGTACCCCGCCCGATCAGTACCGCGCCGATCAGTGCCCCGCCGATCAGATGGGGATGAAAGCCCGTTGCTCCGGGTTAGTGTATCGAGCATCGTG
>CAZJTP010000113.1:0-14366 GCA_964548955.1 uncultured Phycisphaeraceae bacterium
TGCCGCGACCAACACCCGACGCATGTTTGCCGTAACGCAGAAAGTCGCGCACGTGTCCAACGTGAAGCGTGACCTCATCAGAGCCTGGAGCGCAAGCGACGGGGCAAGCATCAAAACCCTTGCTCGCGCTCGGGTCTCGGATCATGCATACGACAGTCCACTGCGGTAACACCAAAACGCATACGTGCTGGACCTTGCTACCGATTGGAAGGTCGGTCCCACAGACTCCCTAGGCCGGCCTAATGTATTACCGGCTCTTTCTTATCCTCCTGTGTCGTCTCGATACCCAGGTAGCGATCGAACCAGGCCAGGTCCCACTCCATCTTGGCCTTGCGGTGCTTGTACTTGGTCAATCCATGCCCTTCGCCGGGGTAGACGACGAGTTCCACAGGCACATTTAGATAATGTCGCAACGCGCGGTAGAGTGCCTTGGCATTGGCAGCCGGCACGCGCTCGTCGTTCTCGCCGACGTGGATCAGCGTCGGCGTTTTCACCTTGTCGAGGTCGTAGATCGGTGATCCCGCACGGTAGGACTCAGGATCGGACCAGGGCAGACCCTCCATGTAATTGACCACGTGCCCCGGCGTATCCTCCGTGCCCCATTGAATAACCATGTCCAGCACACCGGCGCCGGAGCTTGCGGCCTTAAACCGGTCCGTCTTGGTAATCAGGCAGTTCGTCAGGAACCCGCCGTTGCTCCAACCCATCACCGCCAGCCGATCCGGATCGGCGATCCCCCGCTCGACCATTGCGTCGACGCCTTTTAGGATATCCTCGACCTCGATGTCATTCTCCCGCCCGATAAGGTCTGTCATAAACTTGTCACCGTACCCGGTCGAGCCACGGTAATTAGGGCTTAGCAACGCAAAGCCCTTGGCGGCCATCAGCGACCGCCCGTAAATCCAGAGGCGCAGGGCGTATTTTGTGCAGTCCGTCGGCCCGCCGTGCACCTCGACGACCATCGGCAGCGGCTTGCCCGGCTTATAATCCGGCGGCAGTTCGAGGATTCCTTCCACCGTATCACCGTCGGCCCCCTTCCATTTCACGATCGAGATTTGCGGCAGCCTCCACGTATCCACCTGCGGGTTGACGTTCGTAAGCCGCTGATACTCACCCAACCGCGATACGAGGAATACATCCCGCATATGCTCAATCGTCTTCATCACGACGGCGAGCGCATCACCGGCGCGGCGTAGATCATATGCGGTCACCACGACGTCACCCGGCGTCAGCGTCTCGGTCTTCCCTTGGCGGCCGTCGCGCACGTTGATGATCGAGTACACCCGCGCGCGGGCCTGCTCCTCACCGCTAAAGCACAGGTCGTACGACTGACCCCGCCAGTGCAACGAGCCGCCGTTGACCGAGACTATCGGCGGCCTTGTCAGCTCCCAAAGCATGACGTTACTACCCGACCACTGCGCCGCGTAGATTCTCGTCGGATAACCGTCGAACGAAACGGTAAGCGCCAGCACCAACCCGTCATCCGCCCAGGCCACGCTGTCCACCCAGCCGTAGGGCGACGGATGATCCTTCCGCCAGCCCGGCTTTGTCACGACTTCCACTTCGCCGGTCTCGGCGTCGTAGACGTCCACGCGCGACCAGCCCTCGTTCGCCAAAAGGGTCCGGTCGGGCGTGGTGACCATGGCGATGCGGCGCTCGTCGGGTGACACGGCAAAGTCACGAACCACACGCCTCTCGTCAATGACCTTCTCCGCCCTCCAGTTGACCAGATCAAGCTTCCAGACCTGCGAATATTTCGTGACGCCGTGGCCATACTCGAGGTCCTTGTACTCCTTGCGCAAATCGTTCCATTCCTCGCCAACCTCCTCCTTCGAGGTCGTGTAGTAGAGGGTCCGGCCGTCTTCCGAGAGTTCGTACTGACCGATCCCGTCCTTAACGCGGGTTACGGGCGTCGGTTGACCGCCGTCGGGCGAAATCCGCCACACCTGCATCTTCCCGTCGTACGGCGGATCGTCCTCACCTGTGCGTTTGCGGCCGCTCGTGAAGTAGATAAGGCGCGAGTCCGGACTCCAGCTCGGAGAACCATCGCCGACCCGATCGAAGGTCAACCGGCGAATCTGCTTGGTCATCGTCTCGACCACCCATAAATCGGTGTTGCGTTTCTCCGCGGGTGGTTCCCATCGCGTCTCGGCATACGCAACATACCTGCCGTCCGGAGAAGCAGCGCAGCGGCCGATCGTAGCGATGTCGAAGTAATCGTCGGCGACAATATTGTGGTCACGCACGGGCTGCCCGCCCGCCGTCGCGGCAGTGAAGACAAACACGAGACTCAGCGCCAAACCTACGGTTGTTCTTGATCGATGCACGGTATCACCTCACGTTGAACGATACGGAACCCTCCCACGATTGCGGATTAGGGATTGCAGATTGGATTGCGTGGCCCCATACGAGCCCTGCCAGTCGACAATCGGCAATCGTCAATCGCCAATCCAAGGGCTCATTCTGTCCCAGGGATGGATGACGGGCAAGTCCCGGTGAGGTGAAGTGGGCGTTATCCCCTGAAACATCCAGTTCCAAAACCGGACGAACCGGCAACTGACGGTTTTGGCGACGTGCGAGTCCGTTGCAGAATCCCGCATCTCCGCAGGTTCCCGCTGTACGTCATTGAGTTCCACGACCGAATCATATTCTCTGTGGTGACGAGAACCGCGAGGTTCCCGGCCTCATCCGCGACTCCTGATCGTCGCCGCGTGGCAACCGCAACAACGCTTGGATTCCTTAAAATGTAAGCGATGGCGATCGCAGTTCGGGACAAGTATCGTCCCCCGGATCACCGATATCACCGGTGACATCACGCGTGCCTTGGAGTCGAGACGCGCCAACGCGCTGAATATTTTGATTGTGCGTTCAGAACGACAGCCCGGTAATGACCACGCTTACCGTTGATGCCCATCGCAGCCGAATGCTCCAATGCCTTGAGGCAGGAAACGGCTATGAGTTTCTAACCGTGGCCGCCCCGTACCTGAACGTCTGTCGCGACGACCATTACATACGGCTGATGGCCATCCGCGAATACCTCAAGCTCGGTCTGGTCATCCCGGCCCGGGAGCTCCTCGAACCCGATCCCTCCATGGGCGAGCTACCATCCGAGTTCGCACCCATTCGCGCTTCGCTGGCAATGGTCTCGGAGGCAGCCGTCCCGTGGTCGCAATGCGCGGAACGCTTCGAGGCCAATCTGGCAGCTCTGATGGATCGCAGCGTCGACGTAGTCCCCGTTCGCGAAGCGTGGACCGTAAGGCGCGGCGATTTTCAACTGTTTCGTGACAGCCGCAACGTGGATCAGGTGCGGATGCGCGACCCGACGGGCGGATGGCAATGGATTCCGCGTCTGGGTGATCATCGAGCGGCTGCATACTCACAACCGATGCCGGAGGACAAGGGTGCGAAGATGCCGGGTCCCTATCTGTTCGAGGGACTCGACCTCGGCTGGTACTTTAAGCGCGTATACGAAGCCACCATTGACACGTTCCTGGGTTATAGCTGCGCGCTGTTCGTGGTCGAACCCGATCCGGCAATGGTAGCGTTTGTGCTGCATTTGCACGACTGGCGCGAAATCCTTTCGGACGCTCGGGTGTTCTGGTTTACCGGTGAATCATACGCAGAGGATTTGCGACGGACCTGGGAGGATGATCCCGATCTGCCATTCCCACGACACGGATTTACGCTCAGTGCATTCCGGCCGCGATGTTCACCCAACGCCGTCAATGTCGTTCAGGGATTGGTTCGGACGCGCGACGCCGCCATCCAACAGTCTCTTGCGGACCTTGAAGCGAGGTACGCGTCACGTGATATGCACTATTGGTCCGGGCGTTTCGATGAAGCGCTCACAGGACGCGGGGACCCGTTACGCATCCTGGCGCCGGTTAGCACGCACACGACATTCCTGCAGTATTCGATGCGTGACGCCAGGCAGGCCTTTGAAGCACTCGGTCATCGGTGCATCGTGCTTACGGAGACGACACCGCACCACATAATCGGACCGCTCACGTATCACAAGACAATCCGCGAGTTCGATCCGGAACTCCTCTTCGCGATCGATCACCTACGGCCCGAGTTCGGCGACACGTTGCCGGCAAACCTGCCGGTCATGACGTGGGACCAGGACTCCCTGCCGGGTGTGTTCACGGAAGAGAAGGTCAAACGCATGTCACCACTCGACACGGTGGTGGGTCTTGCGCAATTTGACTGTCTGGGGCGTTTCGGGTGCGACCCTCGCCAGTTCCTCTGCCGGCAGATGCCGACAAGCCCCCAGCAGTTTGACGCATCCGACCTGACCGACGAGGAACTAGCACCGTACCGCTGTGACGTTTCCTACGTCAGTCATGCATCGCAAACGGCGGAGGCCTTCCACAACGAGGAGCTTGAAAAATGCGCGGATGACGGCTTGCGGCGACTGATGACCGAACTCTTTCCCGTCGCGCGCCGCACGGTCGAAACAAATGGTCCGATGAACGGTCCGGGTTTGCGGCGGATGCTGCTCCAGGCGGAGCAGAAGATCGGCGTAAAGATCGTGGACCGCGCGGCCAGGACGCACGTCACCGGCTGGTACCTGTGGCGTTTGTGCGACCGGCTGTTCAGGCACCAGGCACTCACGTGGGCGACCGACTGGGCCCGGCAACGCGATGCGTCGCTTAGAATCTATGGAAACGGGTGGGACAAGCATCCAACACTGGCACGCTTTTCAGCCGGTCCCGCCGAAAACGGCCGGGAACTGCTCTGCGTGTACCGCGCCTCGAAGATCAATCTGCAACTGATGCCCGCCGGATTCCTCCACCAGCGAGCATTGGACGGTCTGGCCGGCGGCGGTTTCTTCCTCGCCAGAGCCCGGCCGTCCGATCAGCGTAATCCCAGGTTTACCGAACTGCTGGCGGCCATCCGCGCGCGCGGCCTCAAGAACGGCGCCGAGGTCTTTCAGTGCAACGACGAAGCGCTCACGACAGCATTCCGCGACGCGATGCACGACCTGGAGGCAAACGAGGATGAGGCGGAAACGATGTTTCATCTGCTTGCCGTACGGGATCAGACGGACTACCCGAGCGAGATCTTTCCGCGGTTTCACTTGATCCGGTTTGATGATGTCGAATCGTTCGCGTCCGTCGCCGACCGCTTCCTCCACGACGACGCGCTGCGTCAGTCAATCGCGGACGAAATGAGACAGGTCGTTCTGGAGCGTTTCACGTATGAGGCGACCATGCAACGGTTTCTACAGTTTGCCGCGGAGTCCTACGCAGCCAGAACGCAGGAAGCAGGGAACGCAACGCTGCCCTGACATCGTACACCGGTTGGAAACCGGTGCCACGAGAGTAACATTGGAGTGATGTCGATACTCGCAAAGAGTCTGCTCCCCATTCGATTGGATGGGTGCTGGTTCGGTCCCCCGCTGGGTGATGAGGTACTCGAAGGAGTCCGTCGCGGGCGGGTGTTCGAGCAGCGCGAACGGGCGTTCGTCGAGGCATTCCTTGCGCCGGGGATGACCTTCTGGGATATCGGCGCGCACCTGGGCCTGTACACTGTTATCGGTGCAAAGGTGGTCAGGCCAAATGGCGTCGTACTGGCGGCTGAACCCGACCCGCGGAATCGTCGCCGCCTACGCGTGAACGTTCTGCTGAACCGGCAATGGCACGTCGAGATCGTGCCACACGCCATAGGAGATCGAATTGAAACCGCCGGTTTCTGTTCGTGTCGCCAGGGTGCTTACAGTGGATTGAAGGTGGCTAAGGTCCCCGCAGCCGTTCGGAACATCACCGTGAGCAAAACAACGCTGGACGCACTGGCGGGGCAGCGGAATTGGCCGGACGTTGATTTCGTGAAGATGGACGTCGAAGGCGCCGAACGCCTTGCGCTCGAGGGTGGAGTCGGATTCTTTACGGATTGGCCACGTCCCGTGCTGATGTGCGAGTTTTCCGACCGGCGTTCCATAGCTTTTGGACATCGGTGCTCGGATGTCTACGATTGGTTGACTGCACGCGATTACCGGTGGTTCGCATTCGCCTCCAATGGAAAGCTCACGGACGAACCACCCAAGACGGAATACGACTATGACAATCTGGTGGCATGTCCACGGGAAAAGCTTGATCGTCTTGCCCGGTGGTTGACATGAACGATGGCTTGGATGATCACCCACAGCCAGCCGCGGGCTACAGCCCGCGCGGACCGACAAAGGCCTCGCGACACACGGACTCCGCGCACACCTGCGCACGCAAGACGCAGCCACGCAACCCGCGAAAGGGCACAGCACGAAGAAGAACACACGCGGAGGATTGTGCGTTGATCGACTCGCGATCAGCCTGCAAGGGCTCACCACAGCCTGGCACGCCGGACCTCTCCGGTGATCGCGACCTGGAGTGGGGCTTTGTAGCCGCCCGCTTGGGACGATACGTCAGCAACGACACTCGTGTCCTCGACTTCGGATGCGGCAACGGCGTCCTCGCAACAGCGGCAGCCGGTCTCGGTGCCCGGGTATTAGCCATCGATCTGATGCCGCGCCGAATGCTCAGTCTGAACCCGCGCATCGAGTTCAGGCGGGTGGATCTGCTTGCGCTCGACGACGAAACCGTGTTCGACTTGGTTGTGAACTGTTCAACGATAGAACATGTGGGGCTCGGCGGCCGATACAACACAACGGGAATGACGGATGGCGATCTGGAGGCGATGGTGAAGCTCCGCCGGATGCTCCGACCCGACGGATACATGCTGCTGACCCTTCCCGTCGGGCGCGACGCGGTGGTCCATCCAATGCACCGGATCTACGGCGAGGAACGTCTGCCCCGCCTACTTTGCGGTTATGACGTTGTGGAATCGAACTTCTGGCGGAAGGATGCTCGCAACGTGTGGCTTCCCTGCTCGCGCGACGAAGCCGTCATCGAAAAAGGTAACGAACGCTACTACGCACTGGGAGCGATGGTCCTGCGCGTAAAGTTGCCGACGACCACCGAACCGGAATACCGACGCAACACACAATGCTGACCCTGTTTACCGTCCCCAAGCCGTTCGAGGATCACATTGGCGTGATTCAGCACAACGCCATTAGCAGTTGGCGCAAGCTCGATCCCATCTGTGAGATTATCCTATGTGGGAACGAGCCGGGGACCCGCGAGGCAGCCGATCGGTTCGATGCGATTCAGCTTGGCGACGTGAATCGCAACGAGTTCGGTACGCCGCTGCTCGACTCGGTGTTCGCCTCGGCGCACGCAGCAGCCTCCTACCCCATGCTCTGTTACGTCAACGCGGATATCATTCTCCTGCACGATTTCACTGAAGCTGTTCGGCGAATCGAGTTTGCCAACTTCCTGATGGTGGGGCGGCGGTGGGATGTCGATCTTACCCAGTCGTGGGACTTCGAAGCCTCCGATGGGGAGGAGCAACTGCGGTGCCATGTGGGCTGCCATGGCACGCTCCACCCACCCACCGGCAGCGACTATTTCGTATTCCCACGCAATGGCGGCTTTGATCAACTACCACCCTTCGCGGTGGGTCGACCGGTGTGGGACAACTGGCTCATTCACCGGGCGCGGCAGCGCGGACTGCCGGTTGTCGATGTCACACCGGTCGTGACGGTCGTGCACCAAAACCATGACTACCGCCACGTGCCTCAGCGAACCGGCCACACCTGGGAGGGACCCGAGGCGGATGTGAACCGCGAGCTGGCCGGCGGATGGAAAAATGTCTTCACGCTCGCCGATGTGACCCATGTGATGACGGGCGAAGCCATCCTGCCGGCTGCGGAGGCTTTGGAGCAACAGGAGGCGATGAGCCGGGAATGATAGACCGCTGTGCTGATTGTGCTGTCAGCCAAGGGGGCACCTCTATGATTCGCGTTCTTCTGGTAAACCCCAAATATCCGATACCGCATCCGCCACTCGGACTCGGTTACCTCTCGTCATATCTCAAGAAATACCTTGAAACGCCTGTTGAGACTCTAATGTTCGACGAGACCGTCGACAAGGACCTGGCGGTGACCGTACGGGAATTCAATCCCGACCTCGTAGGTGTCTCTATCGTGACACCCACCTTCAAAAGAGCCGTCCTCCTGTCCAAGCAGATTCGTGCTGCCACGACCGCCCCGATCATCGCGGGAGGCGTGCACGTCACAACACTCCCCGAGTGCATCATGCAGACACCCTTTGATGTCGGCGTGGTCGGTGAAGGTGAGGCGACCTTTCTCGAACTCGTACGGCATTACATGACGACCGGAAGGATCACCAGTCCTCATATCGCCGGCATCATCTATGAGGACAACAGCCGGCTTGTCCGCACGCCTCCAAGGCCGCTGATTACGGACATCGACACCATTCCACCACCCGACAGACGCCTCTTCGACATGAAACACTACTGCGGACCGGGGCGCATGGTCCACGGGGTGTACGCGAAGGGAACGTCAATGATGCCGTCACGCGGCTGCCCCTACGGCACGTGCGACTTCTGTTCATCCAGCCTGATGTGGGGCAAGACCGTGCGTTTGTTCTCACCGCGCTATGTCGTGGACGAAATGGAATCGGTCGTTGACGAATATGGGCTCAACTTCATCGTCTTTCTTGATGACAACTTCACCACGAAACGCAAATGGCTCGAGGAGCTGCTCGTTTTGCTGGAGGAGCGCGGGCTTACCCGCCGCATCCGGTTCGACTGCGAATCCATCTCCGCCTTCATGACGGACTCCCGGGCGGCCCTGCTGAAGCGTATGGGCTGTGTACGTATCGAGTTCGGATTCGAGTCCGGCTGCGAGCGAGTCTTAAGCGAGCTCAAACGCGGCAACGGAAAGCTCCAGGATCACGAGCGCGCGATCGACATCTGTCACCGCCATGGCATTACAGTCCTGGGAAATATGATCTGCGGATACCTGGACGAAACCCAGGAAGAACTGGAGGAATCAGTCAACTGGTTCCGCCGGCAGCCCATTGACTACGTCGCCCCGCACTTGTACACGCCCTACCCCGGCACGGCGGCGTGGGACAAGGCCGTGGCGCTGGGGCGTATAAATCCCGACCTTATCGATGAGGAAGCCTTCCAAACACATTCGGCGTCGAACAACATAGTCGTGAACACCGCCTTTCCAAGAGGCGAGCTTCAACGGCGTCTTCGTGCGATCGGCCGGGAGTTCAAACGACGCAACAAGATCATGGTAATCGACCACGGCCTGTCCCCGGACCAACGTGCTGAGCTCCACGCTCAAGTGGCCGAGCTGCCCGGCCCCATAGTCCGAGTAGACTTCGATTGCGCCTTGCCCCAGGATAGGACCGAGGATGTGCAATCCTCCAGTCACAGGCCCGAAACAGCCGCACTTCATCCGTCAGGGCGGTGTTCTTAACGCACGACCACAACGCCTTGCCTCGTGACCGGACAGATAGGTCTCCCCCGGAACAGCGGCAGCTCGTCCACTCCGCATACCCCGATACTCGCACCACACCCGCCACCATCATCTGACAGGGTCGCATCTGCGGAACGGTTCGGGCGGTGCTTCACGCCTGCCTGGTATGCGACTTGCTGTCAAACCGATTGCGTCTGAGGGCTTGGCCGACTATGATGCGCGTCAGCCCACGGGGGTGTAACGTTGGTTGTTGATTTCGTTTTCAGGCTTGTTAAGGACACCATCATGAAAGCTCGATTGGCGGTCATCCTGGCTGTTGTCGTAATCGGCGTAGGTATCATCGGCACGCAAATCGGTTTTGTCTCACCTGCCCTCGCCGGCGATGGGCTGGCCGCTGCCACAGCGGTGACCATACTGCCGGGGGGAACCGATGAGGGAACCGATGAGGCCAAGTTCGTCGGCAACAAGAAGTGCAAGATGTGTCACAAGAAAGAGTATGAAAGCTGGTTGGAGACGAAAAAGGCCAAGACCTTTGATCCGCTCAAACCGGGACAGGCAAGCGAAGCCAAGCAGAAGCACAACCTCGATCCTGCCAAGGACTACACGAAGGACGAGGGATGCCTGGCGTGTCACGCTACTGGATACGGCAAACCCGGCGGGTATTTCAATCCTGATCCCAACGACGAAAAGGCGGTCAAGAACGCTAAGAAGCTTGAGGGGGTCGGATGCGAGTCCTGCCACGGACCCGGCGGCGAGTACACCAAGCTCCACAAGGAAATCAAAAAGTCCAAAAGAACGTACAAGGACGAGGAGATGTACGCCGCCGGTCTGAAGAAGATCGAGGAGGCCACCTGCGTCAGATGCCACAACGACAAAAGCCCCACGTACCAGCCGTTTGACTATGAGAAGCAAAAGGAAGAGGGCCTGCACGAGGTCCTCCCACTCAAGCAGCGGGAAGAAGAGTAGGCTCCACCACCCGATACCGGATGCAATTGGATGAGGGCGTGCCGCGCAGCGGCGGTCTCTCATCCCTTTGCCATGTTGACCGCGACCACCTCGTGCAGCCGAATTGGTCACTGCCGCGTCCGGAGCTTGCCGAACATGCAGGATGAGCGTGTCGGTAAAGCTACACTGCACGAGCAGTTGGCAGTGCCTGGACAGGAATTGGACCGGCCACTTGGGTGTGTAGTCGCAGCAAACGACACCTTGCGGGAACACCTGTTCCTGGCGACAATGCCGCAACGAGCTTATGCCTGAAGGGGGAATACATCCGCAAAGAAGCGACCCGAGATAAGCGACTTCCGCCTGGGAGATTAAGACGGTAGTCCGGACCGACCGTGACCGATAAACGCAGAAACCGGTGTTTCTCGGGATATTGCAGCGAGGACCGCGGTCGCAACAGGTGCATGACCACCGGGTGCAATGAGACCGTCGAACCGCGTGGACGATCCATCCGTTCCGGCGGCGGGCGCTTGGCCTTGTGCTCTGCACGAGCGGCGACGGCGCAAACTGGATTCACACAGCGAAAATGTGCTCGAAGTCTCAGCGAGCGATTCGCCGGGACTTCATGGTTAGATAAAACTTGGGCGGGAACATCTTGATTTTGAGGTGCGGTATGAATCTGAAGGGATCAAGTAATCGTGGTACTGCATTGCGTCTACTCGGGTTTTCTGCCTCGCTTGCGCTATGCGTGATGATCGGCTGTGGGAATCTTGGCGGAGGCTGCAGAGGCATTCCCGGCAGCGGCCTGGGTGACCAGGACGAAGACGGCATCATCGATGCTAACGACAATTGCCCAAGCATGGCCAATGCAAACCAGGCGGACACCGACGGCGACGGCCTAGGGGACGTATGCGACAACTGTGTCAACAACGCGAACGCAGATCAGGCCGACGAGGACGAGGACGGCATTGGAGACGTCTGCGACAACAGCCCGCACGACCCCAATCCAGGCCAGGGTGACGCCGACGGCGACGGCATCGGCAACATCAGCGACAACTGCCGCAATGACCCCAACGTCAATCAGGCCGATGCCGACGGCGACGACATTGGGGACGTGTGCGACAACTGCGTCAACACGGCCAACAACAGCCAGGCAGATGCAGACAGCGACACCATCGGCGACGCCTGCGATAACTGCCCCACTAAGGCCAATTCCGACCAGGCCGATGCCGACGGCGACGACGTCGGCGACGTATGCGACAACTGCCCCAATAACGCGAACTCCGACCAGATCGACAGTGACGGTGACGGCGTCGGTGATGCGTGCGAGGGCGACCGCGACGGTGACGGCGTGCCCGATCCCCAGGACAACTGCCTGGACGTCAGCAACGAGGACCAGGCTGATGCCGACGAAGACGGTGTCGGCAACGCGTGCGATAACTGTCCCCAAGACGTCAATCCCGACCAGGCTGATGGTGACGCGGATGAGATCGGCAATGTTTGCGACAACTGTCCCGACGACGCCGATGCAACCCAGGCTGACGTTGACGGCGACGGCATCGGCGATGCCTGCGACAACTGCCCGAACAACGCAAACGCAAACCAGGCGGATTCGGACGGGGACGGCGTCGGCAACGCGTGTGAGGGCGATCAGGACGGCGACGGCGTGATCGATGATGACGATAACTGCTTGACCATCAGCAACGTGGACCAGACGAACAGCGATTCGGACAGCTTCGGGGATGCTTGCGACAACTGTCCCGACGACGACAACGAAGACCAGGCTGATTCCGACAGCGACACCGTCGGCAACAAGTGTGACAGTTGCCCGGATAAAGCCAACGCCAATCAGGCCGACACGGACAGCGACGGCGTCGGTGACGTGTGCGACAACTGCCCGAATGACGCCAATTCCGATCAGGCCGACTCGGATGGGGATGGACAGGGCGACGTATGCGAGGGCGACACTCCGCCGCCACCGCCTGATCCCGTTCAAGTCACGATCGAACCCGGCAGCCGCTTCACCTTCCCGTGTGAGCAGATCACCATGACGGCCGTCACGACACCGGTGGGAGCCACCGTCGTGTGGGCCCAGGCCGAAAACGGCGGGCCCGAGCTAGATGAAAACCATTTCACCGACAACGGTGACAAAACCGCCACGTTCACGGCCCCGATCGAGCCGGACCAGGACGATCAGATCTTTACGTTCGAGGCAACCGCCTCGGCGAGCGGCTGGTCGGATGGAACAGCAACCCGCGGCTTCATACTCCGCAACTTCACTGAGACCACGCAAGTGGCGACCAGAACCAGCGGCGCCGCCAGCCCTGGAGACACCGTCACCCTCAGCCCCGGCGACCTGATCCCGCATGACTGGTTCGATACGATGCAATGGGAACAGGATGAGGGCAATGAACCGGCTGTAACACCACTCACACCTGACGGCTGGGGTGGCGTTACTTTCACGGCACCCGGCGTCACAGAGACCACGGATCTGACCTTTACCGTTCGCACCAATGGCTGCGGGCTCGGCGAACTCACGGGTTCCGCCACGGTCCCCGTTCAGGTCGCTGAGGTTACGTTTGACCTACCAACGTCAATTACGGTTGGCGACACGCTGGACCTGGATGACGACGACAATCCCGACACGGGCGAGAAGATTCTGACGATTACCGGTGCGCCCGCTGATCCGGAAATACTGTTCTTTGCAGCCGCGGTTGGCAATGGAGAACTGCCGGCGGGCGTTGAGCTGACTATCGATCAGGATACGGGTGTAATGACGGTCACCACCGGTGCCGGCGAGACTATTCAGGTCACCGTGCAGGTATTTGGAACCGCCGGTTTGCTTGCGGAGGTTTCTGACACGATCAATATCGTCGTGTCTGAGTAGCAAAGCGATTTGACCACAGCCAAGACGGATGGCACGGGCCGGTGCGAAGCCGGCCCGTCTCTTGCGCGGTCACCGCAGGATCGGCCAACCGGTTGCGGCCACACCCGTCTACGATCCGGCAAACGCCAACTGGAATTCACGAAAATCGCGCAGATCGACGTCGCCGTCGCCGTCGAAGTCACCCACGTAACACTCCGTTCCACCCGACGCCGTGCCGGGTCCGGTCAAGCACGACTCAAACGGTCCGTAGTCGACAAGACCCACGTCGCAGTCACCGTTGAAGTCGCCCCATGTCCCACACGACGCGATCGACAGCGTCACCGGTCTCAACTCGCCGGTGATGTCGCTCGCATCGATGTCCGCCACGGTGGTCCACTGGGTATCGACATTCTCCAACAGCCCGATCTCGGTCGCGGGCGTCGGCGCAAGTGCCGTAAACCTGATCGTCGTCACCAAAAGCCCCTCCGGTGTCGCATACGGCGGCGGATTCGGCGGAAACTGCCTTAACGCCTGGTACAGCGCATCACCGTCATTGAACGGCAGACCAGTGTACGGGTTGCAGAAGACGTCCGCCCCACAATCGGCGTTGAGCCCGTCAAGCTCCGAATCGGCAGGGAACTTGGGAGTGAACCAACTATATGATCCGTTATCTATCTTGCCTGCGAGTTCCAGGGTATCGGGATCCCAGCTCAAGATCGCGTCGATCCCGCCGATCGCCTGGTCACCGTCTTCGTCTGACACCGCATACAGGCCAACCTCAACCGTCATTCCAACCCGGACAACCCGGGCGGGCACGCGAAGCTCCAGATCGACCTCGGCCATGGCCGCTGATGAAACCGCGACGATCGCCCAGGCCAACAGCAGATCCCTCATTGTCCTTTTCCGATTCGCCCCCATCTTGATTTGTTCCGTTCCCCTTCTCGCTGAGAGACAACGCTGCCCGCTGCAACCCATCGGTCCGCAAGTATCGTAGCTCGTCAAAGTCTTCTTCGCCACCAGCCGCACCGCGGAACGCTCATCCGCCCGAAAAACACACTCCGGCAACCGGATACGCCTGGTTCCAGGCCCCACACACCTGCCGACCCTGGGTCCCGATAACCATCAAGGGCGCAGATATGGGCGTAAGCAATGATCCGACGTCGGATCCTGAAGAAAAATCGGGTAGGAGGGCGCCTCGCGGCGCCCGTCCTCCCACACCACCGGACGTAC
>CAZJTP010000114.1:0-14301 GCA_964548955.1 uncultured Phycisphaeraceae bacterium
TCGAGTCGCTTGTTTTCAGTGGCCACGCCTTGCGCCAGATGTTTGCGCGGAGCATCACCACCCAAGACATCAGGACCGTCATCGACGATGGGGAAGTGATCGCCTCGTATCCCGACGATAGGCCGTATCCCAGTGAGATGCTGTTGGGTTTTTCTGGGGGACGAGCTTTGCACGTGGTTTTGGCGTACAATGAGGCAATACGGAGCGGGTACGTGGTAACTGCGTATGTACCGGATACAAAACTCTGGAGCGAGGACTACAAGACGAGGCGAGAACCATGACCTGCCTGATCTGCAAACAGGGAGAGGCAAAGCCCGGGCAGACGACCGTGACCATGCAGCGTGGCTCCTGCACGGTGATTTTCAAGGGAGTTCCCGCTGACGTTTGCGAGAACTGCGGAGAGTACTACGTCAGCGAAACCGTCACGCAGGAGTTGCTGCGCCGCGCTGAGGCGGCCGTTCAGAACGGAGCAGAGGTCGAAATCCTTGCCTACGCTGCATGAAGCCGGTATCGTTCCAACGCACCACAAAAGGTTGGGTGTTATGGTTCGTGCTTGCCTGACGGCGTCCCTCGCCCTTCGGGTATGACATGCCCACAAAAGAGTGGGCATCCTACCCGGGCCGGCAGCGGAAAAAACATGATGGCGAAGATCACTTTTCGGTGCGTCTCCTGCGGCAACACACTTGAGGCTGACGAGGGAAACGCCTGGGCTCCCATGACCTGCCCGTACTGCGGAACAGTGTCTACCGTCCCAGAACTTAAACCACAGGATTACACTGAGGCGCAGCTTGAGCCCCCCCGTCCTTTGGGACGCGATGGAATGTACCCAATCATGTGTCCCCGCGTCGATTGCGGCCACCTGAACCAACCGCGTGCGCGCTTCTGTGCCCGGTGTGGGCGTGAATTGTTACCCGAAGCGCGACCTGCACAGTATGACGCCGGGCAGGCACCGGTCGGGAACCCGTGGTTGACGATATGGACGCGCCCTAGAGCGACGATGCGAGCGATCATCGATACGGATCCCCGGCACCACGTCCTGCTACTGGCAGCGCTAGCTGGTGTCGGGAAGGCCATGAACACGGCATCCATGAGAAGTCTCGGCGACGAGATTTCCGTCCCGGTCATCATTTTCTCGTCCCTGGTCGTCGGGGCGATCGGCGGCATTATCGGCTTGTACATTTGGGGAGTCCTTTTGCGATGGACAGGGAGTTGGCTAGGAGGGTCTGCTTGTTCTGCAGAAGTGCGCGCGGGGATCGCTTGGTCCTCCGTTCCCGTGATTTGGGCGATGCTCCTGTGGATTCCTGAGCTCGCGTTATTCGGTAAAGAGATGTTCACGTACGAGACCCCTAGGATCGACGATAGTCTTACCCTGTCCCTAACGCTGTTAGGATTCGGCGTAACTGAAGTTGCGATAGGCATCTGGTGGTTTGTTGTCTTTCTCAAGTGCATCGGAGAGGTGCATGCCATCTCGGCATGGAAAGCTCTGGGGGCATCGCTGTTGGCAGGTCTCGTGCTCGTTGGTCCGTTTCTGCTGGTGTTCGTGCTCATTCTGATCGCGGAAGCTTCGTAGACCGGCTCTACCTGGTAGTGGGGTAGCGCGGGCTTGGCCCGCCGCGACCGTCCTCGCGTCAACATGCAGGCGGGCGGAGCCCGCCCTACGTGAGATTGGCGCGAATAGAGTAAGCGTAGGGTGGGTCGTTTGACCCACCTGTTTCGTGTCGTTCTTACAACAAAAGGTGGGTCGATGACCCACCCTACAGGACTCGGAGATTGGATCGCGACTGCGGGGTAAGTAACGGGACACTCCGGAGGATGTAACCGGTATGAATCCGATCGTCATGGCGTTGTTGTTGATTGTGGGTTGGGGGATTTTCGCATACTCCGCGTGGCGACGGTGGAGACTGATGATGGTCGGAGCGCCGGAGAATTGCTTCGACAATCCGGCTGCGCGCCTCGGCGCCGTGTGGACGTATGCGATTAAACAACTCCGAATGCGCCGGTATCCCCTGGCCGGGTACGCACACATGATCATCTTCTTCGGTTTTCTCGTGCTCCTACTGCGATCGCTGATGCTCTGGGGCCGGGGATTCGACGAATCGTTTTGCTTCTGGATCTTCGGAACCGACCAGATTCTCGGGAAGGTCTACTCGCTGCTCAAGGACATCTTCGCGGTACTGGTCCTTCTGGCCGCGCTGGTCTTCGTGTACTACCGGATGATCGCCCGGCTCTCGCGCATGACGCTCAGCACGGAAGGGCTCATTATCATCTGGATCATCGTTGTGATGATGGCGGCGGACATCTTCTACGACGGGGCACAAGCTGCACAACATGCCCAAACCGGTGTGAAGCACGGAGTAATCGTCACTCCACGAGAGTTTCCCGGCGAACCCAATCGCCGAGAGGTCATTTCCTTGGTCGATGTGAAAGACAACGATGGGAATGTCATCGGGCGGGTCCCGAGTTCAACCTACCGGGAAGTTACTGAGGATGAGTGGCAGACCGTCGCCCAGCCCGTGAGGTTTCGATGGTATGAACCGGCCGGTTCGGTCGCGGCGATGATCGTGCAGGGCTTGCCGGACGGCGGGCTCAAGGTGCTTATGCACATCGGGTTCTGGGCGCACGTGGTGCTGGTGCTCATCTTCCTGAACTTGCTGCCATATTCCAAGCACTTCCACGTCATCACGGCCATCCCGAACGTGTACACCAAGAACCTCAAGCCGCCGGGGCGGCTTCCACCGATTATGGATATCGAGGGCCGGCTCGAACGCGAGGAGACGCTGGGGATCAAGCGTATCGACCAGTTCAGTTGGAAGTCAATCCTCGATTTCTACACCTGCACCGAATGCGGCCGGTGCACGGAGCAGTGCCCCGCAAACAGCACCGGCAAGAAGCTGTCGCCCAAGCATTTCACACTCGATCTGCGGGACTTCCTCTATAAGCACGAGAAAGCACTGGTGAACGCCAAGGCCGCGGGCAACGAGACCGCGGGTGATGGAAATTGCTCCGACGACGACGCACATGAGTCCGAGCCGCGACCGTCAGGGAGCGGTCAAGAAGAAAGTGAACCGCCCGAGTGCCACAAGGACCTCGTCGACGGTGTGATCGATCCGGAAGTGTTGTGGGCTTGTACGTCGTGCCGGGCCTGCGAGCAGGAGTGCCCGGTCTGTATCACCTACGTCGACAAGATCGTCGACATGCGGCGATACCTGGTTCAAGAGCGCGGCGAGTTACCGAGCGAGCTTCAGACGGCCTTTCGCTGTCTCGAATCCAGCTTCAACCCCTGGGGATTCCCGGCTGAGGAGCGCGCGAACTGGGCGGAGGGGCTGGATATAAAGACGCTCGCCGAGCACCCGGACGCGGAGGTGATCTTCTGGATCGGCTGCGCGCCCGCCTTTGACGATCGTGCCAAGAAGGTGACACGGGCGACGGCCCGACTGATGCAGAAGGCGGGCGTAGACTTCGCCATTCTCGGCACGGAAGAGCAGTGCACGGGCGATGTCGCCCGGCGGGCCGGTAACGAATACTTGTTCCAGATGTTCGCCCAGCAGAATGTCGAGACGCTCAACGGGTATGGAGCGGACAAAAAGAGGATCGTAGCCACCTGCCCGCACTGCTATAACATGTTGCAGCATGAATACCCCGACTTCGGCGGGCACTATCACGTGATCCACCACACGACCTTCCTGGCTGATCTGCTGGCCGCTGGCAAGCTCAATCCTACCAGGCGGGTAGACAAGAGAGTGATTTACCACGATTCGTGCTACCTCGGCCGGTACAACGACATCTACGATGAGCCGCGCGACACGCTGAAGCGCATCCCCGGTCTGACCCTTATCGAACCGATCCAGACGCGGGACCGCGGGATGTGCTGCGGAGCTGGCGGCGCACAGATGTTCAAGGAAGAGGAACAGGGCGATCAGCGGATCAACATCGCGCGAACCCAACAGCTTCTCGACACGAACCCCGATGTCATCAGCAGCGCATGTCCCTTCTGCATGCGTATGCTGACCGATGGCTTGGCCGACCTGGACCGCGAGAGCCTCCCGCAATTGGACATAGCGGAGATACTTCTGGAATCCGTAGAGCTCGAAGAACCGGTCAAAACGCAGACATAGGCTGTGATGTATTGTGACCGACTGGAAAGCGGGTTCCACATACGTAGAAGCGGTCGGCACGTAACGGTCACTTAATGCACTCGGCTGAGCTCCATGCAAGGTCCAGTACGCAACCTGCGTGACCTAGTGGATGAATCCGGCAACATTCGCGTGGACGCACCCTGCCATCGTTGCGGCTACAACCTGCGTGGGCTGAATCCGTCCGGTCGGTGTGCAGATCAAACGGAGTCCGGCACATAGTACGTGCGTGCAGCACCGCGCGGGCTTTGAGCCCGTGGCTCGCTACACAAAAACAGAAACTGCCCCAGCCCGGTCAAAACTGGTTCCAGAGGAATTGGTTGGTCACGTCGTGGTGGAAAATGACCTCGCTGCGCTTAACCCGTGTTCCGAGCTCTTTTGGGCTGCGGTCGGCGCCCATTTGCTTCAGATCCACATATTTTGCGTGGCACTCATCGCCAAGGATATCCGAGGCCAAGCGGCTACTCTTAAACAAACGAATCGCGTCGTGAATGTTGTCGGGTAGGAATCGCGTGCGGGCGCGCTTGCCCTCCGTGTCGGCGGAGTCGGAGGGCGGTCCCTCGAGCCCCGTCCGAAGCAGCGTGTACAGCAACAGATACGGATTCGCGTCGGGCGCAACCGAGCGGAATTCGATACGCGCCGTGTGCTCATTGCCCAGCGGGATGCGGATCATCGCGGCCCGGTTCGTCGCCGATGCTTTGATCTGGTTCGGGGCCTCGAAGTTAGGATCGAGCCGTCGGTACGCGTTGACGCTCGAGTTCGATACCAGGCAGATGTCGACGGCGTTGTTGAGGATGCGATCGACAAATTCCCACGCAAATTTGGAGAGCTGGTGTTCGCCGTCGGGATCATAGAACAGATTCTTACCGCCGCGATTCAGCGAGATGTTGCAGTGCATCCCGTTGCCGTTGACACCCGCGATCGGCTTGGGCAGAAACGAGGCCGTCAGCCCGAGGTTGCGTGCCACCTGCCGGCACGTGAGCTTGTACAACTGAATCTGGTCGGCAACGACCGTCGCCTCCGAGAATCCGAAGTTCATTTCGAACTGCGAGGGCGCGACCTCGGGGTGGTCCTTCTCGTTGCCCAATCCGAGGGCGCGCTGGGCCTCGGCTGCCCGGTCCATGAAGTGGCGTAGCGGGTCCTGGGGCAGGGAGTGGTAATAGCCGCCGGTCGAGATGAACTCGAACCGGCCGGTTTCGTAGTAATGTCGCTCCGCGTCGGTGTCCTTGAATAGGAATCCCTCAATCTCGGGCGCGACGTGCAACAGCATCTTCTCCTTGTGGTAGAATTCCTCAGAGTACAGACGCAGACGCGACCGGAAATCAGCCGGATAGGATGATCCTGCCTGGGACTGCACTTCCCCGAAGACGATCACCTTGCCGGGGCCGAAGATGTCGGCGGGGAGCCAGTAAAACGCAGGCCAATCGATAGAAAGCTTCAGGTCTGATTCGCTGATAGCCGCAAACCCGCGGATGGACGAGCCATCGAACGTCAGATTGTCCGTTGCCCCCAGCAGGTACTTCTTGTCATAGTCAAGCATGTGGAAGCGGCCTTCCAGATCGGAGAAGCAGACCGTGACAGCCTTGATGCGTTTCTCGTCGGTCAGGTATTTCCGTCGATTCTCTTCGATCGTACCGGAGTCGACACGTTCCAGGCGTTGCTGTTTGGCCTGGAGGTTCATTTCCTCAAGCTGGTCGTACGGGATTTCGAGAAAGTTACGTAGTGCCGTGTTTTCCATCATGATCGATCCTTCTCCAAACGTCCGTGTTGATCTTCAGAATCTATCTCTGACAGAATATAAGATAAGCTTGGCATGCCGTCGAATAATTTCAAAGCCACGTAGGATAAATCGGAGCGTAGTAACGCTAAATGTTCTGGAAACTGTACTTGTGTCGTCGTCATTGACAGAACGACCGGTCCGCGATAGCGTACGAAAAAGGGCAGTCGGATAACTTTGGGGCCGCTCCGGGGCCCCCTTTTCGTGTCCCGGACCGATTTTCGGATCGTGGCATCAGCGGAATCACGCGGATGAATCCAACCAGCAGACAGCACGCTTGCGTCTTCGGCCTCGGTTGGGGCGACGAGGGTAAAGGGAAGATCGTCGACCTGCTCTGCCCGCTGTTCGACATCGTGGTCCGGTACAACGGCGGGGCGAACGCGGGACACACCGTCCGTGTGGGCGATGAAACGTTCGCCCTGCATTTGCTACCCATCGGAGTGCTTCACGATACCGTGACCTCCGTGATCGGGCCCGGCGTCGTCGTCGACCCGCTCATGCTGCTATCGGAGATTGATGAACTGTCCGGGCGCGGTCTAAACCTGAACGGCAGGCTGAAGATCAGCGAGCGGGCGCACCTTGTGCTTTCCTATCACAAGCTGGAAGACCAGCTCAGCGAGCGCGCGGCGGCGGATGGAACGCGCATCGGCACGACCGCGCGCGGGATCGGCCCGTGCTACGCGGACAAGATGAGGCGAAACACAGCCGTCCGGTTCGTAGACTTGCTGCGCAACGGCGATCTTGCTGACCGGGTGCGCCGGATTGTCAGTGACCGGACGGCGGCACTTACTGCGATATACGGTGAAGACGTTGAACTCGATGCCGAGGCCGTGCTGGCCGACCTGAACACGGCAAAGGTGGGTTTGGCGTCGTTCGTGCGCGATACCACCGAGTTTTTGCATCAGGCGATGGATACCGGGCGGTCTGTGTTGTTTGAAGGCGCCAACGGGATGCTGCTGGACGTGGACCACGGGACGTATCCGTTTGTGACCTCGAGCAGCACCGGTCCGCACGGGATCGGGCCCGGCGCGGGTGTGTTGCCTTCGCGCGTAAGTCTGTTGGTAGGAACGATCAAGGCCTACGCGACGCGTGTCGGGTCGGGTCCGTTCGTCAGTGAGCTGGAAGATGAGATTGGCGAGCGCATCCGGCAGCGAGGCAAGGAATTCGGTACGACCACGGGCCGGCCACGCCGGTGCGGATGGTTCGACGCCGTTTCGTGCCGCTATACGGCCAGGCTCAGCGGTGTCACTGATGTTGCACTGATGCATCTGGATACACTGAGCGGGCTCGATCGGATCGGCGTTTGCATTGGGTACCGAGTTGATGGTCAAACGCTCACGATACCACCTGCCGATGTGAACATGCTCGAGCGGGCTGAACCGGTGATCGAGTTTATGCCCGGCTGGCACGAGGACCTGCGCTCGGTCGGACGGTTCGAGGATTTGCCGGCCGCGGCGCAAGCCTATATCGACAGGATTGAAGCTCTGGTGGGGTCAGTGATCTCGATCGTCGGTGTCGGGCCGGAGCGTTCGCAGACGTTTGTCCGCGGTCGCGTGAGTGATCTGATCAACATGCCGAAACCCACTGTCACGCAGCAGACACCATGACCGAACCACCGCTTGATCCACGGGAGGTACTGGGTTTTGATCCGGAACAGCTACCATGTCACATCGCCATCATCATGGACGGCAACGGCCGTTGGGCGAAGCAGCGGGACCTGCCGCGCATCAAGGGTCACGAGCGCGGCGCCAAGACCGTGCGCACCATCGTCACACATTGCGCGCGGCTTGGGATCGAGGTCCTGACGCTTTACAGCTTCAGCACTGAGAACTGGAGGCGGCCTAAGGACGAGGTCGATTTCCTCATGGACCTGTACGTACGGCACCTGATCGCCGAGCGCGACACGATCATGAACAACAACGTACGGTTCCGGCATCTAGGTCGCAGGGAGGGCTTGCCCGAATCGGTGCTCATGGAAATGGACAAGACCACGGCGATGAGTCGTGAGAACACCGGGCTTACGTTGTGTCTGGCGCTGAACTACGGATCGCGCGATGAGCTGGTCGATGCCGTGCGTGGTATCGCGAGCGATGCTCAGTCCGGCAAGCTTGCACCGAGCGACATTAACGCGGCACTGATCTCGCGTTTCCTCTACACGGCCGGCCTGCCCGACCCCGACCTGTTGATCCGCACGGCCAACGAACGTCGCGTAAGCAACTTCCTGCTCTGGCAGATCAGCTACACGGAAATCCATGTGTGCGAGACGCTGTGGCCTGACTTTTCTGACGCGGACCTCAACGCCGCGATCAAAGACTTCGCAAGTCGCGAGCGGCGTTTTGGCGGCATAGGCGCCGCGGTCCATAAGACGCGGGATCATCGATAGACTGGAGAGGGACTGGCAGGTGGACTGTGACACAGGCGACGCTTGATGAGAAATACGAAAATATGCGGCGGATTCTCCGTGAGCTTCAGAGCGTGGCCGTTGCCTTCAGCGCCGGTGTGGATTCGACATTTGTACTCAAGGTCGCGATGGATACGCTCGGTCCAAAGAATGTCGTGGCCGTTACCGGTCGGAGCGAGAGTCTTGCGCGGACTGAGTTCGAGCAAGCGAGCGAGCTCGCCGGCGCCCTCGGGGCCGAGCACGTCATCCTTGATATCAACGAATTCGAGAATCCTGAGTACACCGCCAATCCCGGCAATCGTTGCTATCACTGTAAGACGGCACTCTACACACGTCTCAAGCGGTTCATCACTGAGCGGGGAATCAAGGCCGTCGTCAGTGGCGACAACGCTGATGACCTGGGCGACTATCGCCCAGGTCTCAAGGCGGCTGATGAACACGGAGTACGGTCACCCGTCGCAGAGGCGGGATTGACGAAGGACGATGTGCGCGAGTTGTCCAAGCGTTTGGGCCTGGCTACGCACGACAAGCCGGCCAGCCCCTGCCTCGCGAGCCGCGTGCCATACGGCGAGGACATCACACCCGAGAAGCTCCGGATGATCGAGGCGGCTGAGGCGTTTCTGCGCGAAGAGATGGACATACGCGAGTGCCGCGTTCGTCATCACGGCCACCTCGCCCGGATCGAGGTCCCACACGTGTTCATCAAGACGCTGGCCGAACCCGGAAACGCCGCCCGGATCGACCGGCACTTTCGCTCACTAGGCTACACCTACGTCAGCCTCGATCTCCGCGGTTTCCGCAGCGGCAGTCTGAACGAAGCCATCGAAAAGTAGGGCGGGGCAATGACCCGCCTGTTTCATTGGTGGGTCCGCCGGCCCGACGGAACGAAGCGTCATCGACTCTCATAGCGGTTGTCCGGGTGGCCCATCTCGTTTCGAGGTGGGGGACACGACGGGTGGCCCATCTCGTTTCGAGGTTGGGGACACGATGATCCACACGCCAACGTCAGCCCTCGTCCTATCCTCCAGCCCCCACCTTCAGAGAAGGCGGGGCACCCAGCGTACCCGTCCCGCGGCGAGATCCAGACTTGTACACAATCCGATGCGTTCGTCGCGTGTCAAGGGCCAGCCCGAACTGCCCTGGGAGCCATGAACCAAACCGGAACATGATCAGTTTCGGTCTTGAGCAGACCGGGATCAGGGGGTATACTGCGCCCATGTTGCCCGTGGACGGTCCACGGACTCCGGGCGTGCCGGGATGACTCCGCGAAATGGGCCAAAAGCGTCTGACCACCGGTGGAAATAGGCGCAATGGAGGGCCAACATGAGTCGCCAAGCGACCCCCGCCCCCCAAACCCCCCACCCCCGGGCCCGCGCCGCTGCCCCACGCGGAATCAAATTTCCTATCAGTGCGAGACATGGCCGAGTTCCCAAGCGATCTACCTATACCAGCCCTATCGATTGAGATCGGCTCCCTGGTTGCGAGCGCTCTTGCAAAGATCACGTCCTTTCTTGGCAGCGCCTCTCGCTTTGCCGATCTTCAAACCAGGTTGACACACCATACCGAACACAAAGTCAAACAGGCATCCTTTGTACAGTGTATCGGTATGCAGAAACCACTGCGGCTCGACGCCATTTATCAGTCAACGCGGCTTCGCGTAGCTGGTTCGGCTGACGAGCTGATCGCCTTTCCAAGTACGGACACCCTTACGTTGAACCACGACTGTATTGTCTTCGCTTCACCAGGCCACGGCAAAACGATCTTCTTGCATCGGGCCTTCCTCCATCTAGCTACCAACCCAAAAGTCATTCCCGTGCTGATCACTCTTCGCTACGCCGAGGACCAAGAGCTGATGCGAATGCTTATCGCGATGATTGCTGAGCACCTGGACGAATGGAAAGATGAGCTAAGGAAGAAAAAACTCACTCCAAGGGATTCTACGCCTCCTCTTCCTGCCGACCGCAAGTCACGCCTGATCTTGCTGGTAGACGGCTATGACGAACTTGACTCTGAAGAGCGTTCCGCGTTGTCTTCGGACTTGCGGCAATTCTCCGGCCTCGGCGTCGGTCACTACATTCTCACGTGTCGCTCCCATTATGATATCATCGATCTGATAGCAACCCATTATTCAATCTCACCCTTCTCTGAAAAGGAAGCAATCGCCTTCAGCTCCGAGTTCCTGGGTGCGTTTGGCGTAGAGACCCCCGCTGCGCAGTTCATCGAGGAATTGCGAGATCACGGATTCGCCGATTTCGTCACAAATCCACTGCTTCTGACGCTCACCTGCATCCTCAAGACCGGAGCTTTGAAGACGCTCCCGCGCACCTCATTGGGCTTAATCCGTCGAGCACTGGACTTGCTCACCTTTCGTTGGGACGAGCAAAGGGGGATCGCACGTGAGAGTCGATTGCCGCTAGACGGCGAGGATCGTATACGATGCCTTATGCAAATCGCGTTCGATTCACAAGATCTTGCGATGTCTGAGGGGAAGGTGTTTGCATCTATAGACAGCTTCTTGAAGCGTTACCAGGGGCCGCGTGTCAATCCGAGCGCGTTACTGGCCGAACTAACGCAGTGGTATGGCGTACTTGTTCCCGCAGGTAATTCGCAGTGGGTATTCGTGCATAAAACACTTCATGACTTTCTCGCCGCTCGGTACTGGGTGGAATCCGGACAGTTTACGCTGCGAAACATGAAAAAGTTCGACAGCAGAGGGGCGTATGCGTGTTGCCTAATTCCAGACGCTACAGCCTTCCTTCGGAAGGCTCTTATCCGCTCGGCGGATATAAGCGGAGTCATCGAGTGTCTATACAACCGCCCGGCGTTCAATGAACGCGATATCGCGCGAATCATGATGAAGCACTACGAGAAGTTTAGCTCTTACATAATACCCAAAGACGGCGTGACCGTGAATGAACAAGTTTTCCATAATTGGGCACCTGCGGCCAGTGACCAGCTTCTGAGCGCAGTCATGCAGATTGCTAATAGCGGCAACAGTGAGATACACAAGAATCTGTGCGATACGGTAGCTGCTGAAATGGAACTGCGCGGACGGTAAAGCACGGAGCGCGAAAGCATGATTTCTCGTGTCTGAAGAAAATGTCAGAAATCGGGGGAAATCGGGGGACACGGAAGGAAATCGAAGGAAATCGAGGAAATCGAGGAAATCGAGGAAATCAGGAAATCGGGGGACACCATACCTATTTCCTGAAAACCCCCCACCCCGGGCGCGCGCCGCCGCTCCTCGAGGGGGTTCCAGCGGAGCATGGTGCGGCAAGGTGTGCGACGCTGCGGCCCCAGGGGATTGGAGTTCCGCGCCGGCGGCAGCTCGATGTGGCCCGCGCGATGCAAAGCCAGTGGAGCGTGAAAGGATTCAAATTCCCGCGAAAGTTTGAGGCTTGCCAAACTCGAATCTCTGAGTAAGTTGGCATACATGTCGAGTCGAAACGCTCGCGTCCGGTGGTCACTTTTTTGGAGGTTCTTGCGATGGCGGAAAACGTTCAGCATTTGAAGATTAAGGCGAGGAGCATCAGCGATGCAATAGCGGAGATGTCGCCTGATGAGCGAAAGGTCCATGTAACGGGTGAGTTGGCAGCAGAGTACAACAAATTGCTAGCGATGGCGCTGGAGTCACGACCGAACCTTAAGGGAGTGATGCCCCCAAAGATAGCGATAGAGACGATGAGTTTCACGCAGGAAGGAGAGAAAAAAACTACGGCGGCAAAGTTCGCTGGACAACGCTGTTATGACCGTGTGGAAGCGTGCTCCTGAGCCAGTGCGGAAGGCCTGACGCGCGTTTCCTTGAGGGTGTCAAGTCAAGTTTGCCACCGTAGAAAAAAACTGTTGCGGCTCATGTGGACTTAGATGCCTTCTGCCGAATAATCGATGGGCTTCTGTAGAGCGAGCCGGGTAGGGCAGGTCAACGACCTGCCTTTACTATTAATCGTTGATATCGGGCAGGTCGACTGGGCTTGATCCCGGCCAATTGTGATCGAGCCATCCCATCCTTACATGTCGTCGGGAACTGGACCATGGCCAATCGCCGTGGTTCTCGACGTGTCCGGGTGGCCCATCTCGTTTCGAGGTGGGGGATACGATGATCCACACGCCAACGTCAGCCCTCGTCCTATCCTCCAGCCCCCACCTTCAGAGAAGGCGGGGCACCCAGCTATAACCGATGACTGGCGGGAGCGGTTGAACGAGTAATCGCCGACGCTGCCACCCCGTCTAAAAATCTAGGTGTTCCTCGAAAACGTCATACAGTTTGGTCAGACTGGCGACAGTCGTTGCGACCCGTTTGATGCCACCAAGAACCGTCTTCATCACGGACGGGCTGCGCTCCGTCGGTGACTTCGCAAGTTGTTCACTGAGGCAGTCCAGATGCTCCAATAACTCGTTTTTGACCGCGTTGTCCGCGTCATTTGCAGACAAGACGGCCGACGCGAATTGGGCCATCACGTCCGCCGTTGCAGAATCACCGCCCTGCTGGATGTCGGAAAGGGCGACCTTTAGCTTCTCGATCCGACCCGTATTGATTGCACCGACAACGCTTCGGTCAACATTGACATTGTGCTGATTCACTTGGCCGACCCCGATGGTTGGCTGCGGTATTTGCATCCTTGGCATTTGAATGCCCGTCTGTGCGCCGAACATAGCAAGGAGATTATTCATCAACGCGGCGTCTCGACAGAAATCAAGATTCTCCGCTTGCTGGTATTGCTGGTAACAAGGTATGCAAAGCGGATGACCTTCGATCTTGTAGAAAGCTTGCCGCTGCTGGCATTGGCTGCAAAGCACCATCGTCATTTACCCTGCTCATCGACGCGCCGAATTGCGTCATCGTTGTTTCCTAACACGCTCGAACCATGCTGTCCACATGTACGGCAGGCAGCATAACCGCTTCCGCAAAAGTCTCTCATAGGCTGGGCGTGAAAACCCCCGCTCACGCTACCGTAAACAGGGTAAATCCCCCACCCCCGGGCCCGCGCCGCCGCCCCCCGCGGAATCAAATTTCCTATCAGTCCTGTTTTCTACTCTCGTTCTTGCGCCGGCTCTACGCATGCGCCGGGTTGCTCCAGGGAGCATTCACCGGAGGATTGCGGGCGTCGAGTTCCTCAGAGTTCCGAATGAAGTTGGCCAGGATCCGGAAGTTATCACAGTCAACGTCCTCGAACTCGAACCCTGTGCCCGCGGTTCTACGGTATCTCCGTCCGTGTTCGCGGTTGAAGTGCCCGAAGTGTTCGATAAACTTCGCTTGTCGCACCGTGATCTGGCACTCCTTTTGGCCTTCCCCGCAGAGCCGTAAATGCATACCTTTGATCTCTGAATCGCTTACCGCGTTACACTCCGTGCTCGATGCCCCGCACAGAGAAAGCTCCCGCAATTCACATTCCTTGTTACAGGGCGATCCGTTGGCTAATGTGCACCATATCTTTCCCCACCCCGCTGTCCCGCACGGTCGTCCAATCACTGGCCAAACCCGCTTCCAGACTCTGCCTTCGTTCCTCGGGTCTGGCGTCAACACACTGCCGAACCGAAACTCAGTGGACTGCATGTTGAGGCTCTGTGCTATCGCCTTGAAAGTGCCCGCTTTCCTAATACATCGCAGGCGTGGAACGAACGTCTTGAGTTTGGAATACCTGCACAGGTCGGCGTATTCCATGACCTCCCAATATACGAGTACATGGCGAGGGTCGAGCGTATGCTCATACGATTCAAGCACCTGCTCGATTGACGTGCGAACAGCACTACGCGTTAGGGGGTAAAAGTCTATCGGCAGATCGCATGCGCTCTTGCGAATACTGTGTATGAGGCGCTCAAGCTCGAAGTCATCCGATTCTGGGCGTACCCATTCATGAATCTGCTGCATTGCCTGGGCGAGCCCATCGTCCGGAAACCTATTTCCATAGCCTTTCCCAACCATTGACTTAATAGTGTTGTAACAGATCAGCCGTCTGCAATGCAAGACAGGGCCGGGAGATGTTAAAATA
>CAZJTP010000115.1:0-14204 GCA_964548955.1 uncultured Phycisphaeraceae bacterium
CCATCGACACCGCGAAAAAAACTCAGATTCTGCGCAGCTGCTCAACTTGGGCTAGGCCGGGTGGACCATGTCCTTTGGATATGGGGGAGACGATGACATACGCTCGGTTTCGCAGCCCATCTGGTCCGCACAGCGGACCGTATAAAATGGTGATGCTATCCGCTACGATCATCGCCCTGCGTCGGTCAGGTTCATTCTCCGAGCCGCGATCGTAAGAGCCCAACCCAGTGGTGCCCCCGGACAGGTCCGGGTAGTCTTAGGCAGAAATATTGCCGGATCGATCCTACGTGTCGTCGGGTGGGCGAAGGGCCAGCGGCGGGCTGAGGATTTCCCTCAGCACGACCGCGTGGCGAAGCGTCTGGCGCGACAGTCGGCCGATCACCGGAATGCGTACACAAGCTTGGGCGGCGGCGGTTGCCTCGTCCGGTGCCGGTTCAAGGTGGCTGAGTCTCTTCTCCACGGCCTCTTCGAAACGCTCCTCCCCCTCCAGCACCCTCGATTTGAGGTGCGCCATTCTTCTTTCCCTGGCCGCCTCGAAGCGAGCTTCTTCTTCCATTACGGTCACTTCGAGATGACCAAGGCGTGCCTCCGCGCGGGCCGGCGCGGGCTTCTGAGGGCGACGGGGACGCGGTGGTGCGGCCGCTGGTTTCGGCCTTGGCGCGGTGCGGGGTGGATGAGAACGTACGATGGGCGGCTCCGCCTGTGGTGATGGCGTCGGTTGCAAAGGCCTGGCTACGGGATGCACAGGTTGACCACGGCGTTGCGGTGGGGCGGGGTGAGGCGGGGCGCGCATCACCTTACCCTTCTCGTTGCCTGATTCTTCCGACTCTTTGGGCGAGAACGCCGCGATAAGCTTCTTGGACACGGCCCCGAAAATCGAACCACCCACAACTAGCAGAATGATGACGATCTCGATCCAATTCCCCGCATCAGTCTGTGCCAGTATCACGCACTCCACTGATCAGACTCCGCTGCAAGCGCTCTGCGCCCCGCGTAGGGCAGGTGGTTTTTCCGGCCGCGCCGGGAGGTTCATCTGCCGGCCCATAAAGGCAGGTCAACGTTCCGCTGACGCGGAACAACACTTGCCCTACGGGGTTTGGGCTTCCGCCGATTCTCTTACGGCCCCCATGCCACCCAACCGTGCGGGCTCAAGCCGTCGGCTCGTCTAACTCTTCTGTTCCGTCGGACCGTCACCCTTGCCGATCGAATCGCGCATCGAGGTGTCGGCCTGGATGTTCTTCATGCGATAGTAGTCCATGATTCCGAGGTTCCCGCTTCGGAAGGCCTCAGCCATCGCCTTGGGCACCTCGGCTTCGGCAAGGACGACTTTGGCCCGGTTTTCCTCGACCTTGGCAGTGTTCTCGGCGGCCAGGGCGATGGCCATGGCGCGGCGTTTTTCGGCCTCGGCCTGGAAGCGCCGCTTGTCGGCTTCGGCTTGGTCGGCTTGGAGCTTCGCACCGATATTGCTCCCGACATCGATATCAGCGATGTCGATCGATAGGATCTCGAACGCGGTTCCGGAGTCGAGGCCTCGAGCAAGAACGGCTTTGCTGATTCGATCGGGATTCTCCAGGACTTCCTTGTGCGTCTCCGCGGAGCCGATTGCACTGACGATGCCCTCGCCCACGCGGGCGATCACGGTCTCCTCCGTGGCGCCGCCGATGAGCTGTGCGATGTTGGTCCGGACGGTAACCCTCGCCTTGGCCTTCAACTGGATACCGTCCTTGGAGATCGCGTCGATCGTTGACTTGCCGAGTTCCGGATTCGGTACGTCAATGACCTTCGGATAGACGCTGGTGCTGACCGCGTCGAGGATATCCCGTCCAGCTAGGTCGATCGCACAGGATTTTTTCCAGTCGAGATTCAGGACAGCCCGGTTGGCGGCGATCATCGCCCGAGACACGTTCACAACCCGCCCACCAGCCAAGTAGTGGCTTTCCAGGTCGTTCGTCGTGATGTCGTGGATACCGGCTTTGACAAGCTGGATCTTCGCGATCACGACCGTTGACAGATCGACCTTGCGTAGGCGCATGCCGATCAGGTCAAACAGCGAGACATCCGCGTTGCTCATGTACGCCTGCAGCCACAGCCTGAAGAACTGCGCGATGACGATGAGTATGACAAAGGCGACCACGCCAACCACGGCGGCGACGATCCACCATCCGGACGAACTTGGTGCCTGCGCCAAAACCAACAGTGCATGCGGACTCATAATTCACACCCTTTCCATAAAGTGCGTTCGACTGCCGTAAAGGCATCACTCCAAAGCCCGGTCGATCCCGCGCCCCGCCTTGAACCTAGTGCTCCGTTGCCCCTCAATTGAGAAACCGGCGGCATGGGTAACGACTATCTTACCCACGTTCTGAGGGTGTGCCACACGGGTCCGCCAAAGCAGACCCACGCCACCCGACGTAATCGCATCCATCAACCAGCGTGTCACAGGGCACTAGGTCTTCTTTTCCTGAACGGCCAGGTTACTGCCCGAGATCCTAACCCCCTCGACCGTGACACCGGCTTCAATCATGCCGAACTCGGCTATACACGAGACCCGTTTGCCGTTGAACTCGCAAATCCCGACGGGTCGCAACGGGGTCTGACTTCGGCCCGTCTGCCCGACCAGCCGGGTCAATGCCTCGATCGGTACACTGGTGTTATTGGTTGTGAGCAATGGGTTGGGCGGTGCTATCCGTCTTCCGACCGGCGTGCGATGCCAGTACTTGATGGCGACAAACGCAAACGCTGGGACGAATACCAAGCACGCGAAAATGGCGATGATGCCCGCCTCGCGTCCGCCGTATGTAAACGTTTTGACAACGGCTGTTATTAGAAAGCCCAAACCAGCCACCGACAAGATGCCGTGCGACGGAATGAAAATCTCCGCGACGAGCATCAGCACGCCGATGGTGTAGAACAGAACCAAAATGCCCAAATCCGACATGGGGTTGCCCCCTCGCTGCGCAACAAAACCGTTTGTGAAACAGGCTTTCCAGCCTGTCTTGTGACCGACTGGAAAGTCGGTCCCTCTCGCTCTCACAGGTCCTGATGCAGCCTGTTTACTGTCTACGAGCGCGGACAACGACGCGATTGCCTCGACGCTCAATCACCTCAACCTGCACACCGGTGCTAAGATACTCGCCCTGGGTCACGACGTCGACCAGTTGTGACCCGAATCGGGCCTTGCCGGCCGGATGCAGCGGACCCGCCGTCTCACCGACGTCGCCGACGCGCGCCAGCCCACGGTACGGATCGTCGGTCGCCACCTCAGAGGGAGTCGGATTCGCGGGCACGAAACGCCTGAAAACCGGCATGTGTGGCAGATAGCGGCTGAGCATAACCATGCCGATCAGCGAGGCCACCATCGACGAAACCAGTGTCATCATCGCGATCTTGAGGTAGTGCAACGACGAAGGCAACGACGGAATGTAGAGCGGGACCGATCGCCCAGGCTCATCCGGAACGAATGTGGCCAAAAGACCGATAATGACCAGAATAATGCCGGAAATCCCGGCGACGCCGAAGCCCGGGATGACAAGCACCTCCAACGCGACGAGCAGAAAGCCCACAACGATGAACAGGATTTCCCACACGTTGGCGAGGCCGGCCAGATAGGGCGCGCCGACGAAGACGGCCAGCGCAATGAGCGCGACCAGCCCCGGCACGCCGACGCCCGGCGTATGGAACTCCACATACGCGCCGAGCATGATGATGACGAGCAGGAACCCGCGGACCCACATCGAGGTCATCCAGAGTGCCAAGGTCTCCGACCACAACGGATCGATGCGAGTTACGCTCGTAAGCCCGTACCGCTCGGAAAGGCCATGCTCATCCGCAACGACGCCCCTACTGAACCCGTACGCGTGGGCTTCGCTCGCGGACATCTGCAGGAGCTGATTGTCCCGAACCACCGGCTGAACCGCGTCGACTTCGGTGTCGAGCACGACGTCGTAATAGGTTTCGACGAGCTTCCACTTCGGCTTCTGCCGCGGGGTAGGTTCGCCAGCACCGGCGGCTGTTTCTTTGTCGGTGATTTCAGCCTCATCGGCCTTGTCCGCCGCCTTGGTCTCGCCGGGCTCGCCGAGCCGTTTCATCTTCTCCTCGCGGAAGACGAACTCGCGTTTTCCGGTCTCGATGTTCTCCAACCACCAGACCTCGCGGTCGGGATCGACCAGTGATTCGCAGAGTGCCTGGTTGTAGCCGCGAAGCTGCGCCGAAGCGCGAACGTCTCCCAGAACCGGAGTGGTGATCTTTGCCTTGAGCTCTTCGGGTATCGCCTGCGCCCCGCCGGGCATCCCCATGATGACCTGGGCATCGCCGATGCGCGATGACCGGGCCATGACTATCTCCTCGCACGCCACGGCTACGAGGGCTCCTCCGGAGTGGGCCGTCGTGTTCACCCATGCGACCGATTTAATGCCGGTCAGGTTCCTGATCTGATCGGCGATGTCAAATGTGCTGGTTACCAGGCCACCGGGTGTGTTCAACTCGAAGATAAGCGTGGTTGCGCCGCGACGACGGGCTTCCTCTATGCGGCGTTTCACGCTACTGGCGGTGATGTCAGTGATCTCGGTGTGAATCGGAATGATCACGCCGAGGTTGTCCGGCATTTGAATCGTTGTGGAGTCAGGCTCACCGGCAGGCTTCTGGTTGGAGTCCGTCTGAGCGTGCACGGCAACTCCAGGCCAGAATGCGGCCGTAACAATAGATAGGATAAATGCCTGTCGCACGCTCACTTGCTTTGACTCGTTGTAATCGGCCATAAAGGGCACCTCTTGATCTGAATGCAACCCGCCACTGCGGGCTACCGGCACCATTTGCTAATTGTACGGCCCTGCGGGTTTATCGGCAAGTTGAAACGGCGCCCAAGTTTAGAACCGCCTTGACACAAGTTGACACCTGCCGCACAGGCGGACACATTTTTACACTCACATGCAGCTCGCACGCCACCACTCGATTGTCCGCTTAAGCCCATCTTCCAGGTCGGTGCCGGCCCGCCAGTTCAGGGCGGTGGCGGCCCGCATGGTGTCGAGCTGCCGGCGCGGTTGTCCGTCCGGGCGCGACGCATCCCATATGATCCGTCCTTCGAAGCCGCACAGACGGGCGATTCGCTCCGCGAGGTCGGCAATCGCAATCTCCCGACCCGTGCCGAGGTTGATCGGTTCGGAATCGTTGTGGATTTCGGTTGCCTTGACGATTGCCTCGGCCGCGTCGTCGACGTACAGAAACTCGCGGCCGGCCTTACCCGTGCCCCAGCATGTGACCGTGTCGAGGCCCTTGTCGGCGGCACCGAAGAACTTGCGGATCAGCGCCGGGATCACGTGCGAGGTCTCGGGATCGAAGTTGTCCCCCGGGCCGTAGAGGTTGACCGGGATCAGGAAGACGCCGTTGAACCCGTACTGTCTGCGGTAGGCGTCGAGCATGACACCTAGTGCCCGCTTAGCAACACCGTACGGGGCGTTTGTTTCTTCGGGATAGCCACTCCAGAGGTCCTCTTCGTGGAACGGCACAGCACAGTGTTTCGGGTAGGCGCAGACCGTCCCGACCTGGACAAACTTTTCTACGCTGCGTAGGCGGGCCTCTTCAATCAGATTCAGCCCCATGGCCATGTTCGCATAGAAGAATCGGCCCGGTTGCTTCTGGTTGGCCCCGATCCCACCGACCTCAGCCGCCAGGTGGATGACGATTTCCGGCCGGGCTTCGTTGAACAGCCGTGCGACGGCATCGGTCCTGGTCAAGTCGTACTCGTGCGATCGCGGTATGAAGACGTCACTCGCGCCGCGTTTATCTAACTCCGTGCAGACGACCCGGCCGAGAAAACCGGCCCCACCGGTTACGCAGATTCGTTTGTTGGTGAAGTTAGATGACATCGTTCAGTCACTTACGACCTGGTTGTATACGTCCGGGCCGGCAATTGGTGGTACGCGTCTGCCGACGGAGTCGGCGGGTCGTGCATCAGGCTGTAGGCTACGACCTGGCTGCGCCAGACCGTGCCACCCGACCGAATTGTTCCGTCCCCACATGATCTATACCGCAGTTGCGTGATTTATCATTGCTGAGGAGCCCCGTCCACCTTCTCGGCGCGGGTGATGTGCATAAGTGCACAAAAAACGGATCTTTCCACGGGCCCGTCTGGGCCCTTCGGCCCGGGTACACCCACGATGACCTTCGATCGCTCGACAAGGGCAAGCTCGGGGTGACGGATATCGAACGCGCTGCCATCTGACATATGGATGCGAAACGGCTCAAACGGCTTGGCCCGCAGGAACTCCAGAATGTCTTCGGGTCTCATGGGCACACCACCTTCCGGAAAACTGATTAATGCAAAACATTGTACGGATCGTTCCGAACAAGATCAAACTTGGTCCAGGAACCGCCGTACGATTCATATGACACCGATTCGGTTGGCACCGGTTTCCAACCGGTGCAGCTCTCAGTGCCCTCGTCGGCGAACCTAAACCCATGCCTTCAATTATTCTCATCGTGCTCGACGGGCACGACGCATAAGGACGTTCTTCCGATATAAACGACGTATCGTTCGTCCGCAGACCAGCAGATGTCCACGAATTTATCTCTTCCCGGCTTCGCCTGGCGCCCCGCCAGCCGAGTAACCATCGGGATGCGCAGGCGCTTACCCACCAGAGTTGCATCAGCCAACGACACGACGTGATGGTAATGTTGTCTGCTGCTGCCACGGACCATGCCTCCCATAAGGCCCCCCATCTGCATATCCGGGTCAGCAGAGACAAGGACGACCATGGGCTTTTCCACAAATCCGGGACCGGACGCACGACGATCAGCAATACATCGCCTGTGTTCGGCAAGGCGCTCGTCCAGAGGCGACCACTCGTCCGTCGAGCATGCTTCCACGCTCGGGGACAACACCCAACGAATGCTTTTTGTCCCTTTCTTCAGAAACGTCTTCATCTTCTTGTTGAAGTCGACACCATAAACGGACTGGGTGTCAAACTGAACGAAGAGTGCCGCCACTTCGATTCCACATCGCGTAATGTAAACCTGCGCGTTGTTCCAGTGATCACTACTAACAATCTCAATCGTTTCCGCCGCCGGATCATATTTATAGTACGACCAGAGCCCAGGCATATCCGGCGGCTCGCTCTCGTCTGGCGATGAGGTGGGCTTGCCCTCCTCCGTCCTTGCCCGTCGGATCAACAGTACATCACGATCCGGAAACACCATCAATTCAGTACGGCCCTCCAGAGCAGGCCACCCAGGCGGTGTGAAGATCTTCACATTCGACGCGATCCGTACCCACGACCAATATAGACCAATTGCAGTTACTATCAGAACGCCCAGTATGGCAAGGCAGCAGAGCGAGAGCCTCTTAACCAAACGTGCCCACTCAAACTTCCTGCGATTGCCGTCCGTTTTACACCAGTCCTTGTGGCCCCAGTTTGTGTAATCCTGATTCATGTGGTACGGGTCTTGGTACGTGTTTAGCGTGCCCGGAGGCCGCCGAGTAGCTCCCCTCCTTGCCAAGGAGGGGCTGGGGGAGGTCCATCGTTGATCTACAAAACCCCCTAAATCCCCCCTTAGCAAGGGGGGACGCTAAACACTCGCCCCTTTGCAGGGGGGATGCCAAGCACGCATCCCGTCACAAAGGGGACGCTAAGCATGCACCCCTTTGCACGGAGGCGCATAGCGTGTACCGGCCGTCAACCGGTGTGTCACGATGCTTCGATTCTCCCCTTCTTCACCACCGCTTGCACGCAGTTTCGGCCGGGTTCGTACATCCACCGGTTATGGTTGGGGACGTCTAGGATCACAAGGTCAGCTTGCATCCCCACCTGAATCGCACCGAGGCGGTCTTGGCGATTGAGCGCCGCGGCGGCGTTGGCAGTGGCAGCCACCAGGGTCTCGGTCGGCGTCATGCGCATCTGCGTGCACGCAATGTGCATCACCAGAGGCAGCGACTCGACCATGGCCGATCCGGGGTTGTAGTCCGTGGCCAGTGCGACCGGCAGGTCGGCGTCCAGAAGGCGCCGGGCCGGGGCCTGCTCGACACCGAGGAAAAACGAGCAGCCGGGCAGCAGGACAGCCACACAGCCGGCCGCCTTCATCGCGGCGATACCGGTGTCATCGATCGTTTCGAGATGGTCGGCTGAGACCGCCCCGACCTCTCCCGCCAGCGCGGTGGCACCCATTTGCGTAATCTGATCGGCGTGCAACCGCGGCGTCAGGCCGAAGCGCCTGGCCGTCGTCAGGACCCGCCGCGACTGATCGATACCAAATGCCGTTCGCTCGCAAAAAACGTCGCAGAACTCAGCGAGACCTTCGTCGCGCATGCAAGCAAGCAGAGACTCGTCGAGCACCGAATCGAGGTACTGATCCGGCCGGCCCTCAAACTCGCGCGGGATCGTATGAGCGGCCAGGTACGTGGCGACCAGCTCGACAGGCTGAAGCTCCTTGAGCCGTCGGATCGCTTCGAGCATCTTCAACTCGTCCCCGGCGTTGAGACCGTACCCGCTCTTGATCTCGACGGTCGTCACACCGTTTTGCAGCATTCGCCGCAAGCGCGGCAGGGCCAGCTCGACAAGCTCGTCGCATGAGGCCGAGCGTACCGCCTCGACGGTGACCTTGATCCCGCCACCGGCCTCGGCGATCTCGGCGTATGATTTACCCTCAATCCGCTGAACGAACTCCGCCTCACGCGTACCGGCAAAGACCGTATGCGTGTGGCAGTCGATCAGGCCGGGTACGACACATCCGCACCGTGCATCGACGATCTGGCAGTCGGGCGGTGCGTCGAGTTCCCGCTCCGTGCCGAACCAGGTGATGCGCTCGCCGTCGACGAGCACCGCGGCCGACTCGACACACCTCGCATTCCGCATCGATCGCCCACCGACAGGACCGGGTGGGACGACGACAAGCTCACCTATGTTGCGAATCGCCAGCATTGATTGCCATCCGTTCAGAGATACCTTCCATGGTCATGCAGATCCGTCGCTTGCGCTCCGGGCTCGGATTTCCTTTGTCGCACAGGGGACTGATATTCAGCCGTGTACTTTGCCGATGGACGAATATCCTTCTTGCACGGCGTAATATCTCATTAACGAACCGAGCTGTAAACGACTGCGCGTGTTATCGTCCTCCGTAGTACATTCGAGTGATCAGCGGTTTTATGTAGCGGCCGGCGTCCCCGCCGGCCGTCGGGCGCAATAACGCCCGCCCGGGGAGACGGCATGCGAGGACGCAGGCCGCTACAAGCTGTAAACGCCCCGTGCAGTAACGCTGCTGGCTTGGCACCCGGTTCGGAGGCGATTATCGTTGATGGAAGCCGTGGGCGATACAACTACCATTTCGGAGGCGATGCCTCGGACTACTGAGGGAGTCCGTGAGCCGCGCTGGCCTGCTGCCATGGCCTTTGTCACCGGGTGGCTCCTGCCGGCGACGACGGCGCGACGAACTCAACATATGCCGCTTGCGTACGCGTGGCTGGTTCATCTGATCGCGGCTCTGATCATCGTCGCGCTTATCATCCTCCTTGTGGCGTGGTCGGAGGCAGGCGGTCATTTGTACGATATTGACCGCGTCTTTCTTAAATTCGAACTGATTGTCGACGAGATCGCTGAGGAGCTTACTTCCCCTCCTTACGGAGAGACTGCGGCCGTACTTGCTGTCGCGCTGTCGATCGAGGCAGCGTTCCTGGTGCTCGCGCTTTTGGTCATGCCGTGGGGGGCGCGCGACGAGCCATTGCGGGCGAGCTTTCGCAACGCACTTCGACAAACATGGCTGCGGACGGTGCAGATCATTCCTTGTGTGTTCATTGTCGGATCATTTGCGGTTATTGTGAATCAACGTGGAGGCGTATTCTCGTATCTTGAGTATGGAATACCCATGATCGTAGAAGCGGGCTTCGCGGCGGCGCTTTGGCTTCTGTGGGGTCTGTTGCGTGCCGTCGGTGCGAGCCGGGCCGTGCCGCCGATTGAGCGGCCGCCGATGTGTGAGGCGTGTGGTTATAACTTGACCACGATTCCAATGGATAGCCGGTGTCCCGAGTGCGGCATCGCGGTTGCAGTCTCATTGGGTCCTGACGCGAGAGCCGGGACACCGTGGAACCGGCGACAAAATGTGGGATGCTGGCGCGCATGGTGGCAATGTTCTGTCACAGCGTTTCACTGCCCCGGTGAGCTTGGTCGCCAGGTCCGGGTGATCTCGCCCGTAACTGATCATCGCGTGTTTTTGGCCCTTCATCTTCCCGTCATCTTTCTGATCGGGGCCGCAGGCATCATGGCGTTATACGTTGCGATTGAAGGCTTCGATGAGTTGGCTGAAGAACCTACGTTCGTGTCTATCGCCGCGCCGATCCTCGGGATTGCCTGCGTCGGCGGCGCCGTGCTGTTTGCCCTTTTCGCAGCATTGATCGTTGGCGTGATCGAAAGCCTTCGCTGCAAACGCAATCTCCTGCCTGGTGCGATTCAGGTAGCCTGCTACTTGGCTGGATTCCTGGCCGTGTGGGTACTGTTCGGCGCCATCAGCAGTGTGACTATGGTGGTGCTCAGCGACACGCACTGGTTCTATTCTCTCGAAATACTGACAGGGATCGATCAATATGTCCTGGGCACTTGGCTGTGGCTGCTGACCAACGCGGTGTGGGGTATCTGGTACTTCGTTCTGGTGGCGCGTGGCACCGCCGGAACCAAGTACGCCAATCGATAGCCGCGCTGGTCATGCACAGTGGGCAGCGGCAAGGTGTCAATCTGGAGTGCATCCCGTTTTGGATGGCACGGGCAAAATTCTGAACCCATGATAAAGGGTAACTCTTCAGCCGTTTGCAATCCCATGCTCAAGCTGCTGCCTCCAGGCGATCTTGCCCTCCACGTTCCGCGCGGTTACCATGCTGAATCGGCGATGAACGTCCAAGCCGATCATCACCGCCACCCGATCCGTCATCTTCATGGCTGTCTCCCATCGTTATGGTGTTCTGGATACTCACAACAACAACGCGAGTATCCTAACGACCAGGCCGAGGTTGGCTCACTTCATAGCTTCTCCTTGTATGCGATCAACGCCGGACAATATACCTTCCGGCAGGAGACAGCCTTTCATGCGATTACTTTCGAGCAGGCATTCAGCCTGCAACGCGCACGTCTTTATGTGCCGGGGGAGCACGGCATCTTCAGCAACATCATCCGCGTACCCATAACGTTGCCACCGGAGCGTTTTCGGGGCGTGCCAAAGCGGAATGAGGGTGGCTCAAGCGTTCCGACCACAGAGTGAACTGCTCTTACGGAACATCCTTTATGTAAGACAATAGAGTGGCTTTGTCCAGTGTAAGTGTGTGGCTCAATTCGGCGCAAGCTGATTGTGGCGGGCCCGCAAGGCCGGGAGCTGCCCCATCAGGACAGCATCTTTTCCCTAACGTCACGCCGTTTGTTTCCGACGATCGCGGTGTATTGAATGGGCTGACGGTTGGTCCCGACCCGGTGCTGGTAGCGCTGCGTCTTGCGAACCTCAAGTGTCTTGTCGGCCATCACTGATTGGATGAGCCGCGCGAATCCGCTGCTGTCGTCCTGATCGAGGAAACTTGACTTGATGTTGAAGGCGATCCAGCCGCCGGGCTCGATCAGGTTGTAAGCGTTGGCGAACGCCTCGGTGGGAATGTCCCCGAAGCCAAGAGCTGCGACGCAGGTTAGACAGTTGAACCTATACCCAGCGAGTTCACGTCGATCGCTCTGATTCAATCGCGTCATATCAACAACGCGGTAGTTCGCATAGATACCCGGGCGATCCCGCTCTGTGGCCTCAGCGGCCGCCTCGATGATGTCCGCGCCGACTATAAACTTAACACCCATGTCAGCGAGCTCTTCGCCAACCATGCCGTTTCCGGCACCGAGATCCAGCACTCGCAACGCGGCTGCCTGTGTGCCCGCGGCAGTCAGTTCGGCCTCAAAGAGCTTCCGAATCCTGGCCGGAGAGTCGCACTTCAGGATGTCGTAAATGAGGTGTTCGTACAGACCGGGCACGGAGAACAGTTCATCGTAGTCATGGAGCCGAATCTCACGCCACTCGCCGTTCACGCGGACCACGCACCACTCTTCATCCTGCGTGAACGAGAGATCCGCCGGGGGCAGGGCGATTCGGAGGTCGTTGTGTAGCGTGCTTCGTTGTCCAATATGCGTGCTCGTCGCCACGGTCATACAAAAAGCTCCTTGCGGGTTCGTCAGGGTACTGTTGGCGCTTTCGCGGGAATTGCCTCTGAGTCAGTGGACTCGGCAGCGGTCTCAGCCGGCGACATCACCGGCGGCGCCCCTTGGGTGGCCGCATCCAACGACCCAGGCACCAGCAGTGGCGAAGCATCGAGGGACTCCGCGTCCATCATCGCCGCGATGCGCTGCAACGTTGCCAGGATCGTGGTCTGCTCCCACTCCTCCAACCTGACCAGCTCCTGTCGGAACCGGTCTTGCAGGAGCGAGGGAGCTGCCGCCAGGACATCTTCCCCGTCGCAGGTGAGGCGGACGGTAACGCTTCGCCGGTCCTGCCCGTTCCGGGTTCGATCTACCAACCCTCTATTCGTGAGTCGATCCAGGATACCCGTCACCGTTGGCCCGCTAAGATGGACCGCTCGGGCGAGGGCGCCGGTCGAGGATACGCCCAGGTTGGCCGCAGCTTGCAGGGTAGCTAGCTGCGGTCCGGTCAGCCCATGCTCCTCAGCGAGCCGCCGAGAATGGAGATCGATGGCGCGTATGATCCGGCGAAGCGCCGCGACGATCTGGTTTTCCATGCTGAGTGTGGTTCCCACGCTAACCCTTCCGAGACAAGCACTCCGTCCGATAGTTACGACCCAACATGCTAGGGTGCTATCTATTCTGTGTCAACCGTAACACCGGAGGATGGCGATGGCGTGCGCAACCTATGGCGTGAAAAGCACTTGCGATGCAAATGCTACTAGGATACACCCGGATTGCGTCAAAAGTTCGTTTGTGTGCGAAATGTCTGGGGCGGTTGTAATGCCCATCTGGCATCCAGCCCGTTCGATGCTTATGATCGCAAACCGTGGTCTCGGGCAGCAGCAAGCCTCGGCAACCGGTGGCAAGACACTATCGACCGCCCCCCGGTTCACCGGCATTCTCGCCCGAGACAGATGGCCTCATGGCGCTGCGGCGCCGGTTTTGTGCGAGTCCCCATGATTCGACTAACGGACATATCCAAGTCGTTTGATGGCGGCCGTAGCCACGCCGTGCGGGATCTGTCGCTCGAAGTTCAGGATGGCGAAACGTTGGTCCTGCTTGGGTCGTCCGGCTGCGGCAAGACCACGACGTTGAAGATGGTCAACCGCCTGATCGAGCCCACGTCGGGAGCGGTGACCGTGGACGGTCGCTGTGTGACTCAACACGACATCCTGCCCCTCCGACGATCCATCGGATACGTGTTTCAGGGGATCGGGCTCTTTCCCCACATGACGATCGAACAGAACGTAGCCGTCGTTCCGAAGCTCCTGGGCTGGCCCTCCGAACGCCGCACCGCTCGCGCGCAGGAGATGCTGTCACTGGTCGAGCTTGATCCAGTGGTCTACGGACGCCGTCGCCCCGGGGACTTGTCGGGAGGGGAGCAGCAACGTGTCGGCGTGGCCCGAGCGCTTGCCGCCGATCCATCGTACTTGCTGATGGATGAGCCGTTCGGCGCCCTGGACGCCATCACCCGCGATGTCCTTCAACAGGAGCTTCTGCGGATCAAGCGCGAACTGGGCAAGACGATTGTCTTTGTGACGCACGACATCTTTGAGGCCCTGACCCTGGCAGACCGGATCGCCGTCATGCATGAGGGGCGACTGGAGCAGGTCGGTTCCCGGCGTGAGATCCTGGCAAAGCCCGCGAGTGAGTTCGTCAGGAGTCTATTCGCAAAGCCCAGGGCACAGCTTGAGTTGTTGGCCGAGCAATGATCGTTCACAACGACAAACACTCGCTTGCGGCATGGCTGCTTTGCCTCCTGGCGTTCGCCGTCGTTTGCTCCGCGACGACTTCAGCAGCGGCTCAGGCGGCGGACACCGTCCGAATCGGATCGAAGAACTTCACCGAACAGGAAATCCTCGCTGAGCTCGTCGCTCAACTAATCGAACGGCACACCGATCTGCGAGTGGAGCGGACGTTTGGCCTTGGTGGGACCGGTGTTTGCCACGCGGCTCTGGTTGCCGGCGAGTTGGACATCTACGTCGAATACACGGGCACGGCGCTCCTCAATGTGCTGAA
>CAZJTP010000116.1:0-14055 GCA_964548955.1 uncultured Phycisphaeraceae bacterium
CGAGGGAACGCAGGTTATTCACGGCGGCCCGGGACGAGGAGTTCGACACCGAAGGCACCCGTACAAGTTCGACGATGATTGGGGCATGGACGACCACGCCGCCGGGGCGTGGAAGCGGCGTTAAACCTCCTCGATCTCCTTCGTCTTCGTTGTCAAGACGGACTCGATCTCGTCCTCGTGTTTCTTGATGAGCTTCTGGATGCGGTCCTTGAGGTCTTTGGCTTGATCTTCGCTGAGGGTCTTATCCTTCTCTTCGGCGTCGGCGGCTTTGTTGGCGTCGCGGCGGGCGTTGCGTATGGCGATCTTTTGCGTTTCCGCCATCTTCCTGGCCTGTTGAACCAGTTGCTGGCGTCGCTCGCCGGACAGCGGCGGGATGGGCAGTCGGATGGCTTTACCATCACTCCGCGGCGCGATGCCGAGTTCGGCTGTTTGCAGCCCCTTCTCGAGGTCTTTGAGCGTACCGGGGTCGAAAGGTTTGATGAGCAGCATGCTCGGATCGGGCACGCTGATGGTGGCAAGCTCCCGCAGCTCCATCGTACTTCCATAAGAGGCCACCTCGATCTTGATATGCTCAATCAGTCCCGGGTGGGCCCGCCCGGTCCGAACGCCGCGGAGTTCCTGCTTGAGAAACACGACGGCATTTGTCATCTTGGATGAGCACGCCTTTTCAATCGCAGTGGCTGACATAATACCTTACTCCACATATGAATGGTCGCGGGAGCGAGCGGCACCGCCGGCTTTATGGTCCCGCGTCTATTAGCGTCCCGACGCCCTCGCCCTGTACGACCGCCCTCATGTTACCGGGCCTTTTGAGATCCAGCACGATGATAGGAATGCGGCTCCGCTGGCATAGATCGATCGCGCTTACGTCCATGACCGCCAGCCGCCGGTCGATCACCTCGTTGTACGTCAACCGCTCAATCCGGGTGGCCGACGGTTCCGTCACCGGATCAGCCGTGTACACGCCGTCCACCTTCGTTGCCTTGAGCAACACATCCGCCCGGACCTCAGCCGCCCGAAGAGCGGCGCCCGTATCGGTGGTGACGAACGGGTTTCCGGTCCCGCCAGCAAAGATCACAACGCGTCCTTTTTCGAGATGGCGGATCGCGCGACGTCGGATGAACCGCTCACAGACAGTGTCGATCGCCAGGGCGCTCTGCACGCGCGTAGGCACCCCAAGCGACTCGAGCGTGTCCTGCACGGATAGGGCGTTGACCACCGTCGCCAGCATGCCCATGTAATGACCGGTGGTCTCCTCGATAGGCGAGTCCTTCGCGATCACGCTTCCTCGAACGATGTTGCCCCCCCCAACCACCACGCAGACTTGCACGCCGAGGTTGACGACAAGCTTGATTTCCTGGGCGAGCTTCTGCAGTTCCTGGCCGTCGATACCGGTTCGTCCAGGTGCGCAAAGGCCTTCGCCACTGATCTTCAGCAATACGCGCCGATATTGGGTTTCCGACATTGTGCCATCTGCAAGAAATGACCAAAGCGAATCGCGATCTCCATCTTGCCAATACTTCACGCGGGCATTCGCCCGAGCAGGATTCACATCGTGAGTCGTGAAATGCCTGACACGCACAACCGCGCGGGCTCTGAGTCCGCGGTTCAACGCCCGCAGGTCGCCGGAGGCTACCCGCCAACCTTAATGATGATCAGATCGGTGATCGCGTCAACACCAGCCTGTTTGAGCACGTCGCCCACTTTTGTTTTGCCGTAGTCGTCGGTCTTAACGTGGATCTGCTCCATCAGGACACGCTCGGCGAAGAACGCGTTGACCTTGCCGTCTGCGATCTTCGCAATGATCTTCTCAGGCTTACCCTCCTCTTGGGCGATCTCAATCGCGTTGTTGCGAACCTTCTCGACCTGCTCCGCGGGCACGCCGGCCCGGTCGATCGCAATCGGCTGCGTGAACAACGCGTGCATGCACAGGTCGGCTCCGATGTTCTTGTCCGACTTCGGCTCCACGTTCAGCGCCAACAGCACGCCGCTCTTGCCGTCATGGTGTACGTAGGAGGCGAGATAGTCGCCCTCGACCCGCCGGCACTGCTTGAGGTTCATGGTTTCCCGCAGTTTGCCGAACACGTCGGTGAACATGTCGTCGACTTCCGGATCCTTGCGGAGCTCGTCCGGATCGGGATGTGCCGCCGACCCACTCGCCACCTTCTTTGCAAGGGTGTTCGCCAGGTCTATGAATAGCTGGTGCTTGCCCACGGGAGCGGTCTCGCATTGCAGCTCGACGATCCCGCCAACCTTCCCGGCCTGGTCAATGTGCATCCCGATCCGCCCCTCGCCGGTGGCACGGCCCGCGCGTTCCGCCATCTTTCCCTTGTGCTTTTTGCGGAGCCACTCCAGGGCCGCTTCGATGTCGTTGTCGCACTCGGTCAATGCCTGTTTGCACTCCATCATTGGGAGGTCCGTCCTCACGCGCAGGTCCTTGACCATCTGAGCTGTTACTGCTGCCATACCGTGATACCTTCCTTAATTCTTGTCACCAGCCCGGCGGACATTGCCGTGTCTTTACGCCATGTATCGGTCGGCTTGCCCACTGCCACCAGATTTCCCACGTTGGACCGTCTCAAGAACTCGATCGATCAGGGACGATCCGTCCGAAGCGGTGTGGACGGGCTACGGCTGTTCTTCTAGTGCTCCATTACTCGTCAATTGAGGGTTCGGCGGCACGGTTAACGGCCTTTTTGCTGCGTCTTGAGGGTGTACACACGGGGCCGCCAAAGCAAATCCATGCCACCCAATCCAACCACACCTATCAATAAGCGTGTCACAGAGCACTAGGGGGATGCCTCCGGCTCCGTCGCGGTGGCGGGTGTCAGACCGGAATCGGGGTTCTGCGCGGAATCGGTTTGCGTCGTCGATTCAGTGTCTGGCGTCACCGCCGCCGACTCCTCAGCATGTACCGGGGTTACCTGATCCACGGGAACTGACCCCTCATCCGCGCGAGCGGTTGCTGGTCGAGCGGATCGACGCTTGGGCTCACGGTTTTCCTCTTCTTCTGCGGCGGCGTCCACCCGACCTTTAAGACCAGCTTCCACCGCGTCCGCCAGATGCACGAGGATAGTCTCGATGGACCGCATGGCGTCGTCGTTACCCGGAATTGGAACGTCCGCGTAGTCGGGGTCGGAGTCCGTGTCGATCAGGCAGACCGTTGGGATTCCCAGTTTTCTCGCTTCCCGGACGGCGTTGCGCTCCCGATATACGTCGATCACGATGACCGCGCGCGGCAGCCTGTTCATGCTGCGGATACCCTCGAGGTTACGCCTGATTTTGCGCAGCTCGCGAGCGCGCGAGGCAATCATTTTCTTGCTGTATTCGAGGGCGGTCCCGTCGGTTTCAGCGGCTTCAAGTTCCTCAAGCCGAGCCAGCCTCGCCCGGATGGTTCGGAAATTCGTTAATGTACCACCCAGCCATCGCTCGGCGACATACGGCATATTCACCCGTTCAGCCTGCTGGCGAATGTGCTGCCGTGCCTGCCGCTTTGTGCCCACAAACAGAACGTCTTCACCGCGGATTACCACTTGTGTGATGAACTTCTTCGCCCGTAGCAAACCCTTTACGGTTTCACGGATATCGATGATATGAATCGAGCTGCGTTTCCCGAAGATGTAGGATGCCATCTTCGGGTTCCAGCGGCTTGCGCGATGCCCAAAGTGAATGCCTGCGTCAACCAGTTGACGAACCAACTCCGCTGCCAACAAACACCTCCAAGTGTAACGCCCAATCGAATCACGGCCAGTATGACCAGAATCGCTTAATATATCAGATTTCTACGTGCGTTCAAGTCGTAGCACTCACAATTTCCGGACATGGCGCGAGTCCCGAATTCGTGGATACGTGAAAGCAGCAGAGCCTCCCATCCGGGGGCTACTCCAGGCTCCATCCAGACCTGGATGGCACCGCCTTAGAGCCTTGCATCGGCCGGAAAGTCTCTCCCCGCTCGAAAGCCCAATCGCCCCTCCCGGGTCTCCCGGTACCGGTCGACGGACCGAGGCGACCGCCTCAGCACTCCGGCACAACGTCCCGGTGGGGGAAAAACGCGCTTCCCTCGAACGCATCACGCTCAGGAGACCCCGGACGGGATCATCCCGGTGTTGACCGTGCCTCCGCTCCGCCGTAGCGTGAAACGGCCCAGGCCCCGTTGATCGGCGCCAGTGGACTAAAATCCGACATCCGGCGGCAAAGCGCAGCGGATGACGGACGGCGCAAGGTACTCCGGACGACACAGAATTGGCAACCCTTGGCCCACGAGGAAACCAACGCCCCCTGATCTTCATCAGTGCGGCCGAGCCCAGCGGCGATTGCCACGGCGCATCCCTGATCCGCTCAACCCTGGCGGCCTGCCCGTCAGCCCGATTCGTTGGTGTCACCGGCCCGAAGATGGTGGCGGTAGGCTGCGAATCCATCTTCGACATGACCCGCCACGCCGCAATGTTGCTGGGGGCGATCAAGGCCGCCGGACGCGCGATCGCCATGCTGGAAACCAGTGAGCGCTACCTGCGACGTTACCCCTTTGACGGCGCGGTCGTGATTGACTCACCGGCGTTGCATCTACCACTAGCCGGGCGGGCGCAGTCGGCCGGTGTGCCCGTCATGTATTACATCGCCCCACAGATGTGGGCCTGGGGTGCCTACCGGATTCACAAGCTCCGAAATCGTATCGACCGTGTGGCTGTCATCCTGCCGTTTGAAGAGACGTACTTTCGCGATCAAGGCGTCAACGCCACCTACGTCGGCCATCCCCTGGCGGATCAACTGGCTGAGATTCGGATCGATCGTACGGTTGTGGATGAGATCCGCGGACGAGGAGACCCGGTGATCGCCCTGCTTCCGGGTTCCCGCAAGCATGTCGTTACGGCCACGCTACCGGGCCAGTTGGAGGCGGCACAACAGATAGCGGCAACGTTCCCCGGTGCCGGCTTCACCGTGTCCGTCGCCAACCGGCAAGTGGCCGCCGTTGTCGAGGCCGCGTTGTCGTCCTGCCACGTGCCGGTCAGGGCCCAGCGTAGAAATTACGCAGAGCTGATTCAAGCAGCCGACCTTGTACTTGTAACCTCCGGCACCGCCGCGCTGGAAGTGGCCTTCCACCATCGGCCGATGATCGTCATGTACAACGCGTCGCGGGTGTTCTATCACCTGATCGGGCGATGGATGATACACGCGCCGTATCTATCACTCCCAAACATTCTCGCCGGCCGCGAGATCGTTCCCGAGTTCATGCCCTATTACACGTCGACGAAACCCATCGCCGAGCGGGCAATCAAACTGCTGCGTTCAGAAGAGGCAAGGAGAACAATGATGGCCGATCTGCGCGAGACGGTTGAACCGCTGCGCAGTAGTCAAGCCTCCAAGCGGGCTGCGACCATGCTCCTTGATATGGTCAGCCAGTCGCGGCGCTAGGACGGTGTATCCAGGCCGCTATGCACCGCAGCACACAAATCACTCGGACTGCGACTCTTCCTGGACCGCGTGCCACGCCTCGTAGTCGTCCAGATCGATGTCGTCGTCCTCGTCGAAATCAAAATGCAGAGTGCACCCGGGCAACGGTGTCTCGAAGCCGGCGGTGCCGAACGGGCTGCTGTAGCATCGCTGCATATGGGCGACGTCGCGCAGGTCGTGCTTACCATCGGCGTTGCTGTCGCCGATCAGACAGCCGTTACGACATGGCGTCTCTATGCAGTCGGGTGTTCCGCCATCTTCGATGCAGGACAGGCGGGGGAAGTCATGGATGCATATCCCGCTGGGAAAACAACAGAGCCCAAGGTTTGGGCACACGCAGGCACCTTCCGGCGTGGTTAGTGGGCACAGGTCGAAACAGTCGAAGATACCGTCTCCGTCCGTGTCCTCAAACGTATCGCAATCGTCCGGGATACCATCGTTGTCACAATCCGGCTCACATTCGTCGGGAACGGTGTTCTCATTGCAATCGTTGCTCGTCTCGTTCGCGATGTCGCATGAGTCCGCGACCCCGTTGGCGTTGCAATCCGGCTCGCATTCGTCGGGGATCTCGTTGTGGTTGCAGTCGACACTCCCACCGCAGGGTGGCTCGCAATCCTCCTCACAGCGAATGTCACACACATCCGAGATGTCGTTGTTGTTACAGTCAAGGAAAGCGAGCGAAGGCCCCGTCGTTCTGGCCGCCACTTCGCCCGGTTCTCCCGGCTTGAACAGTTCGAGGATCACCGTCGTCGATCCGGGGCCGATGTTCGTGTCGAACCGGAAGTTGTAGAGCGTGCTGAAGCGCAGGGCATTGGCATTGCAATTGACATCGTAGCTGTCCGTCGCCCAGGTGATCGCCCCGTCTTGGACGGTCGCCGGCCAGTCGGTCAAATCGTAGATCTCCCCGCTGTGGTAATCCACATCGTGGAACCCGATGTTCTGCACTACCGCGCCGCGAGGCAGTGGGATGCGGAACAAGCCGGCCGAGCGGTCGGAGTTTATGTTCTCGATGGCGTAATCGTAGTGCCAGAAACCGCTCTGTAGATCGGTCACCTTGACGGCGAGGATAAAGTACCCCTCGCCGGGTACCCGGATATCCGTTTCCACGACGGAATTATCAGTATCCTGCCACGCACGGATTCCGGGCTGCTGTCTCTGGGTGACACCTATGACGACAACGTTGAAGTCATTAGGGGACGGTTCAAGAACAGACACCGGCCGATAGGAGGCGTTATTGTCATGCGTACCCGCGGCGGCGTCGTCCGGGTGGATGTAGTGGCCCTGGACGAAGTACCACGCATCCTCGTTCAAGTCCGGGTCGATATCGACATCGTGCACCTGCATCCGTTTGTCGGTGATATCATCCCAATCCGGTGCGGACCACGGGTAGGGGAAGTAGCCCGTATGGGCATTGGCGTCGGACCGGAGGCTCATGTTGCCCTGAACACCATTGAGATAGGCAGAATACGGATCGGAGCAGCCCACGCCAAGCTGGCTCCCGTTCGTTGGATCCAGGCAGGGTCCGCACAGGCTCTTCGAAAGCGCGAAGAAACCGTGCTTGACCCAGCTCATCCCGATTTCCTCGAAGCGACCGTCCTTAAGCCGGTATATGCTCGAAAAAATCAGCGGATGCTGGTTCGTGTACTTGATCCAGCTCGCCCGCTGGTCCCCGATGTTGCAGGCGTTTGTGCCCACCGAATAGGCGGTAATACCATCTTTGCGGCCATAGCGAATCACGGACTGCAAATCCGCGATGATAACATCCGAGCCGATCCTTCCGGCTGTTACGCCTTCGCCGTCGGACGCTGTAACCGTCGAGACCGAAGGTGTTGCGCAGGTCTCTGCCTCCTCAACAGGCGTAACCTGCCTGCCTCGACGAAGGTCCACATCGATCGTCATCGATCCAAGAACGATCCCAGCCGCGCCCGGAATGCCGAGGTACTCGGCCCACGATGCGGCGACTGACAGATCGCCCACAACCCGAAGGTTCTGCTCCGCGGCGTACAAATCCGTTCTCAACGATGATACATGGAAGACGACCTGGCCGGCGTCCGGTCCCTTCAGCGTAGTCGTAACGGTCCAGACACCGTTCGCACCCGTTTCAACGGCCAGGTTCCCAATGACAACGCGGTCGCCATGTCCGGTAAGCAAAAGTGCTCCGCTCGTCCGGAGGGTTCCGTCGATCACCGCATCGCGCAGGCCTTTGGCTGTGTGAACGCGAAACATTAATGAAGGTTCGACGTTGAACGCCGTTTCACCTGGGGCGAGGTCGTCATACTTCAGGCCGGAGGCAGCGACACCCCAACCGAGTTCATCGAGGGTGCCGCGACCAAAGTCGATCCAGACCGTGCCGCTCTGAACCGTGTAGCTATAGCGTTTGTCTGTGGCAACGTCCGCCGATGCGGCGCCGGCCCATATTGAAACCGTGGCCACAACAGCGATGGATGCCCCGAGTGCCACCAAGTGTCTTGTTCTCTTTGCCATCACCGACTCCTTCCCGACGAGAGAGGTGGAAACGTCATGCCCGATCGGTTCGCTTGGCCATCCGGTCGCAATGCACTCCCTTCGCTCTCCGTTGTTGCGGTAGTACTCTGCCATGTGGGTGCCGGGCGCACAATCAGCGCAACCTCGCTCCATGTACAGTCAACGCTGCCGATGAACGGAACACCCCTGGGCCCCTATAAGGCCAATCGCCGTTAAGCGCCTTAATTGATAATACTAGCGTTCGAGCATCTAAATGTCAATTACCGAGGCCGTTGCGTTCGCGGTGGCTGGCCGGCCTGCCTGGAGCAAGGTTATCGTCTAGTAATCCGGTGTCGGAGGACGCTCCGAAGCGCGCGGAAAAGCGCAAGCAACGCCCGTGTGCCTGAGGTGGCACAGATGCATCCACCCGAACGGGTCCAAGGAAATTCCCCCCAGTTATTGTGCAAGATGTGGTTATCGGCCCAAGGGGTTGTGTGTGGTCAACGATCACGGCTCGGTGTGGCCCCATTGCGTAGCGGTCGGTCGGCGGAAGTGCCTCGCCCAGAGGATTAGGAACTGCTGGCGGGCCTGAACCAGCATGTCATATGCCACGCGCTGGCCGGTGTTGTAGTACTCCTTGGGACGTGTGCCCAGCGAGACTTCCACGTCGAGCTGACGTCCCTCGCGCAGTAGCGTCAGGATCACGCGGGCACCGGGCCCGCGAAGCCGAATCGATTCTCCGAACGCGGTGATCACTTGCGAACCGGCTGCGGCAACCGGCTCTTTGTCAAGGGCGATGATTACATCCCCCTGCCTGAGTTGGGCCCGTTGTGCCGCGGTGTTTTCAATCACGCGCTGCACTTCGATCCCGACATGGTTTTCCTGAATTCGGTTGTCGTTGTCATGCTCGATCGGAACGGGTGACTGGCTGATCCCGAGGAAACCGTTGCGATCGTACACGTGGTGGTTGAGATAGGCTTCATGCACGATCCTCTCGATCCGCAATCGCACTTCAAGCTCGTCGGTCTCTTGATATGCGACACTGAGCTGAGCGAAAGCCGCCATGCCGATTTCGAGCAACCGTAACGTGGCAGCCTCTCGCTCCTTGTAGTGGGGAGAACCGAGCCGCGCGATCAGCGCATCGATCTCAGCGACCAGTTGCCCGTCGACAGGTACACTGAGTTCGCTGTTCGTAGAAGACTCGTCTTGCGACGCAGACGTTGAATCGATCGGTGCCTGGCCACGCGCGCAATGTGCGGCGACCACAAACAGGCCCACCAGGACTATCATTGAATTCCGCACGATCAGCACACAAAAACGTCAAAACGTCAAAAAGACGGGAATCCGTGTTTCGACTTTTTGACTTTTCGAGGTTTCGATTTTTCACTCCCATTCGCCATTTGTTCTCTGCGTCAAAGCAAACTACGCAATTCATTGCATACGCGGTCCACGTCCTTTTCCGTCAACTCATGGTGGAACGGGAGGGCGATCGTCCGTTCCGCAAGTGCCTCACACACCGGGAAGTCACCTGGACGATACCCGTGTCGCTCGACGTAGAACGGCTGCAGATGAACCGGCGCAAAATAGTTGCTGCAGCCAACGCCGCGAGCGGCCAGCTCCGTGAGGATCCGATCGCGATCCGCCTGATCGTATTCGTCGGACAAGCGGACAACGAAAACAAACCAACTCATCTCCACGTCGGGATGCACTTCTTGAAGGCGTACTCTCGGCTCGTCCGCCAGCCGCTCTCTATAGAGAATCTGCACGCGCGCTCGCACCGCGATGATCTCCTCGATCCGGCAAAGCTGTGCGATCCCCAAGGCGCAGTTGATGTCGCTGATCCGGTAGTTGTAGCCGAGTCGAGGATGCGCAAGCCATCCGCCGTCGCCATCGCGACCCTGGTTGCGGAGGGAACGGCACAGACGGGCGATGTCCGCGTCGTTGGTGACAATCATGCCGCCCTCGCCGGTGGTGATCTGCTTGTTGGGATAAAATGCGAAAACTCCGGCGTCGCCGAGCGAACCGGCCGGCTTGCCTTTATACCGGCCGCCGAGCGCCTCGCACGAGTCTTCGATCACGTAAAGGTCGTGCCGCTTGGCGATCGCCAGAATCGGGTCCATGTCGGCCACTTGGCCAAACACGTCCACTGGAATGATCGCCTTGGTCCTGGCGGTGACGGCACGCTCAATCAGGCCGGGATCGATATTCCAGGTCGCCGGATCAACGTCGACGAAGACTGGTTTCGCGCCTTCCATCAGCGAACAATTGGCTGAGGCGACAAATGAAAACGATGTTGTGATGACCTCGTCGCCCGGTTTGATTCCGAATGCTTGCACCAACAGGTGAAGCCCGGCCGTACCGCTCGAGCAGGCAACGGCCTCCCGCGTGCCGCAGTATTGTGCGAATGAGGCCTCAAACTCTGTTAGCTTCGGGCCAAGGCTCAGATGAGGCGTACGGAGGACGGCTACAACCGCATCGATCTCGGCCTGGGTGATGTTCGGGCGTGCCAAAGGAATCGGTTGGAACATGTGCTTTCTACTTTGCTGTCGGTAAAACTCTATGAACCTGCAGAATCTACAACAACTTCTCGAGCCACAAGCGCGAGCACGGGATTCTCGAACCCGTTGCTTGCGCTTCGGGCTAAGATACGGGTGCGGCGGCCTATAGCGCAAACACGCACGTCGATCCGGATTTCAGGGCGGCGCACTTGGCCGGCGCACGTCGGTGCGTATTATACTCCCAATAACCGGATTCGCCTCAGCAAGTCGCAGATTTCAGTCTGCGCGGTGATTGGAGTGTCGGCGACGTTGATCTGGAAGTCCAGCATCCGTGCGGGCTTTGAGCCCACGGCTCGCTACGACCGGCATACGCAACAACAAGGAAGCATGATTATGCCCAGACGGTCAAAGGAAGCTGCCATGAAGCCCAAATCCTCCTCCGGTGTGAATCGCCAGACCAACCAACCCTTGTTGTCCTACGATCTGTGGCGCGACGCCATCAAGCAACGTACGGCGTGCGTCGGAATCGTCGGGATGGGCTATGTGGGTCTCCCGCTGATGCGCACTTTTTGCGCCGCGGGCTTTTCGTGTCTTGGTTTCGACGTCGATGCAACCAAGGTCGATCGGCTCAACGCCGGCAAGAGCTACATCAAGCATATTCCGTCATCGCTCATCAAGAAGGTGATCACCGAAGGACGCTTCCGCGCCAGTGACGATCCGAAGTCACTTCGGAAATGCGACGCCATCTTGATCTGCGTCCCCACGCCGCTGACGAAGATGCGCGAGCCGGACATGAGCTACGTGGAGAGCACGGCGCATCTGATCGCCGATCACCTGCAGCGAGGTCGGCTCATCGTTCTCGAGAGCACTACCTACCCCGGCACGACGCGTGAGCTGATCAAACCCATCCTCGAAACGAGTGGCTTAAAGGCGGGGAAGGATTTCTTCCTCGCCTATTCACCCGAGCGCGAAGACCCCGGCCGGGTCGATTACACGACCGAGACGATTCCCAAGGTCGTCGGTGGGTACAGCCCCACCGACCGCAAGATCGCGCTGGCCTTGTACGGCGCCGCTGTCGAGCAGGCCGTGCCGGCGTCAAGCTGTGAAGTCGCCGAGGCGTGCAAGATCCTCGAGAACGTCTACCGGTGCGTGAACATTGCGATGATCAACGAGCTGAAGATGCTCTTCGATCGGATGGGTATTGATGTGTGGGAGGTCATAAAGACCGCCTCGACCAAGCCGTTCGGTTTCCAGGCGTTCTATCCGGGTCCGGGCCTCGGCGGACACTGCATCCCCATCGACCCGTTCTATCTGACCTGGAAAGCGCGGCAGTACGACATGGCCACGCGCTTCATCGAATTGGCCGGCGAGATCAACACCTCGATGCCGGAGTATGTGGTATCGCGCTTGAGCGAATCGCTTAACACCAAGAAAAAAGCGATCAACGGCTCGAAGATTCTCGTGTTGGGACTGGCTTATAAGAAGGATATCGATGACATCCGCGAGTCACCATCGATCGAGCTGATCGAAATGCTGAAGGCCCGCGGCGCCAAGGTCGATTACAACGATCCGCACGTCCCGAAAACACCGAGGCAGCGCGAGCACGACCTGCGCATGACCAGTAAGAAGCTCACGGAGACAATGCTTAAATCGTACGACTGCGTCCTGATCTCCACGGACCATTCAGCCTACGACTACGGTTGGATCGTCAAACACGCCCGACTCGTACTCGACACCCGAAACGCCACAGCGAACGTCAAAACCGGCCGAAAAAAGATCGTCAAAGCGTAGGAGCCTGCGGTGTGGTTGGATTCCCACCCTGCCGCACCGAGCATACGGCGTGCTGAACAAAATTGCCTCCCCACATCTTCCCGCGGGAAGTCCATAGACTCAGCGGGATTTCAGCGTAATCAAGCCGCTCGACGTGGCGGCGACGATCCTTGTGCCGCCCCCACCGTTTATGCTCGCCCTGACGTGGTTTTGGCTCCATAACTGAACCCTCAAGGGCACGTTCTCCAGCCCCATCTGCACGACGCCATTGTCGGTCCTCAAGTCCAGGTCAGCCTTCAGGCCGGCCGGCAGCGTCAGATCGATCGAGCCATACCTCGTCCGGGCCGCGACATCAGCGTCTTCCGGTGGTATCACCTCCGCGCGGATGTCGCCAATCGAAACCATGGCCTCGATACCTCCGTGAATGTCCTCAGCCTCGATCGTACCGATGGACGTCTGCAGCCTGCACGTCCCACGAATGGCCTTCGCCTCGATCCGTCCAGTGGTCGTCTCCGCGGTCAGGTTGCCCGTTACACTCTCAGCTACGATTCTGCCGTTGGATGTTGTCAGTCCGCAGTCCCCCTGAATGGCCTTCACCCGGATCGGTCCGTTGGTCGTCTCCGCGGTCAGATTGCCCATCACATTCTCAGCTACGATTGCGCCGTTGCGGGTCCATGCCTGGACCCTGCCGGTGACGCCGTCAATCGTAACATCGTTGTGACTGGTCTTGAGTATGGCTTCGTCCGTAAGGCCGCTGACAGTGATTGCCCCGTCTCGCGTCCGAATGTCAGCCGCACAGGGCGCGGGCACCTGGATCTCGAAGCTACCCCCAACCGACCGGCTTCCTAGCCACCACGGATGTCTGACCCGGATGACGAACACCGACGGCTTGCTCGTGTCCGGCTCCGCGATGATCTCGACGTGCTTGAGGTTCTCTTCGGCCTTGGAAGGTGCAAACGCAATGGCACGCATTGTGCCGGATATGCGAATCTCCGGCACATCGGCCGTCCTGAGCGTGACACTGCCCTTGGGGCTGCGCACGACGATGCGTTGATAGTCTTTCCATGGTGCCGTCAGATCGAAGCGCTGGTCAGCGCAGTACGTCCGACACCCGCTCAGTACAAAGAGCGTCACAGCGAACATGGGAAGCGCGACTTGGCGATTCATGATAAACTCCTCAAGTGATTCTGAGACCTTGAACGGATATTTCCCATTTGCCAGCGAAGAATGTAGTGGTCCACAGCGAAATGGACAACCGCCTGCTTGGAGTTATACCTGGCTCAGAGGGTCCGCCATGCGGACCGAGACTAACTTATCCCCAGTATCGGACCGCGCTTTGGAAGACGGTCAAATCGGTGGGTGCGGGTTCGTGTGATCTTCGGTCCGCAGTTAGGCTATTATCGGCAGGAAGGAGAAGATCAGTTCCCTGCGCACGCGATAGCCGTCCTTAGTCTTTTCGACAAGCCCCATGTTGCACAACTCGTTAAGGTCGCGTGTAAGCGTCTTACTCGTTCTGCGTGCGTAGTACGCTGCTACTTTCGGACTGACGTCCGGGATGTCCTTGAACAAAACCGGCTCGGCCCTCTGCGACAGATCCAGGACAAGGCGCTGTCGTCGCCTGGCTGTCGTACTTGTCCTATCCCGAAACGCAGGGTGCTGAAATACGAAGTTCCTCCAGGCCACATCCATCTGCTGTCCTCGGATCAACTGGACCTGTTCTTTCAGCCCATCAAGAAAGCCCTCGACCGCGTATGTCAGGAAGGGGATGACATCCCCTCCGGATCGGCTCGCCCGATCCAACTGCCTGTAGTACTCGTCGCGTAACAGATCAGCCGTCTGCAATGCAAGACAGGGCCGGGAGATGTTAAAATAG
>CAZJTP010000117.1:0-14029 GCA_964548955.1 uncultured Phycisphaeraceae bacterium
AAGGTCATCGACCTGCTCAACGGGGCGGGCGCGTACGAAGCCTGGAACAACCGGAACCCTCCATGAACTCTCGTCCATTCTTCATCCTTCATCCTTCAGACGACGGTCTTTTCTTTAATTGAGGTCCGTCAAGAAACCGTCGATCGAACGTGGTGTCCTGGAAGTCTCGCGGTTTAGCTCAAAGGCATCTGGCAGGGACACTGACCGACACGTAGAATCCGACGGCGATGGCATTACAGCGTCCTTCGTTTTCGTGCAGCGAAATTGTGGACATCGAAGACGCCTTGACGAAGGAGAATCCGCGCGGGCTTTGAGCCCGCGGTTCGCTACACGAAAACGTAATCGGCTTTAGTTCATGGTCCGCGGCGACACACGATGATGACGCGCTCGCACTTCGCAGGAGGTTTGCGCCTCTTGTACCGATCCCAAAGATTGATGGCCCGTCTGTGTACCCCTGGCAGCTTGCAGCCAGTGTGTTTTCGGGAGCAGTATGAGTGGACAAGCCACCCGTGGCACCTTGCAGCAAAACGCAGTTGTGTACTGGGATTGGTATCACTCGTTCTTGTCGGCGGTTGTGGAGACATCTTCGCAGCCAGGTCCGCACCGCTGTTCACTGTGCCGCTGACGATTGTCGGTGAGCCGGTAGATCCTGCCGTCATTGATACCGGGGGCGATTATGAACTGATGCTCCGTGACAGTTTCGGGCTGAAGGTCGTCGACAATGCCGATGTGCTGGCCTTTGGCGGTAGGGAGCAGGTCAACATTACGGAAGGTTTCCGATACACCGCGGGCGGATTGGAGAACACGGCGGATGGTGCTCTGGTCGGCCTGTCCGTGTGCAACTGCAACGGACTGGGCTTTCACTTCTTCCGCGAGACGGGCGTGGTGCTCGGAGTGAACTTTGCAAGCTTGCACGCAGCCTTTCTCGCGGTCGTGCCAGCGGGCGGTGTGACGATCCCGTTTCAAGTGCCACCGCCGTTTTTGACCGACTTCGACGGTGCGTTTGTCGAGGTCGACGTCGCCTCCGGCGGGGAGTCCCGAGCGGTGCTCGCGCTGCTCGATACGGGCACCAACGCGAGCATGATGCAGCGCGGACTTGTGGGGACGGCGTCGTCTCTGACACCCGACCGTCTCAACATCACCATTGGCAAGGAGCGTTTCGGGACCGTGGCGGTGCAGGTTGGACTCTTTGATACGGAGGGTTTGCCCGATCTGATCATCGGCACCGACGTGATGCGCGCCTGGTCCGACCGGTGGTACTTCTTCTTTGCAAAGAAGGGTGGAACCGTTACGGTCTTCCCACGCGTCGTGACGGATCCCGCCGATGCGAATTAGCTACATCGACTTGACCATTCGTGCGAGAAAGGATTCTCGCACGAGCGTTACCCTTCCGAGGTGAATTAGACAATCGAACAACTCTCTCGGGATGCTTGCGGTGTAAGACGGCCTTGCCGTGGCCGGCACCAAGACCGATGCTTTGACCGCAACGCGGCCCGGACATACGATGCGATCCGGTCGGATTCGGGTCTGAGTGGACAATCGGCGTGAGCGAATCGCTAGCCATCCAGGGTGTCATGGTGACCGGTGCCACAGGCTTTGTCGGTCGGTACGTCGTGCGCGAGTTGCTCGCCAAGTCGCTAAAGCCGGTGTGCCTGGTTCGATCCGTTGACAAGCTGACCGCCCAGCATCCGGGAGTGAACCCTGATCGGCTGATCCCGATCGTCGGCAGCCTGAACGATCGCGACGCGCTGCGGCGCGCGGCTGATCTTAGCCAAGCGGTCATCCATCTGGTCGGCATCATCATCGCCAGGCGCCTCAAAGGGCAGACGTTTCAGAGTATTCACGTGCAAGGCACGCGGAACGTCGTCGACGCTGCCAAGCAGGCCGGTATCAAACGATTCATTCACATATCCGCCCTTGGCACGCGGTCCGATGCGATCTCTCTCTATCACCGTACGAAATGGACGGCACAGGAGTACGTGAGTAACAGCGGTCTGGACTACACGATCTTCCGCCCGAGTCTTATTCACGGTCCCGAGAGCGAATTCATGCGGCTGATGAAGCGGTTTATCTGCGGGCTGGTGCCGCCGGTGATCCCCTATTTCGGTAGTGGTCAGGCGAAGGTCCAGCCCGTATCAGTCAAGGACGTCGCGTTTTGCCTAGTCGAGTCGCTCCGGCGGTCCGATACAATCGATAGGGTGTTCCCGCTCGGCGGTCCAAAGTGCTACACGTGGATCGAGCTGTACAACATGTGTCGGGCCCTGATGCCGGGCGCGAGACACGGGAAACCGCTTGTTTCGCTCCCGGTGCCGGTAGCGAAGGTGATTGCCGGTCTGTCGGCACCGCCGATGGCGCTCGCGGAACTGATCGTACCGACGATCGGGATGTTCAGGTTCGACGCCGGTCAGGTGCTAATAACGCAGGAGGACAGCGTCTGCGATCACACTGTGGCTGAGCGGGCATTCGGGATCCAAATGCGATCCTTCGAGGACGATTTCGCGGTTTACGCAGACTCGATCAGCTAAAGGTTGACCTTCCATGGACATTCAAGAATTGACTCGTGAACTCAACGTCAAGAACGACTCGAAGATCGTGTTGGTGGTGGCCGACGGCGTTGGAGGAATCCCTCTAGCTCCGGGCGGCAAGACAGAGCTGGAGACCGCCTCCACGCCCAACCTGGATGACCTGGTGAGGTCCAACATCTGCGGTCTGATGATTCCCATTTTGCCGGGGATCACGCCGGGCAGCGGGCCGGGACACTTGGGCGTTTTCGGATACGATCCTCTCAAATATGTCATTGGCCGTGGTGTGCTCGAGGCCCTGGGCATCGACTTTGACCTCGGGCCTAACGACGTCGCCATCCGCGGCAACTTCTGCACTGTAGATGACGCCGGAGTCATCACCGATCGCCGCGCGGGGCGCATCCCCACCGAAACCTGCGTCAAGCTGGTCGAGAAGCTGCGGGCAATCTCCATCGACGGCATCGAGATGTTCGTCGAGCCGGTCCGTGATTATCGATTCGTAGTAGTGTTTCGCGGCGAGGGATTGGAATCTAATGTGGCGGACACCGATCCGCAGCTCGTTGGGGCCAGGCCACTGGACCCGGTGGCCCGCAACCCGGCTTCCGGGCGTACGGCCGACATCGCAGCTCAGTTCATCCACCAGGCCCGGGAAATCCTTCGTGACGAGCATCCGGCCAACATGCTCACGCTACGCGGGTTTGCCAAGAAGCCGCCGATTCCGTCGATGGAAGAGGCATACGGATTGACGGCGTCGGCAATCGCCGTTTACCCGATGTACCGGGGTTTGGCACGGTTGGTCGGGATGAATGTTCTGCCGTCGGGTACCAATCTCAAGGATGAGGTGGATGCCCTTAAGGCCCATTGGGACTCATCCAACTTCTTCTTCCTTCATTTCAAGTATACAGACAGCGCCGGCGAGGACGGCAACTTCGATGAGAAAGTGCGTCGGATCGAGGAGCTTGACGCCGAGATTCCACGCATCGTGGAGCTGAAGCCCGAGGTGCTCATCGTCACGGGCGATCATAGCACGCCGGCAAAGCTGCGCAGCCACAGTTGGCACCCGATTCCCGTACTTCTGGCTGCGGATTCCTGTCGCCCCGACGAGGCGACACGGTTCGGCGAGTCTCACTGTCTGCGCGGCGGCCTGGGCACGTTCGAAGCCAAGTACCTGCTCACACTGGCACTTGCCCATGCCGGCAGATTGCAGAAGTTTGGAGCATGACTTGCACACATCGATGCAAGTCGGAGCCGCGACCGACAAAACCGAGCCGCGACCGTGAGGGAGCGGGTGATCCCTTGTAGCGACATGCGCGTTTCCGGTCCGAATCGGCGATTTCAGTAGGTGATTCGTACTCCGCAGATTCTGTCACGAAACCGTTTGTTAAGAGATCCGCCAGGATAACCAACTCGATCTATCGGTTACTTGCCATGGTCCTTGGTGGTGTCAACAGGCTGACCACGATGTTGACGATCAAGGCCGCGACGAATGCGAGCGGCAGGTTGTAGATTTCCACGTCGCGGGTTTGGGCGCCGTAGGTCTGCTGCCAGATTAACGCCACGCCAAAACCGGTCAGCATCCCCGCAATGCACCCCACATACGAAGCGCGTCGCCACAGGAGGACCAGGATCATCTGCGGCCCGAACGACGCACCGAGGATCGCCCAACCATACGTCAAAACGAACTTGTAGACCTCCTTGGGGTCAAAAATGACGAGCATGACAGCCCCGACGCCCAGGGCAAGGACGACGAGCCGGTTGACCACCATGTGCGCCTTTTCCTTGCCTCTGGCAAAAAGCCGTGCGTATAAATCGCTCGCGGCGGAACTTGCCGCGACGACAAGTTGACTGTCGGCCGTAGAACAGATGGCGGCGAGAACCGCGGCGAGAACGAGGCCGGCCAGAACGCCCGGCAGCAGATGCATGGCGGACAAGACCAGCCCGAGTTCCTTGTAGATATCCGCCGTGTCTTCGGCCAACATTTTCTGGCCCCACGTCGCTCCGCCAGCCGTCATCGCTCGTGCCATCAGTCCGACCGTGACCGCACCCCAGTACACGCACAGCCCCCACACGAACGAGATGATCCCGCCGAGGATCGCCTCACGACGGTGCTTCAAGGCCATGAAGCGAATGAGGACGTGCGGCTGGCCGGGGTAGCCGAAATTGATCCCTAATGCACCGGACCCGAGAAGGAAACCGAGAAAAGCGGCACCGCTCTTTTGCGGTGTGAAGCGAAGCAAGTTTGCATCCACGCCACGCAGCTGCTCGGCGATGAACCCGTAGCCGCCTTGGGTCGCGAGTAGGTAAATCGGGAAGACAACCAGCGTCCCGACCATCAGTAGGGCTTGTAGTAAATCCGTCCAACAGACGGCCCGAAACCCTCCGAGGACCGTGTAGATCAACACGATACCCGCCCCGATCAACACGCCAATCGTGTAGTCGATATTGAAACTCACCGCGAAGGCCTTGCCCGCCGCCGCCAACTGCGCCGCAACGTACAGCAGCATGGCCACCAGGATGACAATCACGCTGAGCGTTCGCAGCAGGGGCACGCGCTCACGGAACGTGAACGCGAAAAAGTCGGGGATTGTCAAGGCGGATAACTTGTCGGATCGGTCGCGCAGGCGCCCCGCCACGACAAACCAGTTGAACAAAAAGCCCAACAGGCATCCGGGAATGATCCAATACGCCGAGACGCCGGACGCGAACGCCCAACCGACCAGCCCGAGTGTTACCCATCCGGACTCGCTTGAAGCAGATGCTGAAAGGGCCGCGATCCAGCTACCGAGCGATCGGCCCGCCAGAAAGTAATCCTCGTCGCTGCGACGCGCGAAGCGGGCGGAGTAGAGCCCGACGGCGACGATCCCGAGCGTGTAAACGGCAAACGAAACGAAAAAGACCGTTGTGTTGACGTTGCTCGCTTCAGGCATGGTCTGCTCGCTGGGGATGTCAGTCGATCATTGGTCACAACATGCGAACCGCAGGTTTTAGAGCATTCTGCGAAATCGCATAGCGGCCCCCCTTTCGTCCCCCTTTGCCAAGGCGGGAAAGAGGGGGCGCTGGGACGAGAATCCTGTCTCGGCCCACTCGAGCGTCGAAAGGACTCACGCACGAGCGTCTCTCCGCACAAGCGTGGGGAAAAGTGGGGTGTCGAGTGATACACAAAAACGGAGCATGCTCTAGCCTGCGCGGTGCTTCTTTTCCATGTGATGTTGCTCTGGTGTTGACGACCTGCGCGGGCTTTGAGACCGCGGCTCGTTCAGGGCTGCGCGACGTCATCGACGTACTCGACCCGTGACCTGACGTTGCCCTCTTCATCCCAGAGCGTCATGGTCCCTTGCTTCTTCCCCTTGATCCATTCAAGCTGCCTTCTCATCTGCCCGTTGGGCCACCACTCGATGAACGTCCCATGGAAGGACCCATGGTCGAAATGCAGCTCCTGCATCTTGCGTCCGCTAGGATACCACTCGGTCCAGGCCCCGTCTTCCCTGTCGTTGATGTACTGTCCCTGCGAGCGGATCTGCCCGCTTTCATACCATGCGGAGCGCGGGCCGTGCCTCATCCCCTGGACGTAGTGCTCCTCATACCTCTTCTGCCCGTTCTCCCAATAGAGCGTGTGCGCGCCGTGCGCGATGAACTCGCCGTCGCTGCCAAGCCGACCTTCGGTGCGCAATTTGACGGACCCGTCCGGGAAGTACTCTTCGCGTACCTCGATCCGGTCGGCGTCAGCGCGTGGCTGATCGTCAACAGCGATGTCGTCAGCGTTTCTGGCGGCGCACCCGCCGAGCCAGATACAACCCAAAGTGATGACCATGCCGATACGTGGGTCTTGCATGAATGTCCCTTTCACTGATTCGGAGCGCTGCACGCATGATCCTCCATGGCAGGGGCCTGCGTGACACCGTTCGGGTTCGGATCATCGGTACAACGCCGGGCCTCCGAGGCCGGCGAGCGGTATCATATCGTCTTTTGCCCACGGTGCGTAGGTCCCACTGGTCCGTCTCTTGGACCACCCACGATTGCCCCCATGCCTCGCAGGTGCAAGGTGGCGCTTCGGGGCCGATGCCCCGGCGGCGGCGCTCGCCGTGGCCCGGTCGAACTGGACGCACCTTCCGCCAACTGTGATGGCGGCGAAGGAAGCTCCATCGCCTCCTCGAGAAAGGGGGGAAGTTGAGCCGAGCGCTCGTTACGATCGCGCGCCGACGACCGCGACATCCGATGGGGTCGTGTCAACGTGGCTGAGTGAGACGCTGGAGCTGAAGTCGTCCGCGAGTTCCACGGCGAGACGTCTGAAATCCTCTTCGCACTTGAGGAACGCGTTTGCGACGTCGTGGTCGAATTGCTTGCCCGAGCTCTCAGTGATAATGGTGACGGCGGTCTCGTGCGGCATGGCCTTTTTGTAGACTCGTCTGGTTGTGATCGCATCGTAGACATCGGCGGCGGTGACGAGGCGGGCTGAGAGCGGAATGGCTTCGCCGCTGAGCCCACGCGGGTACCCTTGCCCGTTGTGCCACTCGTGATGGGCGTGAGCGATTTCTTCGGCCATGGCGAGGAAGCGCGCTCCCGGCACCCGCTCGACGATGGATCGGAGAGTCCTGGCTCCGATCGATGTGTGGGTTCTCATTATGGTGGTCTCTCCCGCAGTGAGTCGGCCGGGTTTCAGGAGGATATGGTCGGGGATGGCGACCTTCCCGATGTCGTGCAGGGGGACGGCGCGCGCAAGGTCGGCGATGTACTCGTCTGTGATGACCGCCCTATAGCATTCGATGGAACGAAGCTCCTCCGCCAGCAGGCAAGCGAACCGACTTACACGTTCGACGTGTTTGCCCGTCTCCGAATCCCGGTGCTCAGCTAGCTTGGCCAGGGCGACCATGATCGAGTATCGGGCCTCGTCGCGGGCCCGGCGGGTCAGGTGCTCGTGGATGGCGGAGGCGGCGATATTACAGATCAGGTCGACGTACTCCAGTTCCACCGGTTTGAACGCCTCACCGCCCTGTCGTCCCGTGAGGTTCAGAACGCCAACGACGCACTCGTGGGTGCAAAGCGGCGTGGAGATGCTCGGGATGCCGGCAAGAAGGGAGGCGTCGGGATCGTCTCTGTGTAGCTTCGCTTCGGCCACCGTACCGACGACTGTCGGTACCCGTGATTCGAATACTCTGCCCGACCTGGGTGTACCCAAGGGGATGGACACACCGGCTGCGGCGTCTTTGTCGATTCCCAAAGCCCTGGCCACGGTCAGACACGGTTTGCCGCCGGCGGGAAGCATGATGGATACTCGCCGACAACATGTCAGTGCCGCGGAAACGTCAAGCGTTCGTTCGAGCACGCTGTCGAGCGAATCCGCAGCGGCGATGTGACGCGAGTAATCCAGGACCAGACCTAAGGCGCGCGACTGTTCCCCGCGCACCTCGTTATTCGTTTTTATTTCACATCGGAGGCGGGCCAGAGCCTTGACCCTCAGCACCAGCTCTTTGGAGTTCAAGGGTTTGGTCAGGTACTCGTCGGCACCGGCTTCGAGGTCGGTGGCAATATCGGTGGCGTCGGTGCGCGAGCTGGCTATGACCACGGGGATGCCCGCCGTGTTGGGGTTACCCTTGAGTTTTTGCGTGCACGTCAGACCGTCCATTTCGGGCATGACGGCGTCCATAATCACGACGTCGGGCGCGTCGCGTTTGGCTTTCACGAGAGCTTCTTCTCCGCTGTGGGCTTCGATCACCTGATAGCCGGCGGACTCCAGGAACCGTCTGCACAGGACGCGCATGCTCTCGTCATCGTCGACGACAAGCACCCTGGTCGGCTTGTCCGGTCTCCCTTGCATGGACAGCGCCTGCTTGATCGGTGTGCCGAGGTCGTCGTCGGTGAACGGCTCCTGTTCGGTGCCGGCAAGCCGGACGACATTTCGTCCGGCGTCCTTCGCGGCATACAGGGCCTTGTCCGCGGCTCGGAGAAGATCGTCGGGGTTTTTCGTGGACGCTGTGCGCTCCGCGACGCCGGCGCTGACGGTGACGCGCAGCTTCAGGTCGCCATACCGGATCACGTTGCCCTCCACGGCCCGGCGGATGCGTTCCGCACCGGTGGCGGTCATGGTTTCCGTCGAACGCGGACATATGACCAGGAACTCCTCGCCGCCGATGCGACAAACGTCCTCGCCGCGCCGGGCGGCGGCCTGCATGATTTCGGCGGTCTCTTTGAGAACGACGTCGCCGACGGCGTGGCTGTACGCGTCGTTGCAGTTCTTGAAGCGATCAATGTCCAGGGCAATGCACGCCAGCGAATCCCCACGGCGTTGTGCGGCGGCCCAATGGTCCGCCAGTCTGGTCAATGCCTCCCGTTGATTGATCAGGCCGGTCAGCGCATCGGTGGAGGCCATCCGGTTCAGTTCTTCATTGGCAACTGCCAGTTTTCTGTTGACGATCTCGATTTCGGCGTTGTAGCGGTGTGCCTCTCGGCTGCGGCTGTTCAATTCATCTTGCAGCTTGACGATTCGCTCGCCTGCGCGAAGGCGGGCCAAGAGTTCTTTGACCTTGTAGGGCTTGCACAGGAAGTCGTCCGCACTAGCGTTAAATGCCTCGACCAGGCGATCGTCCGACGTTTGATCAGCCGTGACGATGATGATGTAGACAAACGGAATTCCTTCGTGTGCCCGAACGGCCCGGCACAACTCCAGACCATCCATCTCCGGCATAAGCCAGTCGGTAATGAGTATTGGTGTCCCTTCAGTCGCGAGGATGCGCAGTGCTTCCGCGCCGTTGGCGGCTGTGAAGACGCGATAGCCCGCCCCGGTGAGATGCCGTTTCAGCAAGGTCAGCGCCAACGGGTCATCGTCGACGATCAGTACGGAGAGCGGATCAGCCTCTGGCATAGTAACCTTCCCGTGGGAGACGAGATGCCGGATCGGATTGTTCTTGCAGGGATTCTCGATACTCCCGTGCTTGAGAATAGATTTCCGCTAGTGGCGGGACCAATCGTGTCCGGACGGAGAAGATCCCGCCCGCCTCGCACCACTCCCGGCTGATCGCGTCGAAGGTCTCGTGGAAGACGTATGGGCTGATGCTCAGGCGGTCGGCATCCTGCACGAGGACGGACAGCGTATCCCGGTGGACCGTGGGTTGCGTGAGTATCAACGAGATGAAGCCGCCCAGGTGAAGAATGCGCGCCAGCAGATGTGTCCGGGGGTTCGGCTCAATGTCCGTCGTATCCGGCGCACCTTGAGCACGCACGGCATCGCAGAATAAGACCGGTAAATGCCAATCACTCATCATTTCAGCGGCCAATTTGTTGTGATCGATTCCGAATACCCTGCGCTCGATTTCAACCAGTTGTTCGGAGCCGTCGGTGGCCACTGCGTAAAGGGCGTCGGCATACTCGTCCGGGAACACGGATGCCAAACCCAGGCGTCCAATCTGACTCAACAATCCGCAGGTGAATGCCTCATCAGGCGCAAAACTCCCGACACGGTGGGCCAGATGCCGGGAGGCGACTGCCATCGCCACCGATTCCGACCAGAACAGCTCGTAGTTGAAGGCAGCACACTTCCCTCGGCGGTGGTCTGACACGAGCGAGAATCCCAACGCCAGGCCGGTGGTCGTATTGGCACCCAGCAGAGCTACAGCGCGCACCACCGAGACTATTTGTCGGGGCATTCCCGCCAATGGCGAGTTGACCAGCTTCAATAGCCGGGAGGAGGTGCCTGGATCGGTCGCGACCACGGACGCGATTTCCTCCACCGTAGAATTCTCGTTGTGTGCAACCTCGAGGATCTGAAGCGCTACGCCCGTCGGTGACGGGAGCTTGTGTGCGGCTTTGATTGTCTCGTATACCGATGAGGTCATTGCAGTTCCCGGCGTTGTTGTCTGCAGTACGTGGACGCCCGACGAACCCGCCGACGACGAGCGCCTTGCAGCGCCCGAAAGCGGTGAACGCCGCCATGCGGTCTTAAGTCCGCAACCTGTTAGCGCAAGGTGCACGCGCGGCGCGTTTACTCCCCTTCTTCATCGTCGCAGTGAGTCGGCAGGCCCAGTTAATGGCCGGTCTCGACGGCACTTTCCGCGCAGCACCCGATATTTTTCCCTGGGGTTGTCGGTGGACGCCGGGCGGCGGTGCCATACTATGTGCATCCGAATCCGAAGGTCCCCGCGCTGTGCGGCACACTGAGAAACTCTTCTCTTATTGGACACAGCGCAGCGGAGTACCGATGCGGGTTATTCTATGGCAGGACGTTGCCAGCGACGGTTACACAAAACGAGCGACTCTATAATCGGCAGTACCGCGGCAAAACCCTATAAGGGAACGTCCGGATTACGGTCGCCGTTGTGATGCGGCGGCGGTTCGGAATTGGGAGAATCATAATGACACAGAAAGCGGCAGGTCTCGATCGCGTCGCAGCGCCGATGCGGAAACCGCTCGAAGACTACGGTCAACTCGTCAAGGAGCTGGCGGGCGCAAACGCCAAAGCCCTGACACTCTTCGGAGCAGTCGTCGCTGGCTCGTTCGACGCGGAACGGCATACCGCCAGAAGTGTGCTGGTGGTGGATCGCATCGATCTTACGATGTTGCGTAGGCTGGCACAGCACGGCGTGCAACTCGGCAAGGGGAAGATCGCCGCGCCGCTGATCATGACACCCGGATACATCAAGGCATCACTCGACACGTTCCCCCTCGAGTTCATCGAGATCAAGCAGCAGCATGTGACGATCTTCGGCGAGGACCACTTCGAAGGTCTTTCATTTGAAGACGGCCACATCCGTCTGCAATGCGAGCGCGAACTCAAGGCGATCCTCATCGGCCTGCGACAGGGATTGCTGGCCGCAGCGGGACGAGAGAAGTTCATCGGCGCACTGGAGGTTGACGTTGCCGATGGGCTGATGCGGACGCTTCGCGGACTGCTGTGGCTCAAAGGGCAGAAGGACGGCAAACCTGCGACCGAGGTTCTCGCCGAGGTCGAGAAGACCGCAGAGCGCAAATTGGCGGGGGTGCGCATCGCACTCGACCCGGCGGCCCGTCACGGCTGGGATGAGTTCGAGAGTCTATACCACGATGTCGAAAGCCTCGGGGAGATCGCCAATGCGTGGTAGAACCTGTGCCATCAGAGTCATTGTGCTGTCACTTGTGTCCACGCCGGCGATTCTGCACGGGGAAGTCACCGTTCCGGATCCTGGCATGTACGTTGTTGACCGGGCGGGAATCATCGAGCCCGGTATCGAGCAGCGGCTGGAAGCCTGGCTGCGGGAGCTCGAACAGAAAACCACTGCGCAGGTCAAAGTGCTGACGGTTCCCTCTACAGACGACGAGGACTTCTTCGGCTTCGTGCAGCGACACGCCGAGCTGTGGAAGCTTGGCCGAAAAGGGAAGGACAACGGAGCGCTGATTGCGCTGGCGCTTCAGGATCGCAAGGTTCGCATTCAGGTTGGATACGGGCTGGAAGGCGCTTTGCCCGATTCCTGGTGCGGATCACTGTCACGGGAGATTGCGGGAACCTACTTCAAACGAGGTGCTTACGGCGATGGCTTGTTCCGTCTAACCGTGGCCGCCGCGAATAAGGTGGCTGACGAGGCGAATGTCACGTTGACGGGGATGCCGACCTACCGGTATCGGGCTCGCCGGGTGCGCCCTGGTGGGTTGATCTGCGGCGGCGGCATGATGCCGCTGATCATCATGCTGATCATTTTCTCGTCGATGTCGAGGAGGTCGCGGTACCGCGGTCGCTGGGGCGGTGGTGGATTGTTGCAGGGACTTTTGCTGGGGGGCCTGATGGGCGGCATGCTCGGCGGACGCCGGTCCTCCTGGGGTGGTGGAGGATTCGGAGGCTTTGGCGGCGGATTCGGAGGCGGCTCCTTCGGAGGCGGCGGTGGTTTCGGCGGTGGCGGAGGCGGCGCCAGTTGGTAGAGCGGAACAATTGGAGATTGCGGTTTGCATATGTCGATTACTATTCACCCTGCAGAGACTAGGGATTTGAAATCGACAATCGTCAATCCCCAATCGGCAATTGAATTATATGAGGTGCTTCGATGAGTATCGGAAAAGTCTTTGTGGTTTTCATCGTGGTTGTTCTCGTCGGCCTGCTGCTGGTCGGCGGCTGCATCTACAGCGGCTATAACAAGGCCATTACACTGGATGAACAAGTGAACAGCGCGTGGGCCCAGGTCGAGAACCAGTTGCAGCGGCGCTGGGATCTGCTACCTAACCTGGTCGAAACGGTGAAGGGTGTCGCTGCCCAGGAGAAGGATGTCTTCCTCGGGATAGCCAAAGCACGGGAGTCCTACTTCCAAGCGAAGTCGGTCGGACAGAAGGTGAAAGCAGCCGGTATGTTTGAATCGGCGCTGTCGCGCCTGCTGGTCCTGCGCGAAGCATACCCCGAGCTGAAGTCCAACCAGTCGTTCTTGAAGCTACAGGACTCGATCGAGGGCACGGAAAACCGCCTCGGCGTGGAGCGCAAACGCTACAACGAGACTGTCAGGCAACTCAATACGTTTTCGCGCAAACTGCTGGGCCGGCTGTACACAAGCCTCGCCGGTGTCGAAAAAGCGGAGTACTTCGAGGTCGCCGAAGAAGCCAAAGCCGTCCCCAAGGTGGACTTCACCGGCGGCTCCACGGGTGGGTAGACCGGGCCGTTGTGGGGTGGCCTACCCAGGTAGGGCAGGTCAACGACCTGCCGTCCCCATCACGGTTCAACGAGATGGTTAAGGCAGGTGAACCACCTGCCCTACGATGCTTGGCCGGCTGTACACAAGCCTCGCCGGTGTCGAGAAAGCGGAGTACTTCGAGGTCGCCGAAGAAGCCAAGGTGGACTTCACAGGCTAACCCCAAGGCGGGTAGACACACGCCGCACAATCATCCTGCCGGACCCCGCCCGCGCGACGTTCATTTTTCATCCTTCATCCCTCATCCTTCCGCCTTCCCCCTTCATCCTTCCGTCCCTCGACCTGGACTTCTTCGGCCAGACCTATCCGCCGCAGGCGGACATAACGAAAAAGGGGTCGGTGGGGCGCTCCTGGTCACCGGCCCTAAAAGGGCCGGCCTAGCAGCCCGTTGCGCGGGAAAGCCCCGTAAAACGGGGCTAAACCTACCACGGCCTCGCTGCCCGAATACCGTGCCACACGTTGCAGATTCGCCACGTTATCTGGGATGCACCCGCGGCTCGGGTGTCGGTACTCGTGCCAGCTCAGCGGCGATGCGGCGTATGGGCATGAGCGGGTCGTCAAAGAGATCGGCATGGGAATCGTCCGGCGGGTTGATTTCATCCAAGTGCGAGAACATCCAATATCGCAGTTCGGACTCTTCGCCCTCCGCCTGCAGGTCCGCGCGGGCCGAATCCTTGACACGCGGTGCAGCTTCGCTGCGGGAGCTTCGCCCCCTTGAACCGCGTGTCAAGGACATGTCCCGCGGCTCGCTGGAGCGCCATATTTCGATGATCCGACCTTGTTGCGGTGGATCGAGTATGGAACTGGTCACGATTTCGATGTAGCCGCCGCGGTCGATGACAAGGTTTTCATGCCAGTGCCCGGCGATGT
>CAZJTP010000118.1:0-13917 GCA_964548955.1 uncultured Phycisphaeraceae bacterium
GAGGAATACCTAATCCGAGTCCTCAGCAAAGGAATTTAGATGCGATTGCCCTGGGGCGAAGGCACGTAGCCCCGGGTGGAGCGCAGCGCAACCCGGGGTTAGAATGCGGACTGCAATGTGAAACCCCGAAGGGGTGACGGACACAAGGCACGACCATGGGCCACTCCTACACGAACCTGCTGTATCACATCGTGTTCTCGACCAAGGACCGTCGCCCATTCATCGAGCCGACCTTCGCCCACCGGCTCCATACCTATCTCGCAGGAGGCATCCGTGCGGAAGGTGGCAGCGCCATCATCGTCAACGGCACGCCGAATCACGTTCACATTCTGGCGCGGCTGAGGCAGGACAAGACACTGTCCGACGTGCTGCGCAGCATCAAAGCGCATTCCTCAAAGTGGATTCACGGAACATTCGCAGTCCACGAGCGGTTCTTGTGGCAGAGTGGTTACGGCGCGTTTACGGTCAGCGAATCACAGGCGGAACGGGTGCGCTCGTACATTCAGGACCAGGAGACGCATCATCGACGGACAACGTTCGAAGAGGAGTTCGTGTCGTTGCTCAAGGCGCATCACATCGCGTTCGACCCGAAGTACATTTGGACGTAGTTGTTTCCGCCGCCCCCTTTGGGGGCTTGCCATGGGAGATGGCGCCAATGTCCCCGGGTTCCGCTGCGCTTCACCCGGGGCTACACTCCGCGGTCCCGTTGGGACCGACGAGGCGCGCGGCCGGTCTACGGACTCCTCACACTATCGCCGTACTACGCCTCGCCCATACCAGCGTCCCCGCTGTCAGTACGAGTAAGGCCATCGCAACCATTCCCCATTCGGAGACAGCAGGCACCGCAGCTTGCTCAGAAACTTCGGCGATACGGAACCCGATACTGAAGATCTCGCCCGGCGGGTAGGCGTCGATGCGGTACGCGGCGTGCAGGTAGTCGTAGTAGATGTAGATGAACGAAGGCCGCTTTGATATTCAGATCCGTACTACAGTGAGTGTCATTCTAATGACGCTTCGAGAAGCAGGATGCCGAAGTCGTCGGTTTGGAGGGGTGTGGCGCCGACGAGAGAAACGGGCTGGTAATTCTCGCGAATCCACGTGAACAGCTCTTGCCCGTAATCGCGGCCGAAGAAGCGCGGGCCGTATTCGGATGTGTCCTTGTGTACGAGGACGACAAAATCCGGCGGATTGTCCTGAAAAGCTGCCAGGATGTTGGATTCACCGAAGACAATCAGCTCCGGCGGCATGAAATTGATGTAGGACGTCGGGTTGGCCCGCCTTGAAAGATAGTTGATCATGACGCCTTCGGGAAAGACCGCCAGTGAGGCATCGGGCGGGACGTGTGTTTCGATTTCATCAAGCATGGTGTTGACCGCGTCTCCGCGCACGTCGGCCCCAAACGCATCCGCACCGCCACTTACGAGATGCGTCTTTGCGTTGTACACCTCGTGCGAGCGATGCACGTGCACGAACACGGCAACGGCCATTGCAGCGAGGGCTGGACCGCGAAACAGCCATGCGTAACCACCGCGACTCGCAATAAACGCCGGAATCCAGTCGGTGAGGGTTACAACAATCAGTAGCGTCGCCGGCATGGCCAGCGCGAATCCGTAGTGATAAACGCGAGTGTTCAGCACCATTTTGGCGAGCAACGCCAACGCGAAAACGCTCAGTGTGCAGATCAACAGAAGGCGCGAGCGAGCTTCGCCATCCGCAGGGCGTCTGACAGCTCTTATAAACGCAATCACGCAAATTGCACCGACGAACAACGGCCACGGCAGGAGAAGCTTGCGCCATTCGATCTCGCGTACGTTCCACGCCAGTGCTCCGGCCACACCCAGCGACACGATTACGGCGATTGCGGCGCGGTATGCACCCGGTTTGCGAAGGGCCAGACTCAAGAGACCTACGGGCAGAAAAAGTGCCAGATGTCTGACGATCCACGCCAGAATCCATATCACGCTGGCGCCTGGATCGAGCAGCCCCAGGCCTTTGCGATAATAATCCAGCGACAGCAGTCCTTCTCCAAAGACGTACACAAGCGATCCGGCCGCTGCCCGCAAGGCCTGATCGGCAGGCATAACAAGGTTGAATAGGCCAAACGCCATTGCTGGAGGCAAAAGCATTGAACTGATAAACAGAACCGTCAGCCGAATCGCGGCGCGGCGACCGGGACGCTCCAGCCAGATCATCAGAGCGAGACCGGTCGTGACCGCGACCGCGCCGGCCAGAAAAACTTCCGCTTTGGTCAGAAAAGCCAACCCGAGTGCAGCACCCGCTCCAATCAGCCACAACGGGCCACTGCCAGGACGATACCGCGACAGGCATGCAATCGACGCTGTGCACAGGAGCAGACCGTGCGTCAGCTCATGGGAATACGGACAAACGAAGTTGTAGTTGCCAACCGAAATGGGCTGGGTGAACGCGAAGACCGTCAACAGCGTCAAGCAAGCGCACGTGGCTGCGAACCGGCCGGCGATCCGCCTCAACAGGCGAAAGGCAAGCCACACAAGCACGGTAAGCAACGCGATGTTGCACAAGACCAGAGTCAAAACACTGACACCGAACAGGCGAAACCAAAGCGCGTTCACGTACGGCGACAGCGGCCCGTTCAGATAGGCTATATCGACGTAGAGGGCCTTGCCTTCGGTGAGCTGCCAGGGAACGTACAGCTCGCGGCCAAAATCGACCAGCACATCCGGCCAGGCCCCCCAACTCCAATAGACCATGACGACGCCGGTCACGATGATGGCGATCGGTCCGGCCCAACGCCCGACCGCGTATGTCGGATTATCAACTGACGCAGTGACCACGGATCGATTATACCCCAAGGACCGGCCCTTGGACCGATTCAATTGCTCGGTGTTTTCGATCATGCCTTTCTTGCGAGCATGCGTGACCGATGAGTATCCCGCGCCGACCCACGACAGAGTAGTCATCGCGCTCCGGCCTGTCGAATCCGACGCGGGCGAAGGTCCGCTGGGCGGAGAATCTCTTCTCGGCCTATTTGTGCGAGATAGGATTCTCGCACGAGCGTATCCGTGAGACGCACGTGCGTGTGGTAGTGCGTCTATGGACGGTATACCATAACCTTGTGATGTCGAAGTCGAAGCAATCCACGCGCCAACCGGTGTCGGACTGTCGCGCCGCCGGCACCGTCGAAGGCGGACTCTCCGGTCTTGCCGCCGGAGTGTTGCTGATCGCAATGACGGTCTTCGCCTACAGCCCCGTCTACAACGCCGGCTTTGTATGGGATGACGATGATTACGTCTACGAAAATCCACTCCTTACGTCGCCGGATGGCTTGAGGCGCATTTGGACAACCGCCCAGAGCCCGCAATATTACCCGCTCGTGTTCACCACGTTCTGGATCGAGTACCGACTCTGGGGCGTCAGCGCCGGCGGTTATCACATCGTCAACGTGTTGCTGCACGCGATCAACGCGGTGCTTATCTGGCGGCTGCTGCGGCGGATGGGTTTCGGCGGTGCCTATGTCGTGGCTCTCATCTTCGCGCTTCATCCGGTCCACGTGGAATCGGTGGCCTGGATCACCGAGCGGAAGAACGTCCTTTCGGCTCTGTTCTACCTCCTATCGATCAAGAGTTACTTGCGGTTTGAGGCGACGGAGCGACGGCGATGGTACGCGACGGCGCTGTTGCTCTTTATGCTTGGTCTGCTGGCCAAAACGGTGATCTGCACGCTGCCGGTGGTGCTGCTGCTCTTACGATGGTGGCGGCGACAACCTATTGGCATAAGGCACGTGCTGCGGCTTGTGCCCTTCGCGGTGGCCGGTGGGATCATGGGGGTGGTGACCGTGTTGTACGAGCATCACAATGTGCTGCACGGTGCATACGGGGCGCACTGGGCCCTGTCGGTTCCAGAGCGGGTGATCGTAGCCGGTCGGGCACTGTGGTTCTATATTGGGAAGCTCTTATGGCCCTCACCGTTGGTATTCAACTACCCGCGATGGCGCATTGAGACGGTTGAACCGCTTGCGTGGCTCTGGCCCCTCGCGGCTGTTCTCGTTGCAATTGCGCTTTGGGCGCTGCGAAACCGATGGGGCAGAGGATTTGCCATTGCAGCCTGTTTTACCGTCATAACATTGTCACCGGCGCTGGGCTTCGTGAACGTGGCGCCGATGCGGTTCTCCTTCGTCGCGGATCACTTCCAGTACGTAGCTAGTATAGGTGTGATCGCGTCGGTGGTGGCGCTCGCCGGAGTGCTAATCCAGTATGCATCTCAGTCATTCAAAGCCCACACGCGAAGGAGTTCAATCCGTGCGTTGGGTATAGTGTTGACAGCCGTTGTCGTTGTGGCCTTAGGTACGCTTACGTATCGGCAAGCCTGTCTCTATCGAAACGTCGAAGACCTGTGGCGTCACACGATTCAGTACAATCCCGGCAGTTGGCTGGCCCGCGGGAACCTGGGCGTGCTCCTGCGCCGGCGCGGCGATCTGGATGAGGCCACACAGCACTTCCAGTACATTCTGGATCATTGCGCTGCGTGGCCCGAGCCGCAGGTACAGGCCCATACGAACCTCGGTCACATCCGTCGCCTGCAGGGCGAGTACGAAAAGGCCGTTCACCTCTACGAGCAGGCACTTGCCGCAATGCCCAACAAACACGAGGCCCGGTTCAGTCTTGGTGTCACATACTTTGCGCTCGACGCCTACGAGGAGGCGGAGAGAGAGTATCGGCGTTACCTCGAGGATAATCCCGACGATGCCCGGGCACATTTCAATCTGGCTTTGACATTGGAGGCCCAGGAGCGGCCCAGTGAGGCCGAGGCGCGGTACCACGAGGCTCTGCGCTTCGACCCGCAACTCGCCCTCGCCCATATCAAGCTGGCCGGGCTGTATCTGCGGCAGGATCATCCCGAACAAGCCGAGAATCACTATCTCGCGGCTATGGAACTCCGCCCACGGAACGTCGATTCCCGGGTGCAATATGCTGATTTTCTGGAGAGCTTGGGGCGCGGGCAGGAAGCGATAGAGCTTTTGCAGGCCGGACTGAGTCTTGATCCGAAGTCCAAACAGCTCAAATCCGCGCTGGCTGCACTGGAAGGCGTCGAATCCGAGTCACCGCCGGATTGAGTCCTCGCGAGGCATGCCCGGACAAAGCGCGGACATGCTCAAGGTAAGATCATGCTCGCCCGCGCCGAGCATGCCGCCCGTTGTTTCGAGCCGCCAACACAAACACTACCAGAGCTACAAGGATCACGCCACCGCCGATGACGGTCGTCGTCGGCACGGTCTCCTTGACCGCCAGATACGTCCACACCGGAACAAGAACCGGTTCCAAAAGCGTGATGAGCGCAGCCTGGTATGCGCGTACCCGCACCAGGCCAAGCGTGTACATGTAATACGGAACACCGAACTGCACCACGCCCATCACAATGAGCAGAATCCACGCCCGCGGTGAGACCATCAGGCTGCCGACGAGCAGTGCGGCCGGCAACAGCAGAAGCGCGGAACCGAGGTTGTTGAAGACGGTCACGGCCGCGGAGTCCGAATCCCGCATCTGTCGAATCATCAGCGTGAGCAGCGCGTAGAACAAACCCGACGCCAAGGCAATCATGAGGCCGACAAAGTCAGTGGCCACATTCCCGGCGAAGATGACCGCGATCCCCATCATCGCCAGGATCAGAATCCACAGATCGCCCGTGCGCGGCTTCTCACGAAGCAGCCACGGCGACAGACCAAAGACCCAGAAGGTCGACGTGTACTGGAGAATGATGACGTTGGCGGCTTCCGTCTTGGTGTTGGCAAGTACGAAGCACACCGTCATCAGTGCAAAGAATATGACACAGGCAATGGCCGCGGGACGAAGGGAGAGTAACAGGTGCAGAAGAGCGAATGGCGAATAGCGAGTGGCGAATGACGGATGACGAGCGGGAGGCGAAGATGTGTTGGAACTTGGTTTGCTATCCGCCGTCGGACAGCGTCGGTTGCGGCGGAGTGTGTGAAACTTCCCGCGGGCGAGCGGAAGCAGAAACAATCCCGCAAAAAGCGAGCGGTAGAACGCGATGGTTACGGCGTGCGGCCCCTTGCCACCCTCATACGTCAGCTTGATGAGCGCGCCGTTCAGACTCCACAGCGCAGCCGTCGCAAGCAGCAGGATGATCCCCACGACGTAAGCGCGACGGCTGGATTTCGCCTCGTCAGTCACCGGTTCACACCTCGCCTCAGGCCCACCATTGTGTGCATCGCGTCAGATACGCTGCTGCAAGCCTTACCACGGGAACGAGCAAGACCTATCCACCCTGGTTACGACAACAGCCTATCGGGAGGCCGTCGGTGGTCAACACCAACGTCCAACGCTGTGATGAATGGTTGACGCCGCATATGTTTGCGGTTGTAGTAACAATCGGAGTCGTTAGTTATCAACCCTGAAGGAGCCTGCATTGATTGACAAACCCCTGATAGTCACAGATCGAAGGTATAACGCGGCTACGAAACTGACGGTGTTTTTCACGATGCTCGCCGCCGGTTGCGCAAGCAGCCCCGTGACCGCCCAACCAGCTCGCGCACTCGACGCAAACCACGGATTTCGACCCGTGCAGGGTCCCGCGCGGGCGGAGGCACCGTACTCGATGGGTCGAGGCACTGTTGATCCGAGTGTTCCAACCCCGGAGTCCGTCATTGGCTATGCAATCGGTGACGGAGCGGTTCACTACGATGCAATGGTTCGTTATCTGCATGCGCTTGTGGAGGCATCACCGCGAGTGACGTTAACACCTTACGCCAAGTCACACGAGGATCGCACGCTCTATTACCTGACGATCACCAGTGAGGCGAACCATGCGAAGCTTGCTGAAATCAAAGCCGACAATGCCAAGCTCGCCGATCCTCGCAAACTGACCGGCGACGATGAGGCCAACGGAATCCTCGATACTCTCCCCGGCGTCGCCTGGCTGGCCTACTGCATCCACGGCGATGAACTATCCAGCACCGATGCCGCCCTGGAGGTGGCGTATCAGTTGGCGGCCGGCACGGATGATGAGATCCGCCGGCTGCGCGATGAATTGGTCGTAAACATCGACCCGCTCCAGAACCCGGACGGCCGGGAACGATACCTGGGGCAGATCCAGCAGCTAAATGGCAAAGTGCCGAACCCGGACTACCAGGCCATGCAGCACAGAGGCCTGTGGTCCGCAGGTCGTGGCAACCACTACCTGTTTGACATGAACCGCGACTGGCTCATGCAAGTGCACCCGGAAACGCAAGGGCGGGCGGCAAAAATGCTCGAATGGAATCCGCACCTGGTTGTCGACTCCCACGAAATGGGATCCCTGGATACCTACCTGTTCGACCCTCCGCGCGAACCGTTCAACGTCGACTTGTCTGAGGATAATCTGAGGTGGCGTCGTCGGTTCTCAGCCGATCAGGCCAAGGCGTTCGATAGTCACGGTTGGAGCTACTACACGCAGGAGTGGTATTCCGAGTGGTACCCCGGCTACACCAACGCCTGGGCTAACCTCCACGGAGCCATCGGCATTCTCTACGAGCAGGCCGGGGTCGGCGGAACCCTGATCAAGCGGGCTGCGGGTGACGTCTTGACCTATCCGGAGTCGGTCCACCATCACGTTGTCAGCAGCTTCGCCAACTTGGGGACGTTGCGTGCCAATCACCGTGCCATCTTGAGTGACTACCTGGATGATCGGAGGTGGGCGGTCTCGGAGGCGCAGTCCGGTGCGGAGGTCTTTCTGCTGCCGCCTCCTGCCGATCGACCGTTGTTCGAACGTTTCATCGAACTGCTTGAGAGGCAGGGTGTTGAGTCAAGTTTCGCCTCGGGCGCCTTCGAGGCGAGCGACGTGGTTGATGTCTGGGGTAACAAGACCGATACGAAGGATCTGCCGGCCGGCACCCTGATGGTCCCGGCCGCGCAACCGCACAGGCGTTTGCTGCGATGCATCCTGGACTTCGATCCCCACATGACGGATACCTTCCTGCACGAGGAGCGCAAACACGTCGAGAGTCGCCGCGGCACGCGGGTGTATGATGTATCTGCCTGGAACCTTGCCATGGCATATGGGCTCGAGGCTTACTGGGCGGGGAGTGTGCCGGACGTTGCGTCGAGACACATGGATTCGCCTCACGGCGAACGGCCGGTCACAAGACCGGCGTATGGCTTCCTCATTGATGGTGCAAGCAGCGATGTCTATCGCGCCGTCGTGCGGCTGCTCGATCGTGAGTGCCAGGTCCGTGTCGCGATGAAGCCATTTACGATCGGAGGGCACGATTACAGGCCGGGTGCCCTGCTGCTGCGCAATCACGAGAATCCAAATGATCTTACGGACATACTCAAGGAGTTGACGGACGATCTTGCCCTGGACATCAGGCCAACCGAGACTGCGCTGTCCGAGAAGGGATCCGATCTGGGTGGCCAACGGTTCCGCCTGCTCGTGCGGCCGCGCGTTGCCATCGCATCGCAATGGCCGTTTTCCAGCACGTCCTTTGGCTCGACCTGGCACCTGCTGGACGCGCGCCTGGGCCTGAGGGTCTCACCGATCAACGTGCAATCCATCGGCAGAATCGACCTGCGCAGGTACAACGTGATCGCCCTGCCGCACTCATGGAGCCCGGGAGGGATGAACGGAGTGCTCAACGAGTCCGTTCGCAACAGGCTTGGTGATTGGATAAAGGCGGGTGGCACACTGATCGCCATGGGTAACTCCGCGGCGTTTGCGGCAGGCAAGGACAACGGCCTCAGCTCGGTTCGACTGCGGCGAGACGTGTTGGATGAACTTGCTGTCTACCAGGAAGCGCTCAAGCGCGAGCAGGGCGCCCGAAAGGTGACGGTCGATCCGGCAGTCGTCTGGGGCCCTCCTGCTCAGTCCGGCGACGAGGCCAAGTCGGAGGCGACAGAAGGCAAAGAAGACTCCGGCGGAAAGCGCAAGCGATCAGAAGACCTTGAATACCTCAAACGCGATGACACCTGGAAGCGGCTGTTCAGCCCGAGCGGTGTTATGCTCGCGACCTCGCTTGATCCGGAGCACTGGCTTTGCTTCGGGTTACCCGCAGGTGTGATGGAACGTGACAAGCTGCCGGTATTCTTCTCCGGTGGCAACGCCTTCATGTCCAAACACCCGATCCGGACTCCGGTCCGCCTCGCTGATGTAGGCGCGCTGCGACTTTCCGGTCTGGTGTGGCCCGAAACGCGGGAGCGCCTGGCGGACACGGCCTATGCGACGGTTGAGAGGGTCGGCTATGGCCAGATCATTCTGTTTGCCACCGACCCGTTCTTCCGCGGGTACTTGGAAGGCACAGGCCGGCTTTTTCTTAACGCACTGCTGCTGGGTCCGGGGCTCGGGACGTCGCAGCCGGTACCGTGGTAACAAGCAACGTTCCAACACAGCGAGCCGCGGGCTTTATCCCGCGCGGAGCATCGATGAGTGACGATGCCCTGAAGCCCGTAGCGCATATCCCATGCCGTCAATCCACGAGCTTGGATTCCGGGACGTCTGCCGCTTTCTCCGGAAGGCGAAACTGATTAGGACGCTTCGACAAGACCTTGTGCAGCCAGGTCTCCGGGTACCCGGCTTCCTGTGGTCGACCTCGCTCGTCCTTGACGTACCCGTCGTTGTACTTGGTGACGAGATACTCACCCAGCTCCCGCCAGCGCTTAACCACTTGTTGAGCTTGCGACACGGAGTAGTCCGTCAGATAGCGAGTCATCAGCTCTGGATCTGACTTTGAGAGCTCGACAGCCGTCTTCTCGACGGCGGGTTGCAGGGCGAGTAGATTGCCCTCCAGATCGCGCTGGACGGTCTGAATGTCCACGACCATGTCCGAGTATCTGACGTTGGCATAATTGGCGACGAAATTGAAAACCCACCAGGCGGAATCCCATGAGAATTCACCCAGGCTGCCGACGGTGTACGATTCGGGCAACTCGTTGATGCCGCAGTACAGCGGCACATAGACCGTGGTATACGTGTCATCGACACCGTACCAGTAGACACCGCCCACCGGATCAGGAAGCCACGAACGTGACTGCGAGACAAAGGTAAAACCGGTCTGCTGCGTGGAGACTGGACGCTCCCAGGCATACTCGACGCCTTCGATCGTCCAGTCGATCGGCCGGCACCGCAGGGGTGTCCCATAGGGACCTGCATCGATCCCCTTGGTCATGTCGAAATCCGTACCTTCGAAGTGATCGCGCATCAGGGAAAACACATCGGAAGTCGTCAGCTTCCTGTCGGGCTTGATCCAAAGAGGATACGGCTGGGCACCTTCTACGGCTCGGTAGTAGTCAGGCGAAAGGTTCTTGGACGGCGCCGCCCTGCCAAGTATGCTCCAGACGCGACCGTCGGCGTACCGGCAGCTCTTCGGAGTAGCGGGGCAGTAAGCGTCACAGAAGCGAAACGGCTCGCCAGAACCGGCGTCGTAATAATCCTTGTCGATCGCGAAGGAGATGACGTTGCCGGAATAGAGGCAGTTCTCGGGATCATCCAGCGGGAACTCGCCGATCCGGGCCTTGTTAGCATGACACGAGACATACCCATCCGGGATTTTTAGTGCCACCCATTCGGCACCTTGTCCACCGGGCCCCGGTCCGAATATCTCCAGCAGCCACGCTTCCTGAGTGTCAGCAATTGAGATCGATTCACCCATCGATCGGTAACCGTACTCTGCCACAAGATCGGTCATGACCTTGATCGCCTCTCTGGCTGTTTTGGCCCGTTGCAACGCCAGGCGCATCAGGTCCCAGTAGTGCAGCAGGCCGTCGGGATTGATCAGTTCCTCCCGGCCGCTGGCGGTTGTCTCGCTGATGACCAGTTGGTGCTCGTTCATCAGACCAACGACGGAGTAGGTGTGCTCAACCTGCTTGATCTTACCCCGCAGCTTCCCGGACCAGTCCTTGATCTCGAGCCACTCTCCCGGCTCGTGGTCGGCTGCGGAGTAGTACCTCAGGTGCGGATGGAACTCGCCGTCGCACGTATAGGTGATGATGACCGATCCGTCCTGCGAGGCTCCCTTGGTCACCAGAATGTTGGTGCAGGCCTCTGCGTACGTAACGCTAAGAAGAATGGAGATCCAAAACCACGCCAGCGACACAAACGGATGCTCTTTCATATTCTCAGCCCTTCATATTGTGATCGATCGTCTTCGCGGATCGGTAGGGTGGATCGGCAGGCCCGCCTACCATTCGGCGTGGAGCGAGCGTGAGCATTATCATCGCACAGACCCCACGTCAGCCTGCGTTTTGTCCGATCGATTATACGTGGCCTGGCGTGTGCTGCGACCGTCACGTACGCCACATCCAATGCAAGAAGTTGTTCGGTGCCCAGAGTTGTGGGTGGTATTTCACAGGTTTCATCGGCTCGACGGCATAGGCGTAAGCTGATAATGGCGCCGCAAACCGCGGCGCAGGAAACCTCACGGCAGGGTAGGCTATTTGCCGAATCCGTTGTATGGTACGGCATTTGCTGGTCTCTTGTGTCTCCTGGGGAGGGGAGTGAGATAATTGCGCGTGTGCGCTGTATCCATGGCATGAGTGTTGCGCCGCAATGGTGCCTAACTAGCTTCGTTCGATTATTTATTGAAGGTGGAATCTATGATACATCACGACAAAGCGTCGCCCGAAACACTGGCCGTCCATGCGGGAGTCGATGAGTACGAGTACCGTCCGGTCGTCCCGCCGATCTGCCAGACGTCCACGTTCTCCTTTGCCAATGCCGAGGAGGGAGCCGCCCTATTCGCCGGCGAGGAGCAAGGATACATCTACTCGCGGATGGGCAACCCGACAGTTGAGGCCCTGGAGAACTGCATCGCTGCCCTCGAGGGCGGGTATCGTGCGTTGGCCTGCGGTAGTGGGATGGCTGCGATCCACACGACGCTCATTTCACTCCTCGAAGCGGGCGACCACCTTATCAGCAGCGACGCCGTCTATGGGCCAACCTGTACGCTCATCGATACCGTATTGCCCCGGTGTGGCATCGAATCGACCAGCGTCGACACATCGGACTTCAGCGCCATCGAGCAAGCGTTCCAACCCAACACGAAGGTCGTCTACATCGAGACGCCGGGAAACCCGACGCTGGTGATCGCCGATCTCGAGGCTGTTTGCCGGCTCGCTCATGAGCGGGGCGCATTGGTGGTCGTGGACAACACCTTCATGAGCCCGATCCTGCAGCAACCATTCCGCTGGGGCGTCGACGTCGTGGTTCACAGCCTCACGAAGTTTCTCAATGGCCATGCCGATGTCGTCGGCGGTGCGATTGTCGTCAAGGACGAAGCCCGCTACACCGCGTTCCGCAAGATACTGAACCACCTTGGCGGCGTGCTCCCGCCGTTTGAGTCGTTCCTCGTACACCGCGGCATCAAGACGCTGGCCCTGCGCATGAAACAACACAGCGCGAACGCTCAAAAGGTAGCCGAGTTCCTCGAAGGGCATCCCGCCGTCGAGTGGGTCCGCTACCCCGGCTTAAAGAGCCACCCGCAGTACGAGGTCGCTCAGAAACAGATGTCCGGTCCGGGCGGCATGATAAGCTTCGGGTTGAAGGGCGGCATCGAGGCTGGGAGGAAGATGATGAACGCCGTCAAGCTTTGTACGTTGGCTGTAAGCCTGGGCGGCGTCGAAACACTCATTCAGCACCCGGCCAGTATGACACACGCATCCATGGGGCCGGAGGCACGACGGCGTGCTCACATCACCGACGGGCTCGTGCGAATATCCACCGGCATCGAGAACGCCGATGAGATCATTGCAGATCTTGAACAGGCGTTAACCCTCGCGACGGCGAAATCCGCACCGCGCAGTGCCCTGGGTTGCCGGTCGAATCCCCCGACGCCGGCAAACGTTCAGCCAAGCGAGCCGTGATGCGTCTGCCGTAAACAGTCGGCGATCACATCCGAGAGTCCCTCGGTCTGCGTGCTGCTGGCCTGCGGTCTTGCGATCGACGTGCGCAGAAAGACGGGACCGACCATTCGCTCAGCCCTAAGACCGATCGAAAAGCCGGTCCCGCAAAATCTCGTACCGCCTGCTGCAAACGCCGCGACCGATCGCCTGCCTCCAACGCCTGCAGGCTACTTGCCTTCTGCCTTCTCTATCCTACTCTTGGAGCCGAGAAGCACGATAGTGTTCGGATGGCTCTTACGCCATTCACCGAGCGTCACCACCGGCAGTTCAGCCAGAAAGGGGATGGTCTCACCCCTTCGAGGTCCGGAGATCGCAGTCCATCTACCCTCATCCAGCGGATACCACAGACTCTCCGTCTTGCGATCGAAGATCAGAAAGACGTCCTTAAACACGTATCCGCTGACGCCGAACTGGTCGACCTCACCGTTCTTCTCGCGGCCGTGCACGACGGCCCACTTCGCCAGTGGTCACCAGCCCGCGGTAATGCGCTTGCCGCCAACCTCATCATTCACAAGCTCATGGTGATCCAGCAGCCCGACTGGGTACGCTCGGGCCTCGCCGTCGCCGATGTAACCCATCACGATAATGTCATCGTTGGCTTTCGGTCTTGGATCCCGGCGGTACCGACTGGGCGGCAGTTTCAGCAGCCGGGGGTCGTCGGGTAATACAAAAACAGGATCGTCAATCGCTCGTATGCGGTCCTTGCCGATCCCGAATTGCAGCTCGGCCGGTGGAATCGGGGCACCTGTGAAATCATACCATTCCGCGTCCGGACTGGTGGTGCTGCCGCCACCCGACCACAAAAGCGTCTTTCCTTCTTGCTGCTTGACTTTTTTGCTCTCAAAACCCAGTAGCCCGCGGTACTTCATCTTCCCGGTCGGTTGTGCGCGGCCTGTATCCTGCGCCGAACAGACAATGGCGAACTGCCCTACCACATGCGCCAGAGCCCCCGCCAAGATCAGACCACTGCATCGACTTCTCTTCAACGGGGCTTCCTTTCTAAGAGGGGTTCGCGCAACAGGATAAAACCTGGATTGCTCGATGCGGTCTCTCG
>CAZJTP010000119.1:0-13895 GCA_964548955.1 uncultured Phycisphaeraceae bacterium
CATGTCAAGGAACAGGGTTGACAGGCTCATCGACCACCTTCGCCTCCACACGCGGCTTACACCTCCGATGATCCTAACATATACCTAACTTCCAAGTCAAGGGGCAATTGCGAGGGAATCGATCGCACGGGTTGGCGGGCTCTAATCAGCCAGCCGGAGTTGAAAAAATAAATAATAAGCAAATATGGAGGTGCCGAGCATGCGGCTTGAAGCCTGCGCGGCCTTGAATACATTGGCCACGTTCCATTTCCACGATGAACCAATCGGAAATGCCAAAGTGGAGTTGGTATTACGTGGCTCGTTACGATGCGGCGAGCTTACGCAGCACCGCCGGCAGGATGCCTCCGTTGCGGTAGTACTCGACCTCCACAGGAGTGTCAAGGCGTGACACCAATGTGATCAACCGGGATACGTTCGTCTTGGGGTCCGTTAGCCGAACCTCGATGTCCTGTCTCGGTTCCAGGTCGTCGCTAAGAGCCGCGAAGTCGAACACCTCGTTCCCGGTAATACCAAGTGACTCGCGGTTCTCGCCATCCCTAAACTGCAAGGGCAAAACACCCATACCGATGAGGTTGCTGCGATGGATGCGCTCGAAGCTCTCGACCATCACCACGCGGACGCCCAGAAGCAACGTACCCTTGGCGGCCCAGTCGCGCGAGGAACCCGTGCCGTACTCCTTGCCTCCGAGAACAACCAGCGGCGTCCCATCGGCCCGGTATTTCTCGGCTGCGTCGAACACCGACATCTGTTCGCCGGTCGGGAGATACGCCGTCACGCCGCCCTCTGTACCCGGTGCCAGCAGATTCCGCAGGCGAATGTTGGCGAAAGTCCCGCGTGTCATGATCCGGTCATTACCCCGTCGCGACCCGTATGTGTTGAAGTCCACGGGCTTAACGCCGCGCTCTTGAAGATACCGACCCGCCGGCGAATCCGGCTTGATCGCCCCGGCTGGTGAGATGTGATCCGTCGTCACCGAATCACCCACCATCACGAGCACTCTCGCGCCACAGATCGGCTTGATCGGACTGATCTCCTTTGTCAGGCCCTCAAAGAACGGCGGATTCTGGACGTAGGTGCTGGTCTTGTCCCACTGATACGTATCCCCAGTTGCGCCGCTGATTTCATTCCACTGCTCACTTCCCTCAAAAACGCTGCCATACTGCTCACGGAAGCTCTTCGGCGCCACGGAATTGGCGACCAACTCGGCGATCTCGGCCTGGGATGGCCAGACGTCCTTCAAATATACGTTCGATCCGTCCGCACCGACACCCAGCGGCTCGGATGTCATATCGATGTCAGTCGTCCCGGCGATCGCGTAGGCCACCACCAGCGGCGGTGAGGCCAGATAGTTCCCCTTCACCAGGGCGTGCACCCGGCCCTCGAAGTTCCGGTTGCCGCTGAGGACGGCGGCGGCGACCAGCTCACCCTTCGTGATGGCGTCGGCCACCGGTTCGGGCAGCGGACCGCTGTTGCCGATGCACGTCGCGCAGCCGTAGCCGACCGTATGGAAACCGAGCTTCTCAAGATAAGGTGTCAGACCGGCGTCACGGAGATACTCGGTCACAACACGCGAACCCGGCGCCAGGCTGGTCTTCACATGGGGCTTGACTTTCAGACCTTTCTCAACTGCCTTTTTCGCGAGCAGGCCCGCAGCAACCATAACCGACGGGTTCGAGGTGTTCGTGCAGCTTGTGATGGATGCGATCACGACCAACCCGTGCGTCAGTGTTTCCGACTCACCATTGAACTTCACACTGACCGTTCGGTTCAGCGAGGCTTCGTCCAGGGAAAACCCTCGCTCACTCACCGGTGCGCGAAGGGCGTTGGCGAACGAGGATTTCATTTGACGCAAGGGTATGCGATCCTGCGGGCGCTTCGGACCGGCCAGGCTCGGCTCGACGGTGGACAGGTCGAGCGCAAGCGTGTCCGTGTACAGCGGATCGGGCATCTCGCCGCTGCGGAAAAGACCTTGCTCTTTCGTATAGCGTTCAACCAGATCAATCAGCTCCTCGGAACGCCCCGTGAGACGCAAGTAGTTCAGTGTCTCGCCGTCCACTGGGAAGAAGCCCATCGTCGCCCCGTACTCGGGGCCCATGTTTGCGACGGTTGCACGGTTGGCCAGGCTCATGCGGCCCACGCCGTCGCCGAAGTACTCGACGAACTTCCCGACAACGTCTTTCCGGCGGAGCATCTCGGTGACTCGCAGCACGAGGTCCGTCGCCGTCGCACCCTCCGGAAGCTCACCCGTCAGACGAAAACCAATGACCTCCGGCATGAGCATGTAGATCGGCCGACCCAGCATGGCCACCTCGGCCTCAATCCCGCCGACACCCCACCCGACGACGCCGAGGCCGTTGATCATCACCGTGTGACTGTCGGTCCCAACGAGACTGTCCGGCATAGCTACACGGACGCTGCCAACATCGCGCGTCGCCACGACGGAGGCGAGATACTCCAGATTGACCTGGTGTATGATCCCCGTCGCGGGCGGTACGACCCGGAAGTTGTCGAACGCGTTTTGACCCCAGCGCAGGAACTGATACCGCTCCCGATTCCGCTCGAATTCGCGATCAACGTTGATTCGCAGTGCGTCGGACGAACCGAACGCGTCAATCTGAACCGAATGGTCGATGACCAGGTTCACGGGAATGGCCGGGTTGATTCTTTTCGGGTCGCCACGCAGCCGGACCATGGCGTCGCGCATCGCCGCCAGATCGACGACTGCCGGCACACCGGTGAAATCCTGCAGCAGCACCCGGAACGGAACGAAGGGAATCTCGCGCTTGGCAACGTTGGTCGCATCCCACTCAGCCAAGGCACGCACGTCATCCTCCGTGATACTGAATCCGTCGACGTTGCGAAGGACGCTTTCCAGGAGCACCCTGATGCTAAACGGAAGCCGATCAACGTGACCGACGCCGGCATCCGCAAGGGCCGCCAGCCTGTAGAATCGCACATCTCCCTGCCGTGTCGACAACGTTGACCGGGTGCCGAACGCGTTGGACGTCTTGCCTGGTTCCATCAGTTCTCTCTCTAATTTACAGCAGCTAACTTGGTCGGATCGGTGACACAATAGCCGCCTCGCCGGCATTGTCAAAAGTGGGTGTCCTAACGGTGCGGTGATCCGCTAATCCGCGACCACAGGTAAAACCTACGGCAGCCTTCATGGGATTCGGCGCGTGACATTGCTTCGCCGGCGTCACTCGTTCGTGAATCTGGCCAAGCGCTGCTCTATGCGGCGACTTTGATGACGTTTGTCGCTTAAGCGCCGCTCGCGTGCCGCGCGTGGCACTTTGGTCGGTCTGCGCGGCTTTTGCCGGGTAAGAGCGTAAGCCAGCAACTCATAGAACCGGTCCACTGCGGCGCGGCGGTTGGCGCGCTGGGTACGGTGCCGCATCGAGACGACGCGCAGTTGACCGCTTTTTGACACTCGTCCGGCGAGTTTCGCGCGGATTGTTCGCCTTTCGGATTCGCTCAGTGCTCCGCTGCCGTCAAGATCGAACCGGAGGGTGACGCGCGTGCTGACCTTGTTGACGTGTTGTCCGCCGGGACCCGCGCTGCGTGTGAAGGTGAACAAGAGATGGTCGATCGGAATCCGGCACCGGAGGGCATCGACGAGGCTATCTACATCTTTCCGTGAGTCGACCACAGTCCCACCATGCTAGCAACCACGCAGGCCGACGATACTGAATCCGCCATATATCGATTTCGCCGATGTCTCGGTTGCGCGGGGCTTCCGCTGGCGGGGCGACAGCCTGTGGAAGAGCTGGTCGAACCACGATCTGTTCGATGATGATTGATCAATCGTTTCCGCTACGTCAATTTCAACCTCGGCCTCGCCGGTCGATTCGAGTGTCGCCTTATCAGAGCCTGCCGGGCCGCGCTCCTGCGCAAGGGCGAACAGATACCTCACCAGCATCGCGGGTGTTTGCCCGGCGATGTCCATGGCGCGTTGGTAATCGCGTTGGGCGTCCTTGTACTCGTTGAGTTCCACGTAGCGGTCACCGCGCAGCGCGAGGATGTCGGCATTGTCGGGTTCGATCTCCAGCACATGAGTAAGATCGGTGACCGCCCCGGAGATGTTCCCAAGAGCAGCCCGCCCGCTCGCTCGTCCCAGCAGGGCCACGACGAGATCGGGCTCATGTTGGAGGGCATCGTCAAACGCCGAGTTCGCCTCGACAACCCGCTCGGCTTGAACGAGCGCCAGGCCGCGAAACGCCAAGATCCACTCTGAGGTCGCATCGAACTCGGCGGCACGGTTCAGATCGTGGAGACTAGTGTCGCTGTTGCCAAGAAGCAGGTGGGTAAGCCCCCGCCATACATAGACGTTCGGTTCCTCCGGTCGGAGTCGCACCAGTTCCTCAGCATCCTCCAGCATCGCATCGTACTGGCCAAGCCGGCCTTGCAACGCCGTTCGCAGTTGTCTGGCCTCGAAATGGTCCGGCTGCTCACGCAAATGCAACCCAGCGAAGTCGACCGCCACGCTTGGTCCCTCAGCCCACTGCTCAAGCGCAAGGATTAGAGAAGGTGAGAATGCGACTGCGGTGCCCAGCGCCGAGGAGGGATCTCCGTACCCCGAGACAGCCTCCCAGAACCCGCGGACAGCCCCCCGGGCAATCCCGGCAGGCGTACACACAGCAAATGGAGTAGCCCCTTCGGATCCTTCGGCATCTTTCTGGTTCAACGCCGGCTGTCCGCTTTGGACGACGTCTTCGAGAATGGGAACGGCCGCCTCCGCCATGCGCAGCGGTGTACCGATCTCGAGCGGAAGCCTGCTGAACAGGTCGAGAACCCTGTCGGCCTGCTCCACCGAGGCTGACTGCGTCGCGACCTGGCGTTGCGTAAGCACCAAGGCCAATCCCAAAGCCAGCGCCACGACCGCAGCCGCAGCAGCGATTGAGGCAATCTGATGGCGACCGATGAACTTCCCGATCCGGATTGCCAAGCCGGCACGTCTGGCCTTGATCGGGCGGTTCGCGATGAATCGCCTGAGATCATCCCGGAGCTCACCGGCTGTCTGGTACCGCCGATGGCGATCACGCTCAATCGCCCTTAGACACACTGTCTCCAGGTCTACCGGGATGTTCGGATTATGCGTCCTGAGCGACAACGGCTCCGAAGTGAGAATCTTGCTGATGACCTGTTCGCGTGTTTCGCCCGGGTAGGGCGGTTTGAGCGTGAGCCATTCGTACATCGTCGTGCCGAGTGAGCAGATGTCGGTGCGATGATCCACCTTGCCGGGGTGACCGGTGATCTGCTCCGGTGACATGTAAAGCGGTGAACCGATCAGTTCTCCCGTGATCGTCACCCCCGGCTGTTCCGCCAGCCGCGCCAAGCCGAAGTCCGAAATGCGCATCTTGCCGTTGCTTCCCAGAATCAGGTTGTGCGGTTTGATGTCACGGTGCACCACGCCCTGCTGGTGGGCATAGCTCAACGCGTCAGCGACGGCGGCGATGTGTTCGGCGACCACGGTAAAAAACTCCTCCGCGGAACCAATCCCGGAAAGAGCATGCGTCGTGGTTGCCGAATTGCCGACGTCAGAGCCGCCGGTCGATGGGTGTGCCTCTCCAGAATCCGTGCCGTTCTCCTCGCACTTGGCCGCACGATCCAGAACCACGGTCTCGGCCAGGTCGGATGTGGCCGTATCGACTGCCTGACGGGCGCGGGCTTCAGCAATGACCGTGTTGAGTCCCGGACCGTCAATGAACTCCATCGCGTAGTAGTAGGTTCCCTCCTCTTCGCCGAGCGCGAAGATGGGAATGATGTGGGGGTGATGAAGCTTCGCAGCGGCTTGTGCCTCCCGTTGAAAGCGAACGACCGCCGAAGGAGAGGAGCTGACCTGCCGACCGAGGACCTTCACCGCCACGGTGCGCTTAAGCGACCGCTGCCAGGCCTCGTAGACCGTCCCCATTCCACCGCGACCGATCTCGCGGCGAAGCTCAAAATCACCGAGGACCGTCGGTTGCGACGATATCGAGGTGGACACCGGCGCCTCCGATTCAGTCTGGTCACCGGCAGTGGATGGATTGTCAGGTCGTTCGCTCACCGATGATGGCTTCTTCCTTCAATGGGATCGCGCTTTGCCCGAGAGCCCCCACGATCCGCTTGGGATAGCTTCTCTATTCTAACAGACGTTTCGGGCCTACGGGTGTTTTCAAGAAAGTCGGATTCCCACACAAACCGGACCGTGTGTATGTCCACGCCTACGGGTGGTGCCCCTACCCTTGTAGTGTGCCACGTAGTTGCCGCCGCAGCCATTGGAATTTCACCCACCGTTTATAACCACCGCCGCAAACGCATCCTTCGGCACGGACCGGTCGCACAGGCCGCATTGCAGCAGGGTGAACTACCGGTCTACGCTGCCTTCCGGGCTCGGCACCCCCCCCCCCTGGATCAGGATTCGGTCACGGCGCCGCAATATTGGGATATCGGCCTTCGGCATGAAGATGGCCGATCCTAACGTAATTGTGAACGGCCCGGTCGATTGCCTTCATGTCGCGCTCGCCTACCTCCCTCACAATCCGGCTGGGCACACCCATCACGACGGATCCGTCCGGAACGGTGGTCCCCGGGGCCAGGACCGTCCCCGCTGCAACGATGCAGTGGCTGCCAATTACGCAGTCATCCAGTAGGATAGCCCCGATTCCGATCAGCGTTCTTGGGCCGATGCGCCGGCAATGCACGACCGCGCGGTGACCGATACTGACCTCATCCGCAATGTCCAATGGCGTACCGTCGTCGGTGTGCAAGACGACGCCGTCCTGAATGTTGGTGCGGGCCCCGACGCGAATCGGAGCGATGTCGCCTCGGATCACCGCCTGGCACATCACGGCAACTTGATCGCCGAGCACGACGTCGCCGCCTACGTAGGCGGTCGGAGCGATGTATACATCACGCCCCAGAACCGGTTGAATCACATCGCTCATGGACTTTATTGTAAGAGACCGACAAGGACACCGCGAGCCCCAAAGCACTACGCGGGGAATGCAGATACGTGAGATAACGAACGTTTCGATGCGAGAAACCCGGAGCTGTCTGGCGGCTCGCTTGCTGACACCAGCGCCGGTTGCTACCGTGCCTCACCTCTTTGACAACCGAAGGTCATTGCCGTGCCGGGACAGATAAGAAGATTCGCCGTTCGCAGCCAGCGGCTTCGCATCCGCTTTCGTCAAGCGGTTACGAAGATCGGCCTGAGCGATGAGACGTTTCTGATCGTGGTGTCTATCCTGATCGGGGCGGCGACGGGGATCTTCGCCCACCTGTTTTTCTACCTGATCGAGATCGCACGTGACTTCGCATACGGCGACGGCGAGCACAACGGACTGTTTGCCGGTCGGGCGTGGATGCTGGTCGTACTGCCGACGGTCGGGGCATTGGGGGTTGGCTTCATCACCTACTACTTCGCGCGGGAGGCGAAGGGGCACGGAGTGCCGGAGGTGATGGATGCGCTGTATCGCAAGGGGGGCGAGGTCCGACCGCGGGTGGCGTCGGCCAAGGCGGTCGCCAGCGCGCTGACCATCGGGTCCGGCGGATCGGCGGGAACCGAGGGCCCGATCATCCAGATCGGCGCAGCCATCGGCAGCAGCGTCGGACATTACCTTAACATAAGGCGTCGCCAAAGGGGTATTGTGGTGGCGTGCGGGGTTTCGGCGGGCATCGCTGCGATCTTCAACGCGCCTATAGCGGGTGTGCTGTTCGCCCTTGAGATCTTCCTCAAGGACTTCTCGTTCCGGACGTTCTCCCCGGTCGTGTTCAGCAGTGTAATCAGTTGCTCGGTCATGCATGCCCTACGCTTGGGGGATGAGGCCCTGTTCGAGGTCAAGGCGCTGCGCGAAATCGGCTATCAGTTTGTTCCCGTCGAGCTGCCGTTGTTTCTGATCCTCGGTCTCCTCTGCGCTCTGGCCGCGGTTCTGTTCATCCGCGCCCTCTACTTCACCGAGGACGTGACCGACCGGATCCGTTTTCCCGAGCAGCTCAAGCCGGCCCTGGGGGCGATAGGACTTGGGCTCCTTGGCGTCGTCTATATGCAGGCAACGGACTCCAACGGGATGCCGGCGTTCTTCGGAAACGGCTACCCAGCGATTCAGGCCACCCTCGGTCGTGACCTCTTCCAGATGACCGTGACCGGATTGTTGGCGTTGTTCTTCATGAAACTGGCGGCCACATGCCTGACACTCGGCAGTGGAGGTTCCGGCGGTGTTTTTGCGCCGTCGCTGCTTCTGGGATCCACGCTCGGTGGTGCCTTCGGCATGGCACTCGCCCAACTGGGCGTTATCCATAGCTCCAGTGTGACGGCCTACGCGCTGGTCGGCGCGGCGGCACTCGTCGCGGGGACCACACACGCACCACTGACCGCCATCGTCATACTCTATGAGATCACGCGCGAGCCAAAGGTAATTCTGCCCGTCATGTTCGCCGTAATAGTCGCAATGGCCGGGGCGCAATTGCTGCTGCGCGACAGCATCTACACGCTGAAGCTGCGACGGCGCGGCGTCCGCGTCGGCACGGTAACCGACCTGACCATCCTACGGCGTGTCACCGTCGAAGACGTGGAATGTAAAACGGCGCAGTTCGTGCATCCGGAGGACCCGCTCCAGCGCGTCATAGACATGGCCGGTGAAACCGGTGCCGTCGACTTCGTCGTTGTGGACGAACGGGGGACCTATCAAGGCTTGTTGACCGGCCAGGACGTACACACCACCCTGCTGCAGCCCGAGGCGGTCTTGCTGCTGGTCGTCAGTGAGTTGACCCGCTCCGGTGTGCCCACGATCGGCCTGGATGAAACCCTCGACGTGGTGTTGGACAAGTTCGCCCGCAACGATGTTGAGTCACTTCCGGTGGCCAGCTCCGCCGACCGCACCCAGGTCGAAGGACTCATCACCCGCCAGGCGGTTATGCGACGCTACCAGGAGGAACTCGACCGTCAGGCGGGTTGAGCTACGACGGCTCCCTCATTATTGTACATGAGGGTATCGTTGTCCGAGTGTGGCCGAGTTTAACCAGTTTGCCAACAGGTTGTTGCCCATATTAGGCGCTAGCGCGGGTGCTAGGCGTTCGTTTGACCAACGCCCAACATGCGTCAGGGACACGGGAGTTGTCGAGTAGGGCGATCTTGCTCGCTACCAATGTCAGAGAACTCACAAGCAGTGTTCTGCCGTGAGAGGATGGTATTATCTGGCGGTCTGAGTGGATATTTTGCGTACGGCAGCGCGCCAGGACCCAAAGTCGCGCGGACAGGCACCGGATGTTAAGCTTGTGAGTTTTGCGACCTATATTGGGGACAATTTGTGTTCAGCTGGAAGAGCAACCGGTGTAGGGATAGTACGGCAAAAAAAAACTGAGAATGTGGGCAGTTTAGGTTTGACAGGAGTCGTCACGTCCAGGTAATATACGGAGCGTTCGACTGGTCGACGGAGTGATTCCGTTTACTGGCGTAGCGTCGGCTAGTTGTCACATCTGGATCCGGTAAACGAGGGGAACCAGCTAGGAGGGGGCGGAAGAGTTGCTGCGCGGTGATTGCGCAGTGCACTCTGTGCGTCTATCAACGCCCGGCGCTCTCGCAATGCCAAGGGGTGGCAGGCGGTCCGCCTTTGGCAAGGTTGATATACAGTGGAGGGGAAGAAACATCCGGCGACGCACCTCGATCCCGAGGTTGCGGAGCCGGATGTTTATTTGTGCCTGGTGTTGCATCTTCGGCATCGCCTTGCATCCATCGCTCCAACCCCTATTCTAGACCGGTGAGGCGTTCCAGCGTTTTAACCAGGGCCTGCGTCCCATCCCGACCCTCGCCAGCCGCCTGGTTAGCTGTGAGAAGCTGCGAGACAAGGGCAGCGCCTGGAAGCGGGATTCCATTACCAGCAGCCGTCGACAGCGCAATCCGTAAGTCCTTCTGCTGCAGATCAATCATGAACATGGGGGTGAAGTCCCGTCTGAGCATCCGGGGTCCGAGATTGTCCAGAGCCCAGGAGCCGGCCGCCCCCTTCGACACCGCCTTGAGCATCGTGCCCGGATCAAGCCCGACTCGCCTTGCGAATACGACGGCCTCACACACGCCCAGCAGATTCAGCCCGCAAAGGAGCTGATTACAGAGCTTGGTGAGCTGGCCGTTGCCCACCGGACCGCAATGCACGGTGGACTTGCCGAGGACATCGAAGATCGGTTTGGCCCGGGCCACGTTGCACTCCTCACCACCGACCATAATTGAAAGCGTGCCGGCCTGCGCCCCGGTTCTCCCGCCCGAAACCGGAGCATCTAGAAACCAGCCGCCGCGGTTCCCGACTTCACCAGCCACCGACCGGGCGACCTCCGGTGCGATGGTGGACATGTCGATGCACAGTGTTCCGGTGCGCAGGGTCTCGCATACGCCGCGTGATCCGAGATAGACGTCCTCAACGTCCGGCGAATCGGCCACGATCGAAATGACCACGTCGACCTCCCGGGCCAGGGCGGCCGGCGAATCTTTCCATGTTGCTCCATCGCCGAGCAATGTTTCCGCCTTCGCCCGCGTGCGGTTGTATACGGACACGGAGTAGCCGGCCCGCAGCAGATTGCGGGCCATCGGCTCGCCCATGATCCCGGTTCCGATCAGACCGACAGTCGCGTTCATCATGTACACTCCTCATCTCGGGAGTAGCACCGCCGGACGACGAGGCGGCGGTTTGCCAATCATACCCGACATCAAGTTTAGCGTACTTCGCTGTGGACTGCAGATGTGGTTTCATCCGGCGGCGCAGGCACCTTGAGGTATTTCCACGGTTGGACTGTTACCAGCAAGGTGGCCAGGGTGATCAGTGCGACCGCCAGCGAAATCACCACGCGGTATCGCTGGAGCTTGATTTGATGTTCGGCCGCTGCAGCCGAGCGCTCTGCGGGTGTTGGTGACGCATCAGTCGATGGTCGCACCGCGGGACCTACCGCAGTTGCAGGCGGAGTTGGGGAGACCGCGCGTGCCTTGGCCTGTTTTTTCTCGAGCTTGGCCTGGGCCTTGGCCACCTTTTTCTCGCTTTTGGCGTCCGTTTTGCCAGCCTTAGCAGCATCCTTGGGCTCATCCATCGGTTCGTCACTCCGGGTGGACTGCACACATTTATTGTACGCAAACTACCATTGCTTTACTCGGGTGTCGAGCAAACAGTGACGGATCCCCGTGACGGGGTTCGTGACAGTATCGGTGGCGCTTTTTGGGATTATCATGAGGGTGGGGTTGGCCACGGAGGGCGGACCCGGGCGTTTCGGGGATGGCTTCATGGAGGAACCCAATAATGGCGGCACGGAGCCCACGTCAGGAGGCGCGGGTGCGGATCCTTGCGGCGTTCACTGCGCAGTTGGATCGAGTGATTCCGGAGGATGAGAGCGTTCCATTGGAAGGGGCGACGTTCGCCGATTTCGAGGACTAGGTGGACACGTTAGCCCAGGCGGCGTTGCCGGTGGCCTGCGTGTTGGCACGAAGCGACGGTCCGGTCGGCGGCAAGGTCTTTGTAGAATAAGAGACCGCCCGCGTCACGCTACTGTCCGAGAACGACTGAAGGTCCTATAAACGTATCTGCTAAAGTGCCAATTTAACCCGCCGTCTCTTGCAGCTTATAGTTCTAATCGCTATACTCAACGTCACGTTTGTTGGGGCTGATGTGTGTTCGGGCATGGGGGTGGTCTACAACCAGGCGAGAATCAGCTCTCCGCAGCGTAACTGGAGAATAGCTCCGAGCAGTGTAGCGATGCGCCTGCCAATCGGATCTGTCGATCGCCCGTAAAGTTGTTGCCTGGAAGGGCTTGCAGCTGAATGTGCGGAGGGTCAGGTGGACTGTGGCCACGCGGGACTTTCGCGGTACTGGTAGCGATGGTCTCGCATTATGTGAAACACGTCGTGGGGCGTAGGGGGAATGAACGTGGATACAACAACGCTACTATCAGGTAAACGGGGCGCCGCCGGTCTTGCTGCTAAGACTGTCAACGTTTCGCGGGACACTAGCACAAGCTTGGTGCGTTGGGCGTGCGCTTTAGTCCGAAATTCGCGTGCGCTGGTCGCTCTCCTCGTAATGTTATTGCACTCCGGTCTAGTGGTTGGGCAAGTCGCGGGTGACACCCGACCGAGACGTAAGCCGGTGCGGTTTAGGCTTGTGCTGGCGTGGTGCTTTGTCTTCGACGTCTTCTTTATCTCGCTTGACGCGACGTCGGTCGAAGCACAAATCACTCCCCAATCCTCGTACAGCAACACGCAGCAAAGCAGCACAACCGATGGGACGAACACGGACACCTTCGTTGCCGGAGCGAGTCTGGCGAACGGTGTCGACCATCTCGTGATCTACCACGCCGGATACGGCTGCGCCGGTACTTCCAATGAAATCGGCGCTCGCATCGAGTTCGGTTCGACGGTGATCGCCCGGAGTGTGGACGAAGGCTCGTCAACGGGGATCCCTGCGGCGGTCCGGGTCCACCAGCTCTCCGGCTTCTACATCGTGATCGGAAACGGCACGGACGAGTTGCGCATCAAGCACGAGGTCGTTACCGGTACAAGCTACATCATGGGCAAGGGGATCATCGCGATCCCACTGGACTCGCTCACGGAGACCAGCGACTACTGGCAGAGCCTCCACAACAGCGACACGGAGGAAACGAGTACGTCGGGGGCCTGGGTGAACGTTCGCGATGTGACGTTCAACCTGCCGGAGGACGGGGATTACATGGTGCTCGCGAGCATGGAGGCCACCATGCCCTACGGCAGCAACAGTGGTGGTGCCGCCATGCGTTTCCAGATTGCGAGCACCACTCAGAAGAGGGAATGGGCGAAGGAATGGGAGACCAACAGCATGTCCCAGAACTTCACCTACGCCCGGATACACACTCTTAGTGCCGGGAATAACACGTTCACCTTGCAAGGTGGCGTCTCCCAGGGCATAAACACCGCAGGTTTCAGGCGTTCGCGCATCATCGTCATCCGAGCGGGTGCCTTCGACCAGATGGTCTCGACGACGACGGACGTCCAGAGTGCCACGGCGGCCACGTTCGAGGTGAGCGGGGGGGAACTGGGCTGGGACGACTGGCTCACGAACACCTACACTCCAAACCAGACCGAGTACGTGGTGGTCATCGGCAACGGGTTTGCGTGGCAGGGGCAGAACTACCGTTCCACCGCGGCGCGAATCCAGAACACGACCGACGGGAGCGCCTTCTCAGAGTTCACATCGGACGATGCCAAAGACATTAACGTGGACCGGACCACCCACTTGGTCACCGCATCCGAACAGATCAGCGCCGCCAAAACCTACGCGTTGCAGATGTCCAACGAAAACAGCACCAGCACGGACAGCCAGCGGCAATTCGGGGACCTGATCGTCTGGAGCATGCAGCTCTCGGGGTGCGTCGACAACGATGACTGTGACGACAGCAACGATTGTACGAATGATGTGTGCAATGCCGGCACCTGCGAATACACGAACGTAACCGCGGGAACGGTGTGCCGGGCCTCGACGGGCGAGTGTGACGTTGAAGAGACGTGTGACGGCACGAGTGCGAACTGTCCGACGGACAGCTTCGTGGCCGCAGGGACGCAGTGCACAGACACGGCGACGGACGATTGCGACGACGCCCAGTGCGACGGCGCGGGGACGTGTGATCAGACCTATGACGTGGAGGCCTCCGGCTATGTCTGCCGGGCCGACAACGGCGGCGGATGTGACGTAGAGGAGACCTGCGACGGGGCCACCGGCGGCGCATGTCCGGCGGACGTGGGTGTAACCGCGGGAACGGTGTGTCGCGCCTCGGCGGGCGAGTGTGACGTTGAAGAGACGTGTGACGGTAGCAGTGCGGACTGTCCAACAGACAGCTTCGTAACCGCAGGGACGCCGTGCACGGACACGGCGACGGACGATTGCGACGACGCCCAGTGCGACGGCGCGGGG